>JAAVGE010000018.1 GCA_014800385.1 Bacteroidales bacterium
TTCGGCGCTATTCCGTTTTTTCATCAGTCGTGTAGTTCACTACACTCCTTCTTCAAAAACAAAATATCACTCGAAAATAGAAACGAACTAAGTATAAACTAATTTTCAACATCTACTTATCCGTGCAACTTAACAGATAATTAAATAGTGAATTGATTCCATTTCTGCTATTTTCCCATATTTTATCCCATAGCAAGGTAAACCAACAGAACGAAATGACAAAAAAATATACACTCCCAAACATATCCACCCGCTTGATTTTCTCACTGATGTGCATATTTGCACTTTCTGTGAGTTCAGTCCATGCGTTTGACACATCGGTTTATGCTGAGAAATCAAAGTTATCAGAAAACAGGTGGGTCAAGGTCAGTGTTTCAGAGAGCGGGATACACCACATATCCACAGCGGACCTCAGGAAATGGGGCTTCACCAATCCTGAAAAAGTTCGAGTATACGGCTACGGCGGTCGCCGTCTACCCGATCAACTCTCAGAAAGCAGTTATACCGACGATTTGCCGCAGGTTCAGACCTTGACCGGTGCCAAGGGTATATATTTCTATGCCGCAGGTCCTGTGTCATGGAACAGCATTTTCGTCACACAGTTCCGTCAGTCGCAGAATCCATTCTCCGACTACGGCTACTATTACCTTACCGAGAATGATGAACCGGAAGCGCCCATGCAGCGNACCGGCACACCGGGNGCNACCAATCCCGCAACCAAATTTACNGAAAAAATATATCACGAGAAAGATATACTCTCACTGGGTGAAACCGGACACACCCTCGTAGGGGAGAACCTGAAGAGNCAGCCCGCCCAAAAATTCAATTTCACCCTGACAGACCATGTAGAGGGGGATCAGGCGTGGATAAACTTTTCCATAATAGCACGCGCAACTAACAATGAGACAGCGCGTTTCTCCTTNACNGCCAANGACGAAGCCATCACCGTATCGCCCAATGCCGCTATCGCCCANGTCCCCAACGAATCGAAATATCATGGNAAAGAGGGTAACTTCCGCGGCACATTCGTGCCTTCGTCCGACAATNTGACTGTNGGGATAAACGCNACCAACTCCACTTCGAACAACATNCAGACCATNAACCTCGACTACATCACCATCAACTATTCACGCCATCTGCGGATGAAAGACGGCAAACTGAGTTTCTCGTCAAAGAATCCTCAAATGAAACTTGAAGGAGCCGATGCGTCNACCCACCTGTGGGATGTTACCAACCCCTTGGACATCAGCCAGATCAATGCATCGGAAGAGAATGGCTCATTAGTATGGACCGCTTACTTCGGNTCANTGCGTGATTATGTGGCATGGAATGAAAGTGCCACTTATCCTTCGCCAAAATATGTTGAGTCGGTGGCCAATCAGAACATCCACGGCATGAGNACCCCCGANATGGTCATCTTCACGCTNCCTCAATGGAAAGTTCAGGCNGAACGTCTTGCCGACATACATCGCCAGGGCTCCGANTCGCTCACCGTAGCCGTTCTTGACGTGAACCAGGTATACAACGAATTTTCATCAGGAACAGCCGATGTCAACTCACTTCGCCGATGCCTGAAAATGTTCTATGACCGAGGCGAAGTTGCCGGCACNCCCCTNCGCTACGTGCTCCTTATCGGACGTTCCACACATGACAACCGTCAAATCACCTCNAACATCAAAGCGCTCAACACCCCNACCNTGCCCTGCTGGCAGACAGATGGNGGACTGAGCGACAGCGACTCATACACCACCGACGACATCCTGACATTCCTGGCCGACAATTCCGGCGCACAGATGTCGCGCGACAAGCCACTCATCGCCATCGGACGCCTTCCCGTCACTACCCTCAACGAGGCAAAGAACGCCGTAGACAAAATTTACACCTACATGCACGACTCCCACCCCTCCGGATGGAAAAACAANGTNCTTTTAGTTGCTGATGACGATGACTCCGGCGTACACATGACCGACATCGAGCGACTCTACAACGGTATGCTCAACTCCAACGGCGGAAACGACATGCTNTACAAAAAAGTATACATTGACGCCTACGACAAGGTAGGGTCCGTCTATCCCCAGGCCCGCACCGACATGTTNCGCATGCTNGATGAAGGTGTGCTGTGGTGGCATTTCATGGGTCANGCCAACCCNACNTCATGGACCGCCGACGGACTNATGACATANAACGACATCAACTCACTGTATCTGCGCCACTGGCCCATAGTCTACGCCGGNACATGCGACTTCATGCGATGGGATTCAGCCACCACCTCCGCNGCCGAACTTCTGTTCAAGAACACCAACGGCGGNGTGATAGCCGTGATCAGCGCCACACGCCCCGTGTANATATCCGAAAACGGCGACCTTGCCGAAGTTTTCGGAGAAACAATCTTTGAAAAAGATGCTTCAAACCGNTTCCTCCCGGTAGCGGAAGCAATGCGTCAGGCCAAATACAATTANCGCTCCGGNGCNACCCNCATCCCCAATGAAAACAAACTNAAATACGTGTTCCTTGGCGANCCCGCNATGCGTCCCGCCATGCCNGAGCACCGNACCGTCGTAACCGAAATCAACGGAACNACCGTNGGTGGCGACAANCAACCNATAATCATGGCTGCCCANCGAGCCACCGTAACCGGCTACATCGATGACGGCACCGGTAATCCCGACCGATCATTCAACGGCAAAATCGAATCCGTGCTTTATGATGCCGACATGAGCGTAACCTCAAACGGAAATGGNAAAACAGGNAAAGAGATAACCTTTGANCAGCACGGCAACCGTCTTTACACCGGCACCGATTCAGTAAAAAACGGAGAGTTCNCCCTCTCCATCGCCATGCCCTCAGAGATTGCCGACAACTTCCGCACCGCCACCCTCGACCTCTATGCAGTCACAAACGACAAGCAGAAAGAGGCAGCCGGTGTTTGTCGTGACTTCTACGTTTACGGCTATGACACATCCGCNCCCGCCGACACCATACCTCCCGTCATTGANAAGTTCTTCCTGAACCACTCAGCGTTCACCAACGGCGGCACCGTCAACGANTCACNCACCGTAATAGCCTATATATCAGACAATGTCGGCATCAACCTCTCCAACGCCGGCATCGGNCATCAGATGATACTCTGGCTTGACGGCAAGAGCATCAACGATGTGTCAAACTATTANACACCCTCATCCGACGGCACTCCGTCAGGCACCATCGCCTACCCCCTTCAGGACCTTGCCGACGGACNCCATACCCTCCGGCTGAGAATATGGGACACATCAGGCAACTCCGATGAAGCCACCATAGAATTCAATGTTGTCAACGGACTCCCCGGCGAGATTCTGAGCGTGTACACCGATGCCAATCCCGCAACNGTAGAAGCCAACTTCTACCTGACCCACAACCGCCCNGACGCCATGGTTACGATAACCATGGANATCTACAACATGCTCGGGCAGCGAGTGTGGACATCNGAACAGTCCGGACGCAGCGATCTGTTCACCTCGTTCCCCATCACNTGGAATCTGACCGACATGTCAGGACGCCGTGTNGTACGCGGAATATACCTCTACCGCGCCACCATGACCGAGGCCGACGGATCAACCTCCAACTCCGTAACGAAGAAAATTGCGGTAGCAGCAGGATAATCTGTACTCCGGGGCGGTTTGCCAATCAGCCCCGTATCAATCAGAGATTAAGAGTGTGTTAAACAGTTTCTGACATTTTTTCTCAGCCTGACACCGCATTTTCCCACCAACGACACACGTATCTAACCAATTTTTCGTAAATTTGCAGAAAATTACACGTTAGCCGTACCGTTTTCAGGCACGTAATCAAAATAAACGTTCAAGACATAACCCCGCCATGGCCATAACCCCTGACCACATACACGATATAATCCCGGAACCCGCCCTGCGCAGGCTTCCGTGGTATCTCGCATACGTGAGCATGCTTAAAGACCAACAAGTGGAATACGTCTCCTCCACTCAGATTTCCCGAGAACTGAGCGTCGATGCCTCACAAATAGCGAAAGACCTGTCATTTCTCAACATAAAAGGGAAAACAAGGATAGGCTACAACGTCATAACTCTTGAAAAGGAGTTGCAGGACTTCCTCGGTTTCCATCGCTCACACAACGCACTGATCGTTGGAGTAGGCAGTCTGGGTGGAGCCCTGATTCAGGACTCCGGTCTGGCCAACTACGGTCTGAACATCGTTGCAGGATTTGACACCAACCCTGACATTATCGGGCGCACGCTGTGCGGAATCCCCGTGTTTGACATTCACGAACTCGCATTGCGCCGCAAACAGTTCAGTGCCGAAATCGGAATCATCACCGTCCCCGTTGAACATGCCCAGCAGGTTGCCGACCAACTGATCGAGGCCGGTGTCAAGGCACTCTGGAACTACACCCCCTACCGCATCCGCGTAACAGATGATATTGTGGTTCAGAACACTTCGATCTACGCTCACCTCGCGGTGATGTACAACCGGTTGAGTATCACCAAAGCGCGCTCGTCAAAATCTATTCACCTATGAAACTACTGCTCTTTGACCGAGATATATGCGATGATGCACTGCTTCCCGAATCAGTCACACTGCTGACTGACTCAGCCCTTCTGCACCCGGGGAATCCGCTTTTCGTACCCGACTTCGCACCGGAATTCAGCATTGAGATTATGCCTGCCATTACCATAAACAGGCTCGGGAAAACCATACCCGCGAAATTTGCAGAACGCTACTACGCATCGCTGACATTCATAGCGCGAGTTGTTCCGATTATTGAAGGCGCCCCGTTGCGCCACGGTAATCCTACCGTGACCAACTTTGACAACGCCGTCATACTCGGTCAGAGTATTCCGCTGGAGGATCTGCCACAACAATTCACCGTCAGGTGCAATGACACTGAGATACCCGTAGATTTAACCCGGTGTCAGTTTAATCGCGCCATTGAACTACTATCGCAGAACATAACATTAAAAATAGGAGATATAATCGCCACCTCGCGACTTCCGCTCACAATTCCCGCCACCATCAACACACGTGTTGAACTGACTACACAACTTCAGCCCACACCGCTGCTCAAATTCAGAATTAAATAACAAACACACGCCTCATAACACTGTCACATCCGAAACATGCCATACCGCAAATCAATCATTAACATCTTACTCCTGACAATACTCAGTGTCGGTTCGGCTTTCAGATGCTTCTCTCTTGACTGGAACAGCAATTCAGTGCTCAGTTCCGGACGATGGGCAAAGGTGAAGGTAACAGAAAACGGCATTCAGGAACTATCCTACGACACACTTCGCGAACTCGGATTTGACAGTCCCGAGAAAGTAACCGTATTCGGCTACGGTGGAGCCGCGCTCTACCATAACAGTTTCAGCATTTCCGACCACGATGACCTTCCCCAGGTGCCGGCAATGCACAACAATGAACGGCTGCTTTTTTACGGTCAATCCNACATTGTTGCNAAATTCAACCGACAGTCAAAAATAGAGTTGCAACGCAATCATTACGCCACNGCAGGCTATTATTTCCTGACCGATTCACGCGAACCGCTCCTGATGGAGCAACTCCGCTACGATAGCGAGGCCTCAGCCGACACACTCCTGACCCACTCCTCGCTGACCTACATCAACCCTATGGAACTTAATCCGGTGAAAGCCGGCGTATTTTTCTTCAGCGAGAACATAGCCNGCANTCCCTCGGCAGGNACCATCACAATCCCTACNCCGGGACGTNCTGACGGAACAAATGCCACACTCAACGGCACCGTGGTCACCAACGGCATATACCCTTTTACATTAAGGNCTGACAACACCANCCTNACTCCACCCCGTTTGACCGGTGAAGGGTATTTCAGCACCTTGCTTCCCCTCTACACCATTCCCTATTCAGATGGTAAAGCGGAAAACATCAACATAGAGTTCACCGCTTCTNCGCAGGCATCATTTCTGGCATACGACTTCCTCGGAGTGGCATACACCCGCAGCAACGACATGAAAGATGTTGCGGAACTGGCCATGACATACAACCGTACCACCGCCCGTACACGTGTTGTCATTCCCGAGTATACTCCTGAGCAACTTGAAGTATGGGACATCACCAATCCTGTTGCCGTCAAACGTTACGAACTGGTAAACGCTGAGAGTGCGGATGAGTCCGTAAGTGGCTCAATCCTTTACTTTTCAGGGCGTTGTTCCCCGTCTGTTCCGGACAGCCACAAACATCTGATAGCCTTCCGTCCGGATCAGCCCCACCACCGCCCGACGGCAGAGCCGTTAGCCGCAAACCAGAATCTGCACTCACTGGACACCCCCGACATGCTCATTATTACAACGGATGAATGTCATGACCAGGCAAACCGTCTGGCTGACCTACACCGTCAATATCAAGGGTTTGACGTTCAGGTAGTGTCCCATCAGGATATTTTCAACGAATTCTCATCAGGAACACCAACCGCCATGGCCTACCGCCGTATGTCTAAGATGTTCTATGACCGCGACTGCGAAAAGTTCCGCTATCTGCTGCTGATGGGAGCATCCATCTACGACAACCGTCTGCTTCTGCCCGAGCATGCGATGTACACCCCCGACAAAATGTTGCTCTGTTATCAGCCGGACAACGTCGACTTTCAGTTGAAAGATGACACATCCTCAACCAGCGATTCATATTTCGCTCTGCTCCATGACAACTCCACGGGAAACATCATCGATACCCGCGAGGAAAGCGGCTATCACAACATGATGATTTCGGTAGGGCGTATCCCCGCCATAAGCAACTATCAGGCAAAGATATACGTTGACAAGGCCGAACGATACATGCGGGAAGGTGTATCGGCAGAAGCACGCACCCGGGCACTGCTTTTCGCCGACGACGGCAATGCCGACATACATCTTGTAAACTCCGAAAGCGTAGCCCTGCAGATTAACGCATCACTCCCGACCACCGCAGTCAGCCGTGCCCATAACGGCATCTATCCCTGGGAAAAAAAGGTTGGGCTGCAGGCCCGTCAGAAAGTCATGGAGACGCTGGAGAAAGGTGTAGGATTCTTCTATTACTCAGGTCACGGACGTCCCGACTGCTTCACATCGGAAGGTATATGGACAAAATTATTGGTAAACCGTACCAAAATCAGTCAGTATCCTCTGATGTTCTTCTCTTCATGCAACGCCTTCTCCTTTGACCGCCAGGACGATAACATCTGCGAAACCACCCTGTTTGCCGAAGATGGAGGAACAGTGGCACTGATTTCAGCAGCACGCGAAGTGTACAACGAAGAAAACCGCCAACTGGCAATGCTCTATCTGAAATATTGGGGTGAAGCAGGGCCGCAGGACTGTTACGCCGACATTTTCCGCAAAATGAGAAACTACAACTTCTACGACCGATACTATCAGGCAGCCCGCGGAACAACCATGGCGTACAATTTCGGGGGAGACCCCGCGCTGCCTCTCTATCCCTTTGCCCATTCGGTTGAGTTGACGGAAATCAACGGCAACGACACCTCGGAAGGGGATGCTGTTCTTCTGCCTATGCACTCCAACATCTTCACCGGACGTGTTACCGACAAAGAAGGTAATCTGCAGGAGGACTACAACGGAACAGCGACAATATTTGTATATGAGAGCGGTCGGCCGGTGCCTAACCTCTACTCTGACAAAGCACCTGCATCGGATCGCAACGTAGCAGAAGTGATGATTGAGGATGACCTACTTTGCATGGTTAAACTGCCTGTTGTCAACGGTACCATTCATGGAGAAGCCGTCATACCTGCGCCTTCGCGTCCCGGTAATGGTGCCCGTATTATCATAGCAGCGGAAGTTAATGATGCACCCGCGCTCAATGCATCGGGAATAATCAAGGATGTCAGAATCGAGGAGCCGTCGCCCGATGCCATCAATTCCTATACCGATGACACAGAGATAGTGGCTATATATCTGGGTGACGAAACATATTCCGATGGCTCGGTTGTAGGACCGTCCACAACGTTCCATGCCGAAATAAAAGGAGCCGGAGCCGCGTCAACTGTACAGGCGACAGGGATTAACCAATCCGTAAAACTTGTGCTGGACAACAAAGAAAAAATAGATAGATTGCGTACCTTCATGCATACCGATGTTGACGGGGTTATCACAATTGACCTGCCTATGGAGGGTCTTTCGGAAGGTACCCACACCTTGACACTCACCGTCACCGGACTGTCGGGCAATATCATTTCCGAATCGCTCAACTTCCAGGTCGTCAACGACGAAACCGAGATTATACTGCTGACTGACAAGGAAATAGTAACCGACGAGGTGACATTCAGCGTTGAGCACAACTTCCCGGCTGACTACACCGCGAGGCTGATAATAGAAGATATATCAGGAAAACATATCCTGAGCAGGAATAATGTTTCATTCCCATACGTTTTGGACACAGTCACGACGGATCTGCCTGACGGCAGTTACACCGTCAGGGTTATGGCCGACGATGGGAAACGTTTCTGCGGCTCATCACCCCTGCAGATAACCATTATCCATTAAGAACCTGACAATAAATTTCGCAAAATCACAACTCTCAACTATTTATGACCATTAAGTTATTCAAATCATTTATCACGGCGCTCGCACTGCTCACCTCCGGAACAGTGGCGGCACAGACGCAACTGAATCTTCTTGAACTGACCGAAGAAGAGCCCTCGGTTGCCGACACTCTCGAGATAGACACCACCATAGTTGTGAATGACCTGCGCATTCCACAGATAAATTTCAGCGATCTGGTCTATGACCATTATCGCCTGACCGATTCCACCCTCTACATCAGCGGGCCCGGTCAACGTTCACAGCAGGTTTACGGATGGATTGACCGACAGCGTCATCTCAACTCCATGATTTCCAACCTCCGCTCAAGTTATTTCTACAATAACCCCGCCGGAAACTTCTATATTGAATCTCTGCTTCCTGAACCACCCAAGGAATATCATGCCTCGGTTGACCCCTCTTCGGCAAAAATCGTCATCGAGGAAAATTTCATCGATGTCTCCGAAGTCAAGGAAGCACCCAAATCAGTCGACATCAAAGCCACTCACTGGCTACGCCGATTCTCTGCCTCACTGCAGTTCTCACAGGCCTATAACTCCCCCAACTGGTATCAGGGTGGTAACAACAACCTTAACGGTATAGGGCACGTTCTGTATGAAGTGAAACTCAATCCGGCCTATCACCCTAATCTGTTGTTTGAGAACACGTTCCAGTATAAACTCGCTGTCAATAACGCCCCTGACGATTCAATCCATGCCTACTCTATCTCGGAGGATCTTCTGCAGTTGAATTCAAAGTTCGGTCTGAAGGCTGCCGAAAGATGGTACTACTCGGTGACAGCACTGTTCAAAACCCAGTTGCTGAACAACTACAAGGCTAACACGCGCGATATGACCGCCGCATTCATGTCGCCGGGCGAACTCAACATCGGTCTCGGTATGTCATACTCCTATGAAAACCCCAAGAAAACCGTCAACTTCGACCTCTCCATCGCCCCGCTGTCATACAACCTCAAGACCTGCCTGAAAGATGATAAAATCGATGTCACATCGTTCGGTATAAAGGAAGGACACAAGTCTGTCAGCCAGTACGGTTCGAATGTGGAAGCGAAACTGCTGTGGAAGATGGCGTATAACATCACCTACTCTTCACGCCTCTATATGTTCTCCGACTACACCTATGTGCAGGGCGACTGGGAAAACACCTTCTCGTTTGACATCAACCGCTATCTGTCAACCCAGTTCTATGTTCATCTCCGCTACGACTCGCAGACTAAAGCCATTGACGACTCCCGATGGCACAAATGGCAGTTGCGCGAGGTGCTCAGTTTCGGTCTGAGTTATAAATTCAGCACCATCTGATGAAATCGGGATTTCTTATTTCTGCACTGATCACACTCCTCTCCCTCGCTGTCCACGCCGGCGAGAAGCCTCTGACCGTAAGTGTCAATCGCCTTGACTCCATCATCGCCGCCACGCCGGTGACCCCCGTGGAAGGTGTATGGCAATTTCTTCCTGACAATGCTGCCATAGCCATTATCCGCCGTCCCGGATCACTCTCCGTTGCCGGACCTACACAATTCGACATATATCTATATTCAACCGTTACTTCCCGGCTGCTTTCCGGAACGTTGTTAGGTACACTCTCTGCGACCCCGCAGGCAGACACCTACCTTGCCGAGATGCTTGCTGACCCGAACGGCAAATCCGGGAAAAGAAAATCGTTCATCATCAAACTCACCGATCCGTCACACCTCTCCTTCTCCAAACTGAAAAACGGATTGTCAATAGACCTCTGGCGACTCGTTCCGTATCTTTTCCGTGTATCAGTCAAACGCGACACCTCGTCGGACAATCTCCACGGATGTGTCAAAATCAAACCGCTCGTGCCGGGAGTGTCAGAACCGGTCAGATATTTATGAGACTCTGCCTGCTACTGTTCATTATTGCCGTAATAGCCCCGTTGTCGGCGGCTCAGCGCACCACACGCACCCATCTGCGCCCTAAACAGCATCAGAAAACCGACACATTGCCGGGTCAGGTCCATATCATTCCGGACACTGCCGATTTCACAATAGCCGGATTCAACAAACCGCTTAATTCGCTGCGCGAGACATTTCATTTCTCCAATCATCTGGGCCGCACCGTGACGGAACTGTTCATCACCGTCAACTATTACGACACCTCGGAGCGTCAACTACACCGTCAGTCGCGCCACATCCGGTGGCAGATTCCACCCGGCGAGACCTCACTGATCAGTTACCCGTCGTTTGACCGTCAGCAATCGTTCTACTATCATCTGAGCCGACAGCCACGTGTCAAGGCCACCCCTTTCCTTGTAACAATTTCAGTCGATTCACTCGCGATTATCCCCTGAGCCAAACTTTTCACAATTTTTTATACCCTCTGCGCTAAGAAACTGTTTAAATTTATGTGCGAATGATTTTGAGGATATTTTTGGATGAGTTTTGCAAGTTGAGGAGGGAGCGATGCGGGCATCGTGACCAACGAAACTTGGCAAAAATCGCCAAAAAGATCCTTAAAAGCAGAGTATATAAAAATATTTCTCATAAATTTAAACTGTTTCTAAAATTCCCCAAATTATTTTGCTAATTTTGTAAAAACATTGTTTAATCGAATTTTTACCCAATATTTAATATGGCAAACTGGTTTGAATGTAAAGTGCGCTACGACAAAATGCAGGAAAACGGCGCAGTAAAGAAAGTAAACGAACCCTATCTGGTCGACGCCCTCTCATTTACCGAAGCAGAGGCACGCATCATAGAGGAAATGACCCCCTTCATTTCGGGCGACTTCTCAGTGTCGGCAGTGAAACGTACCAAGATAGCCGAGATATTCCGCGATGACTCAGCCGACCGCTACTATCTGGTGAAATGTGCCTTCATCACGCTGGATGAGAAGACCGCTGCCGAAAAGAAAACCGTGACCACAATGCTGGTAGCAGCCTCAGACTTCAAGGGTGCCTACGACAACTTCATGGAAGGGATGAAATCAACCATGGCCGACTTCGAGATTCAGGCCATCAACGAAACCCTCATCATGGATGTCTTCGACGCCAAACTTGGAAACAAGGAATAATGAAACAGGTCGCTGACAAAATACTCCAGTACCACCGCACACTCGACCCCTTAGGGGTTGAGTTGGTTGCTGTCAGCAAATTTCATCCCGCGGAAATGATTCGTTCGGCCTACGATGCCGGGCAACGCATTTTCGGCGAAAGCCGTGTGCAGGAACTGCTTGCCAAAATACCGCTGCTACCCTCCGACATCAAGTGGCACTTCATCGGACATCTCCAGACAAACAAGGTCCGCCAGATAATAGGCAAAACCTCCCTCATCGAAAGCGTTGACTCGGAGCGTCTGCTGAATCTTATCGACAGCGAATCGCTCCGCGCCGGAGTGGTGACTCGCGTCCTGCTCCAGATTCATGTGGCACAGGAAGAAACCAAATCAGGCTTCTCCCCTGAAGAATTCATAGATTTTTTCACCAACCGCAGGTTCGAGAACCTCAAAGCCACGCACATCTGCGGTGTGATGGGAATGGCATCCAACACCGACGATACCGACCGCGTTGCCGCCGACTTCAACGCCATAGCCACACTTAGGCAGAGGGCACTTGAAGCGGCTCCCGATCTACGCGGATTCGACACCGTTTCAATGGGAATGAGCGGCGACTTTCCGCTTGCCATAAAGAACGGAGCCACACTGGTCCGTATAGGCACAGATATTTTCGGTGAACGGGAATACTGACCCACTCTTCTTACCTGAAATCAAAACAAACCAAAATATAAAACCAAATGTCAAAAAACAAACCTAACTACACATTACCTATTATTGTAATGTTCTTCCTGTTCGCGATGATATCGTTCGTAACAGGATTTCAGAACCCCTTCGGTGTGATTCTGAAAGGTCAACTTGACCTCACCAACTTCCAGTCGCAACTCGGAAACGCGGCCAACTTCATCGCCTACGCCTTCATGGGTCTCCCCGCAGGTATGATCCTTCAGAAAAAAGGGTTCAAATACTCAGCCATCGCAGCGGTTCTCGTAGGTCTGGTCGGCGTTGTCCTCATGTTCGTGTCATCAGTATTCACCGACAAGAGCATCATCTTCCCCGTTTACATGGCCGGAGCCTTTGTGGCAGGATTCTCAATGTGTATGCTCAACACCGTGGTCAACCCCATGCTCAACACCCTCGGTGGCGGAGGCAAGAAAGGTAACCAGTTGCTGCAGTTCGGTGGTGCCACCAACTCGCTGGCCGCAACCATCTGCCCGGTTCTCGTAGGTTACCTGATGGGTAGCAACCTCAACTCACTCAGCCTTATCCAGGCTCGTCCCGCACTGTTTATCGCCATGGGTATCTTCGCCCTCGCGCTGGTTGTTCTGGCAGCATCCAAACTTCCCGAACCTATCCTTGAGGAGATGGCAAAAGCCAAAATTGAAGGTAAAAAAGTGGAGAAACCCTCGGTGTCAGGACTGTTCAAATTCAGCCACTACGTTATGGGTGTCGTAGCCATCTTCCTTTATGTAGGTCTTGAAGTGGGTATCCCCAACATGGCTAACCTCTACATGACCGGCTCAACAGAAATCGGCGGTCTGGGGCTCCTTCCCGCCCTTGCGGGCTCACTGGTAGGCGCCTACTGGTTCCTGATGCTTGTGGGTCGACTTGTCGGTGGTGTTCTCGGTGGATTCGTTTCCAGCAAAGTTATGTTGACAACCGTATCAACCATCGTGCTCTGCCTTATTGTCAGCGCCATCATGATGCCCTCCACTATGGTCAACATCCCCTTCACCGACATGCAGGCACCCCTTAACATCCTTATGCTTGTTCTGTGCGGTCTTTGCACCTCTGTAATGTGGGGCGCAATCTTCAACCTTGCAGCCGAAGGCCTTGGCAAATACACTGCCGTAGCCTCAGGTCTGTTCATGGTGATGGTATGCGGTGGCGGTATCCTCCCCCTCGTTCAGGGCTACGTTGCTGACCTCGCAGGCTTCATCCAGTCATACTGGGTTCTGTTCGCAGCAGCAGCCTACATCCTGTTCTACGCTCTTATCGGTTCACACGTTTACCGTCGTGACAAATCAGCCGAGGAACTCAACGAAGAAGTTAAAGAAGGGATTGAAATGAATGATTAAAATCCTCAAAGGGAACCAGCGTTAAATGAAACTTTAACGCAAAGATACAACCAAGGCGGCTGCCCAAAAGCAGCCGCCTTTCTTTATAGAACTTATAAAACTATATGACTTATAAAACTTATAAGATTTATAAGATTTATAAAACCCTCTAACCACAAGCAAAAAAAGCACCGAAAGAACGGCTCCCTCGGTGCTTTATATTCTTTATTGGATAGTGTCTTACTTGATCAGACCACGGTTACGCAGAAGTGCGTCGGGACTGGGTTTGTGTCCACGGAAACGCTCGTAAAGAACCATGGGATCTTCGCTGTCACCGGCTTCAAGTACATTTTTCTTGAATGAGGCGGCTGTTTCGGGGTCGAAGATACCCTTTTCTTTGAACAGTTCGAAGCCGTCGCAGTCCAGTACTTCAGCCCAAAGGTAGGTGTAATAGCCTGAGGCATAGCCGTCGGAACCGAAGATGTGTTTGAAGTAGGGTGAACGGTAGCGGTACTGAACCTCAGCGGGCATATTCAGTTTTTTTGCCACTTCACCTTCAAACGCCATCACGTCGATGGTGTCATTGGGATTGTTGAGTTTACCATACTGGAGGTCGAGCAGAGCGGCACCGACAAGTTCGGTGGTGGCGAAGCCCTGATTGTGGGTAGAGGCAGCCTCAAGTTTGGCAATCATCTCGTCGGGAATTACCTCACCTGTTTTGTAGTGTTTGGCATATACCTTGAGCAGTTCAGGCTCCATAGCCCAGTGTTCGTGGATCTGAGAGGGGAGTTCTACGAAGTCGCGGTCAACATTTGTTCCGCTCTGTGAGCGCAGGCGAACCTGTGTCAGCATACCGTGCAGACCGTGACCGAATTCATGGAACATTGTTTCAACCTCATCAAGAGTGAGGAGCGCGGGGGTGTCACCTACAGGTTTTGAGAAGTTGCCGATATTATAAATGATGGGGCGTGAAGAGTTACCGGCTTTATCTTTCCATTCACCCTTGAACTCGCTCATCCATGCACCCTGACGTTTTGAGGCGCGGGGGAAGTAGTCGGTCATGAACACAGCCACATGGTTACCTTCGGCATCCTTGACATCATAAACTTTTACCTCGGGGTTATATTTGGGAGCATCGGGCATTTCGGTGAAGGTTACGCCATACAGACGCTGAGCCATGTTGAAGATGCCGTTACGCACTGAATCCAGGGGGAAATATTCGCGAACCTTGCTTTCTTCCAGGTCATATTTCTTCTGGCGCACCTTTTCAGCATAGTAATAGTAGTCGTAGGGGGCGATGGTGAAACTGTTACCCTCCTCGTTAGCCACAGCCTGCATTTCGGCAACCTCTTCCTTAACGCGGGCGATGGCGGGAGTCCATATCTTCATCAGGAGATTTTCGGCATTCTCGATGTTGCCTGCCATAACCTTTTCAGTCATGTAAGAGCCATAGTTTTCGTACCCGAGCAGAGCGGCTTTTTTGGCACGTGCCTGAAGAATTTTGTTGATGACGGGACCATTGTCATATTTGCCTGATGAAGCCAGCGAAGTGTAGCCTTCATACATCTGACGGCGCAGGTCGCGTGAGTCGGCATACTGAAGAACGGGCAGACGGCTGGGAGCATGCAGGGTGAACACCCATTTCCCTTCCATTCCGCGGCTCTTCGCCTCATCGGCAGCGACAGCAACGTTTGATTCGGGCAGACCGGCCAGTTCAGCCTCGTTCTCAACTACTATAGCGAACTCGTTGGTGGCATCCAGCAGGTTCTTGTTGAATTTCTGATAGAGACCGGTGAGTTCGGTGTTCAGAGCCTTGAGTTGTTCCTTGTCAGCGTCAGACAGGAGTGCGCCACTGCGAACGAAATTCTTGTAGTAAGAGTCAACGGCACGTTTCTCATCGGCAGCCAACTGCAGTGAATCGGCATTGTCGTGGAGATATTTGATACGTTCAAACAGACAGGGGTTCATTGAAACCTCATCGCTATGAGCCGACAGGGCAGGTTCAAATTCCTCTGCCACAGCAACCAGTTCATCGGAAGAGTCACTCTCGGTCAGAGCGAAGAACACGTGGGTCACCTTGTCCAGAATCTCGCTTGATTCCTCCAATGCAAGGATTGTGTTGTCAAAAGTGATCTCAGACTGGGCAAGAATAGAATCGATAGCAGCATTCTGCTGTTCGATACCGGCCTGAAGAGCAGGCATGTAATGTTCGGTTTTGATTTTGTCGAACGGGGGGATTTCATAGGGAGTGTCATAGGCTGTGAGGAAGGGGTTTTCCTCAGCCTTTTTCCCGTCGCATCCGGTGGTCAGGGCGGAAACGCCTAATGTGCATATTGCCGCCATAATTAAAAATTTCTGTTTCATTTGTTAATTATATGGTTTATTTTGTTTATCTTTGCAGCCTTGTTTCATCCAAACCTTTTTTACAGATTGATTGTTATAATCATATAACCTCTGAAAAAGGGATGTATATTTAAGTTTAACTAAAGTTTTATTAGTTATGAAAAAGTATCTCAAACGAGCCGTAGAATGGTATTTCACTACCTGCTCATCAATTTACACTAATGCTTGATTATAGACGCTGTCTATAGAATGTAAATTAAGTCTAACTTATCGCTATCCGGAAATGGATAGCATTTTTTTTGCTCCTTTCGGAACCTTTACACATATATATTAATAATGTATGGTAAAGTTTTTTGCTTTAAGGCATGTGTTGCCATACCACACCTCAAAACGATAGTCACCTTCGCTCCAGTTTCCGGGTTCATCCCATCCCCAGCCACCCATTTCAAGGGTTTGGTTGGCACCGCTTTCAATGGCGTAGTCGGCACTCTGACTGAATCCAGAGGGTGAAGAAGAACCGGCGATGACCGAACCGTCAGGGCGTATCCATTTGGTTTTCAGCATACGTTGCCCCTCGACAAGTCCGAAATATTTGATTCGCGGACGCAGATATTCGGCTGTTGAAGAATAAAGTGTATTGCCGAAATCGCTGATAACATCGTTGTTCTGATGCACGTTGCCTATCTCTATATCGCTGATTATAACGGGGTAAGAGGAGCCGACGAGGTCAAGCATGGTACCCACCGCTTCCTCGGTTTCCCGCCGGTTGCTTTCCGACTGTTCGAGTCTGTTCTTGAGGTCATCGACCTGCGCCGTAAGTTCATCCTCCCGTTCGCCGAGTTCACCGCATACGCATAATAAAACTATGGAACATGCACCGGCGCAGAAAAGCAGAAAGCCAAGGATGACGATAGCCACCCAATAGCCGGTTGTAGAGCGCGATTTCTCCACAATCCGGTCAACGTATACCACACGCGGTTCCGGATCCGGGGGTTGTATACCCTGCTCCGGGCCCCGGAATCTGTCCGTTCCTCCTAATCCTAAATCTGACATAATAAACTTTATTTTAGAGCGTAGTAGCCTGACCTACAACCCTTTTTAAATATTTTTCACAAAGTTAGCACATTTTTTTTGAATAACCGATGTAACTTTGCAGTAATTTTCACGTCAAATATTACAGAAAATACATCTTAATAATTATAAATCATGAATAAATTATTCTCACGTGTGCTTATGCTCGTTGCTATGGTGATGGTTCTCGGATCATCAGCCGTACGTGCTCAGCAGATGCCGCCCATCCCCGTTGACGATCAGGTCCGCATCGGTCAACTGCCCAATGGACTGACCTATTACATCCGTCACAACGAAAACCCCAAAGGACAGGCCGATTTCTACATCGCGCAGAAAGTAGGTTCAATCCTTGAGGAAGAGAACCAGCGCGGTCTGGCTCACTTCCTTGAACACATGTGTTTCAACGGAACAACCAATTTCCCCGGCAACCAACTCCGCGACTGGTTGGAATCAATCGGTGTGAAATTCGGCTATAACCTCAATGCCTACACCTCGGTTGACGAAACCGTCTACAACATCTCTAATGTTCCCGTGGCCCGCGAATCTGTTCAGGACTCATGTCTGCTCATTCTTCACGACTGGGCAAACGACCTGACACTCGATCCTGAGGAAATCGACAAGGAACGTGGCGTTATCCATGAAGAATGGCGTCGTTCAATGGTTGGTCAGATGCGTATTCTGGAGAACCTTCTCCCCACAATCTACCCCAACAACAACCGCTACGGCTACCGTCTGCCCATCGGCATCATGGAAGTTGTCGACAACTTCCCTCCCCAAGCCATCCGCGACTACTACGAAACATGGTATCGCCCCGATCAGCAGGGTATCGTTGTTGTGGGTGACATCGACGTTGACCGCATCGAAGGCAAAATCAAAGAGATGTTCTCTGACATCGAGATGCCCGAAAATGCCAAACCCCGCGAATATTTCCCCGTGGAAGATAACGAAGGCACCATCTACGCCATCGGTCGCGACAAAGAGCAGAGCAATGCCATCGGTGAGTTGGTATTCAAATATGACGCCACCCCCGACTCAGCAAAACTCAATCTTGACTATCTGATTCAGGAATACGTTCTCGACATGATCGTAACCATGCTTGACAACCGCCTCAATGAAATAGCACAGAGCCCCGACGCTCCCTTCGCTGTGGCAGGTATCAACAACGGCGAATTCCTTCTTGCCAAAACCAAAAACGCCCTCACCCTTGTGGCTATCGCCAAAGGTAACGACATCCGTCCGGCCATGGAAGGTGCATATCGCGAACTCCTTCGTGCCGTACGCGGCGGATTCACCGTTTCAGAATATGAACGTGCCCGTAACGAATATCTCTCTCAGTTGGAAAAATCTTTCAACAACCGCAACAACCGCGAGTCTGAGAAATATGTCAAGGAATATGTCCGTCACTTCATCGATAACGAACCTATCCCCGGTCTGGAGAACGAGTACAAAATCATGAACATGCTTGCCCCCAACATTCCTCTGGAAGCAATCAACCAGGTTCTCCCCACCATGATCACTGGCAACAACCGCGTGTTCATCGGCTTGCTCCCCGAAAAGGATGAATTCTACTTCCCCACCGAGGCCGACATGAAAGAGTTGTTCGCCGCTGTTGATAAAGAGACTATCGAACCTTACGTTGACGCAATGAAAGATGAGCCCCTCATCCCCTCGCTCCCCGCAGCAGGCAAAATTGTCAGCGAAACAAAAGATAGCCGTTTCGACGCCACTGTCCTCACCCTTTCAAACGGTGTGAAAGTGATTGTCAAACCCACCACATTCAAGAACGACGAAATCCTGTTCAACGCAATCGCCAAAGGTGGTTCAGCCGACTTCAGCGATGACCTTGCCGCTTCAATGATATTCTGGCCTTACGCACTGTCATCAGGCGGTCTGGGCAACTACAACAACATCGACATGCAGAAATATCTCTCCGGCAAACAGGTGACCGTGAAAACCGACTTCGACAACTACGAACGCAGCATTTCAGGTAACACCACCGTGAAGGATCTGCCCACAGCAATGGAACTCATCTACATGAACTTCACTGCCATCAGCATCACTCCCGAAGATTTTGCCGCTACTCAGAAACAGTATGCCGGTCTGCTCCAGAACCAGGAATCAACCCCTCAGTACATCTTCGGTAAAGACCTGCTGGAAGCAACCTTCAAGAGCCCCCGTCGCCGTGCCATCAGCACCCAGAACATCATGGATGCCAACCGCGAACAGATTCTTGAAATGACTGCCAAGATGACTGCCAACGCTGCTGACTACACCTTCGTATTCGTAGGTAACATCGACATGGACACCTTCCGTCCGCTGGTTGAACAGTACATCGCCACTCTCCCCGTTGACGCTGCCGCATCACTGACCAACACCAAGGTTAACCCCGGTCTTAACCCCGTTGCAGGCAAACTCAACTCTGAATTCACCACTGAAATGCAGACTCCCCAGACCTGGACCTCAATCATGGTGTCAGGTAACATTCCCTACACCGACAAGAACCGCCGCGTAGCCTACGTAGCAGGTCAGATTCTCGGCAACCGTCTGCTGGCGAAAGTACGTGAAGAAATGGGTGCAACCTACTCAATCGGTGCAAGCGCAGGTGTGTCACGCATCGACAACGGCTGCAACACCACCATTATGTCACAGTTCCCCATGAAACCTGAAATGCGTCAGGAAGTTCTTGACTACATCGCAGGTGAATTCCAGGCAATGACCTCAAACGTTACTGCCGATGAAGTTGCAACTCACGTTGAATTCCTTGTCAAGAACTCAAAAGAAGCACTTGAAAAGAACAACGCATGGCTCAGCGCCATCGCAGGCTTCGAAGTGTGCGGTGTTGACACCTGGAACGGTGACATCGAACTCCTCCAGTCAATCACCAAAGAAGATGTGATGAACTTCATGAAAGAGATCCTCGCTCAGGGCAACTACCACGTAACAACCCTTGACCCCAAAGCGGAATAATCCCAATCCCACATAGCGGAGAATCTACCCTCCGTCACAAATGCGGGCTGTATCAAAATTTGATGCAGCCTGTATTTTTTATGTGTTGTACGTTCATGGACAGTGATGGATATTCGGCGGATGCTCCAGGGAGCATCCCTACCCTCTTGACAATCAGCGCATTATCCCTGTAGGGCTGCTCCATGGAGCAGCCGCATAATCCTGTATATGGCGAGGCTGCTCCAATTTTTCCCACTCTCAAGAACATCCACAAACAAATTTCAACCGATTCATATTCCGTAATCCGAAAAAAAACGCTATATTTGCGAAATTATGGGGAATGACATCAATGGTCATTCCGATTCATCGAACTGATTACAACAGATATGAACTTTCTTGATAGAAACGAATTCAATTTCGCTCCCTCTCCACTGGTTGTGGAAACACTCAAAAACTTCCCTGCGGAAAAACTATGTTTCTACACACGAATATATGACGAAGGCAAAAAAAGTATCTTCTCCGTGTATCTGGCCGAACAATACGGCATTGATGAAAGCCGCGTAATGCTTGGCTACGGCGGTGAGGATATTCTCAAACAGGCCGTACACTACTACCTCTCGCTTGATGAAGGTAACAAAAAGATGCTTGTGCCTAAATTCTCATGGTGGTACTACAAATCTATCGCTGATGAAATCAACGGTATCACCATGCAGTATCCGCTATATGAAGAGGGGAACACCTACAAATACGACTTTGACGCGCTGCGCCGTATGCTCGCCGAGGAGAAACCCCGCGTGCTGCTTCTCGCCTCACCCAATAACCCCACCGGCAACTCCCTTACGCCTGACGAGTTGGACACACTGCTGGAAGATGTGCCCCAAGATGTGGTAGTGATTGTTGACGAGGCCTACGCTTCATTTGTCAATGAGGATTCAAGTTACATACGCCGATTGACCGACAAATATCCCAACCTTATCATAGTGCGCACACTCTCGAAATTCTACGGACTGCCGGGTCTGCGCATGGGATTTGCATTCATGGGCGACAACCATAAGGCATTCGCCAAATATGGCAACAAATATCTGGGCTACAACCGCATTTCCGAGGATCTGGCTATTGCCGCACTCAAAAGCGAGGATCACTACCGCTCGATAGCAAACTCCATGAACTCCGACCGCCGGATGTACAAAGAGATGCTTGAGGCTCTCCCGGGCTTCAAAGTGTACGATTCTCAGGCCAACTTCATTCTGGTGAAATATCCCATTGAACTGAAAGAGCGTCTGCAGAAGGCAATGGCCGGCATGGACTACAAAATAAAATTCATGAACGAACCCGACATCAACACCCACCTCCGCATCACCCTCGGCCGTCCGGAACAGAACCGTGCCGTGGCTGAGGCTATCGTGGCTGTTGCCAAAGGTGAAAAATAATTACGCTACACTCATGATTGGAGTTATCCTCGCCGCCGGAATGGCCCGTCGCCTCCGCCCGCTGACCGATAAATGTCCTAAATGCCTGCTGAAAGTTGGTGAACGCTCACTGCTTCAGCGCACCGTCGACGCGCTGATTCAGGCCGGTGTGAACCGTCTGGTGGTGGTCACCGGCTACAAAGGTCAGATGATAGTGGATGAACTGGAGCGCCTCTACCCCGCCCTCGACAAACAGTTCATAGACAACGTTGACTACGAAAACAACAACAATATCTACTCCCTCTGGATGACCCGCCCCTACGTTGACGGGCGTGAATTTATCCTGGCTGACAGTGACATCCTGCTTGATCCGGCACTCATACTCCGTGTGACCGCAGCGGAAGCACCCGCCATAGCCCTCAACCGCCATGAACTCGGCGACGAGGAGATGAAGATTGTGGTTGACAGCGAAATGAATGTCACCCGTATCACCAAGCAGTGTGACCCCGCGGAGGCTATCGGCGAATCTGTCGGTATTGAATATATCTCCGCACCCTATTCCGCCGCTCTGTTCGAGTGCCTTGAACAGATGATTGAACATGAGGGGCTGAAAGATATGTTCTATGAACTTGCCTTCGAGCGCATCATCCCCCTGGGTCACCGCTTCAAAGCCGTCGACACCACCGACATCTTCTCGATGGAACTTGACACACCGCAGGATTTTGACCACGCAACATCTGTCGTACCTTCCCACCTTCTCTGACAATGGCATCATACGAAATACGCCCTCTGCAGTTAAAGATACTTGAGACTTTGAAACTCATCCATGAAGTTTGCAAAGAGCACGGGCTGCGCTACTACATCACTGCCGGAACACTGCTCGGAGCGGTGCGTCACGGCGGATTCATCCCCTGGGATGACGACCTCGACATAGCCATGCCCCGTCCGGACTACGACACACTGATTGCTCATGCCGACGAGTGGCTCCCCAAACATATCGAACTGATCTGCGCCGAACGCGACGTCAACTACCCGTTCCCGTTTGCGAAAATACAAAATGCCTCTACCACACTTATCGAGCGCAAGCACATCAGTTATCTCGGCGGAGTATATATAGATGTGTTTCCGCTGGATGGTGTCCCCGCCGGAAAGATTTCACGATGGTGGCACTTCACACACTACAAATATCTGCAGCGCATGGTCTACTTCGTGTACCGCGACCCCTACAAGCATGGTCACGGCATATCAAGTTGGCTGCCACGCCTGGCTCAGAAACTCTACAGCAAGGAGTCGATACAGCGTAAGTTGCGCCATGCGATGACACGATGCGACTTCAACACATCCACTCATGTTGTGGATCATGATGACGGAGCCAAAGGTGTGCTTCCGCGCGACATCATCGGTGAGCCCACCCCCATTCTGTTTGAGGGTACCGAAGTGAACGGCTACGCCCGCCCCCATGACTACCTCGCCCGGAAATACGGAGACTATATGACCGTCCCCGATGTTCCCCATCAACGTCAGCACAACTTCTACTACATGAATCTCGACATGCCCTACCGCCAATATGACGGATTCAGGGAAAAACAGAAATAACATTTCATATCTACAAATTACGGCATCCGGATGGAATAAATTCCTCCGGATGCATTTTTTTGCCACCTAATCCAATTGTTCACCACATTTTATTAAGTTTGTGTTACATTTATAACACAACAACTTTAAACACTATATATCAGCACTTTAATACATTTTTACCAAGTTTAATTAAGGGTTGTTTCAAAGTTTTTGTAATTTTTCTGTAATTTTTTCGTAAATTTCATGAACAAAATTGAAACAGGTTCGTTATAAAGTCAAAGTGTATCAAAAATAATTAATTAATCACATTATCAAAACATCAATCACAAATGACAAAGCACTTGCGTCGGCTCGTATTAGCCATGCTTCTTACAGGTTCAACCCTCAACTCCTTTTCTGCTAAAGTTACCGTTGAGGAAGCACGTTCAATCGCAACTGATTTCGTTAGTTCAATGACCGGCAAAGCACCTGATTCAATCAGACTTAAAGCCGTCAACACATCCACTACACCCGCAACCCCTCTTTACTATATATTTAACAATGCGGACAACACCGGATTCGTTATCGTATCCGCTGAGACAAGCGCAACACCGGTCCTCGGTTACTCATTTGACTCCTCTTATCCCGAAGCAGCAGCGCCCCAGGCAATGCAATGGATGATGAGCGGACTGGAAAAAGAGATTCGTGTAGCACCCGCCGAACAGTCTCCCCGCACCCTTAACGAGTTCAAGAAACTCGCCGGCAAATCTGCCCGCAGCACAGAGCCCAAACTCCTCTCAACCGCTGCATGGAGCCAGGAATCACCCTTCAACAGCCTTATCCCCGGCAAACCTCTGGTTGGCTGCGTCGGAACAGCAATGGCAACAGTCATGAAGTTCTATCAGTTCCCCGTCAGCGGCACAGGCTCATTCGACGGTGTGGACTTCAACGTTGTCTACAACTGGAATGATATGCGCAACGACAACTACCGCAACGGCTACACTGCCGCTGAAGGTGAAGCAGTTGCAACACTGATGTATCACGCATCAAAAAGTATCGACACACAGTACGCCATGTCAGGCTCAAGCGCCTACGAAGTACGTGTGCCTGCCGCTCTCTCAACATATTTCGGCTACGACCCCGGCGTATCCTACAAGAAACGTGCCGATGTAGCCACTCAGGAAGCATGGGACCGCATCGTAAAAGATGAAATCGACGCCGGACGTCCCGTAATCTACTGCGGTCAGGATGTCACTGCCGGTCACGCTTTCGTTTGCGACGGATATCAGGGTGACTACCTCCACTTCAACTGGGGATGGGGCGGAAGTGCAAACGGCTACTTCCTCAGCACCGCACTTAACCCCACTGTGAGCCGCCAGCACCACTACAACAACCTCAACACCATCATCTACAACATCAAGCCCGGCTCAGGCGTGATCCGCAACTGGTCACCCATCCACATCACAGCCGACGGCAACCAGCCCGGTATCGGCAGCAACCTGTCAGACCTGAACTCAGGCGACAACTTCAAGGTGCGTGTCGGTAACCTCAAAAACCTCTCCTACGACAACTTCTCCGGCAAAATCGCCGTGGCTCTGTTCGACAAGAACGGTGCCGTAAAAGCCCTCCTCTCCAACCCAGCCAACCTCAACATGGAGTCAATGGCTACCCTTTACAACGGTTATATTGAACTCAACGGCTGCCAACTCCCCGCAGGTATCACCGCTTCTGACGAAGACTGCATTCGCATGGTGACCCAGGCCAACGGATCAACCGACTGGCTCCCCGTGGCAGGCGAACTCCCCACCGTAAACGAACTCGCCGTTAACGCCGCTCCCTCAACATTCGCCGTTACTCTTCCCGCTGCCGTGGCAGGTGTGAAAATCGAAGGTGAATCATCAGTTATCCGCGGATGGGACTACTCATTCAAGGTTACCCCCGAAAACAGCGACGAAAATGTCGTGACCGTAAAAGCCAACGGCTACGTGCTCACTCCCGGCAACAACAACTCTTACATCATCAACAACGTCCGCGAAGATCAGACCGTCAGCGTGCTGGTTCAGAAAGCATCAGAAGTGAAAGCAAAACGCAGCCTCTGGGTTGAAACTCCCGGCACCCTCGCCTCTCTCATCTCTGACGAAGAATCAGGCACAATCAAGGAACTCAGCCTGTTCGGCTCAATCGACGCCCGCGACTTCGCCTTCATGAAAAACAGCATGCGTCTGGAACGCGTGGATCTGTCAGGCGCATACATCTCAGCCCATGGCACAGACCAGGCTAACGCCATCCCCCGCGACGCTTTCCGCGGCGTAGGCTCTCTCAAGGAAGTTATCCTTCCCAAATCTGTCAACCGCCTCAACAACGCCTGCTTCGCACAGTGCGGAATCACAACCATCACTCTCCCCGCCTCAATCAAAACCTACGAATACAACATCTTCGTTGCCGACACCCACCTGCAGCACATCTATGTAGGTCGCGAAACTGCCGAATTCATCAACTGGTGTGTACTCTCAGGCGTGAAAGTCAACAACCTTACTCTCCACGTGCCCAGCGAGCGTGCCGCAGAAAACTACCGCAAGGCTGAAAACTGGAACACTATCGCCAACATCATCGTTGACCCCATCGTGGAATCAGACGACGTTCTCTTCGCAGTGATGGATAACAGCGACGTGAAATTCGACTCAGAAACTCTCCCCGGCACTATGAAGAAAGGCACCGAGGTGTCATTCAAGGCCGAACATATCGCCAACAACGACAACCGCATGGAAGTGTATGCCAACTCAACTCTCCTTACTCCCGACGCTGAGGGCACCTTCCGCACCACTCTGAACACCAACACCATCCTCCACTTCGGAATGATCGAACCTACCGAAGTTCTCCCCACCAAATCACAGTGGACTCTCACCGCTAAAAACGGCTCAATCGGTCTGCTCACAGATGCCGTAAACGTTCTCCCCGGACAGGATTTCACCATCCGCGTAAACGCCCTCAATATCCCCTCAGGAATGGATCAGTTCTACTGGGCAGCCGCTCTGACCGACTCAAAAGGTAACATCAAGGAATTCATCTCACCCGTAAACCTCTGGACAGCAGGCCCCGGCGACGGCTTCAAAATGAATGTGGCATGCCGTGTCAGCAACTCCAAAGTGCGCGAAGGCAACGAAATCCGCCTCGTAACCTCTCCCAACAAAAAACAGTGGGCTCTGGTACACGGTGCTGACGAAACCATCACCGCATCGCTCCCCGCGCTGAACAACCAGACTCCCGTATACAATGTGAATCTGCCCGAAGTTGCAGGTGCCACCATCAGCGGAGTGACCTCAACAGCAGTACGTGGCCGCGACCTCACAATCAAAGTGGTTCCCACCTCTGCCGCCAACCGCATCGACATGAGCATCAACGGCACTCAGGTTGTTAAAGAGGCTGCTTCAGTATCATACACCTTCGTGGTGATGCAGGATACCGACATCGACATCAATGTCTATGACCCCAAAGAAGCAGGTGCCGTAACCTACGCCATCAATCCCGGCGAACTCTACAAAGCCGTTACCGCTGAATCTGTTCGCGCCAAGGTTATCGTAACCGGTCAGACCTATGCAAGCGACCTTAAAAACGCCTTCAACCAGGTCTTTGCTCAGAAAACCATCAAACGCCTTGACCTGTCAGGTCTGACAATCGTGGCTGACCCCACCAACGGAAACTACGCTGCCAACCAACTCCCCGCCGAAATGTTCTACAAAACTTCAGGCATAGGTCAGACAGTTCCCGTACTCGAAGAAATCATCCTCCCCAACACTGTTACCCGCATCGCTGACGGAGCATTCCTCAAATGTGCCAACATCAAGGAAATCACTCTCCCCGACTCACTCCAGGCAGCACCCGAAGTTGTGAAAACCGCATCAGGCGGCACCAAGAATGTGTTCGGACTCGGCAGCAACGCCTTCAGCGGATGCACCTCACTCCAGACCATCCGCATCCCCGGCGCTCCCGCAGTGGTTAACGGTCGCCAGATTGTGGCTCACCACAACCCCTACAGCACCTACACCCCCTCATTCTACGCATACTACAACCTCGGTCACGAAGATCCCAAGAAAGTAACCGTGATCGTTCCCGAAGAATACCTGAATGTTTACCGCACCGCTTACAGCGACCGTACCTACGGCAACCCCTGGAAAGATCATGGCTACAACATCCTCTCTGAATATCCCGTGTATGCAGTCAACTTCGATCCTACCCGCATCGCTCTGACCGACGACAAGTTTGATGTTTCACGTGCAGCCGCTTTCCTCGGCGAGAACGTAACCGCAGAAAGCATCAAGGTGGAAGGCAAACTGAAACTCGCCAACCCCGCTACCGCCTGCATGGTGTTTGACAACGGAAAACCTGTTACCCCCGCCGCTGACGGCACCATCGACGTTGAGTTCTTCAACCCCGCCAAAAATGCTGAAGCAGCAGGCAACCACAACATCTCAGTGTTCTACACCTACGACCTTCCCTTCGCCACCACCTCTGACCTCTTCACCATCACCGAGCCTGAAGTAATCAACAACTCTGAATACAAAGCAGGTGAATTCGACCGCACCGCAGCACAGGCTCCCGTTCTGAAGAATGTGGCAGAAAACTCCACCGTACGCTTCGGCATCAACTACAACTCAGAGCATGCCGCTGCAATGGAAACCAAAGTCATCGTAGGTATGCAGGAACTCACCGCTGACGAAGATGGTCTCTACTCTGTAAACATCGTCAACTCAGCCGACACAGTGAAAATCTTCGCTATCCCCACCGACGGCGCAGTGCTCAACGCTAAGGAAATCGCTGCCATCAACCCCGACCACACCGCTGACATCACCACCGTGACACTCACCGGCAACATCTCGGAAGATGATCTCGCTCAGGCTCTCTCATGCTTCCCCTCACTGGAAAACCTCGACCTCTCCGACATGGAAGGTTCACTCCCCGAAGGCGCATTCTCAGGCATGACCTCTCTGACCACAGTGGCTCTTCCTGAAACCGCCGCCATCACCGACAACATGTTCAACGGCTGCTCATCTCTTCTGTCAGTTGACATCCCCTCAACAGTGAACACCATCGGTAACGGTGCCTTCCAGGGCTGCGGCTCACTCGAGTCAATCATTCTGACCGGTATCGACGCCATCGGCGAAAACGCCTTCAACGGATGTGACAACCTCACCACCATCACCTTCCTGGCCGACGTTGCCCACGCTGACAACACCGCCGCTCCCATGACCCGCGCCGCACGCCGCGAAGCATTCCACAGCAAAGCGTTCGCCGGACTCAACCCCAACTGCATCGTCCTCCTCGACGAAGGTGTGACTCTCCCCGTAGCAGATGCCAACGTCATCAACACCACCACCGGTGAAGTGACCGAAACTCTGGAAGACGGCACCGAAATGAAACGCGAAGGACGCATCTACACCGCTTCTGCCGACATCAACTTCACTCAGGGTTATCCGCTGGCTATCCCCTACACCTTCACTATGATCGACGGCGCAACCGTAAGCATGCGTGCTGAAAACAGCAACTGGGGTGCAATCGTGGTTCCCTTCAACGCCGAAACCATCACCGACGGCATGGGCCAGAACGTTGAAATCAGCGAAGTGAGCGAATACACCTCCGCTACCTCAGACAAAAACCTTCTGTACACCCTCAAAGAAAATGGTGAAGCCCTCACCTCAACAGCAGAACTGAAAGCCAACACTCCCTATCTGCTCTACACCCTCAACGAAGGCGAAATCATCTTCTCTGCAACATACGCCACAGTGCCCTCGACTCCCGCTGAAATCAGCGTAAACGGCAAAGAGTTCTCTCTCCACGCAACCTACTCAGCCGTTGAACTTCCCGCAGCAAGCACCTACCTGCTCAACTCCGATGCTTCTGCCTTCATCCCCGCTGACAGCGACACCGAGAACATTGAAATCGCACCCTTCGGAATCTATGCTACCGCCCCCGCTGCCGTAGCGGAAATCCTCACCGGACTCCCCGACACCACCCCCGGCGAATCAGCAGCAGAAATCATCGGCGACAATGTCGACACTCTGACCATCGCCACCGAAGGAAACATCCTGGTGATCTACTCTCCCGACCAGCGCACCGAAACAGTCTACACCCTTGACGGACGCGCAGTGAAAGAAATCACCCTGATGCCCGGACGCAACGACATCTCACTCGGCATGAACGGATTCTTCATCATCGCCGACCAGAAACTGAAACTTTGATTGATTAATTAATTATACACTTGATCTCCAGCCGGACTTGCCTGAGAAGGTAGGTCCGGCATAACTTTTTCCCAAAGACCCTAATGACCCCAAAGACCTTAGAGACCCTAAAGACCCTAAAAAATTTTTTTTAACACCAACATATAGCGAATATTGAATTTTTTCAGTAATTTTGCATCATAAGAAATTTTCAATAAAACTAACAATATGACAATCGACAATTTCAACTTCAACGGCAAGAAGGCAATCGTACGTGTTGACTTCAATGTGCCCCTGGATGAAAACGGCAACATCACTGACGATACCCGTATCCGCGGTGCTCTCCCCACCCTGAAAAAAATCCTCGCCGACGGCGGTTCTCTCATCATCATGTCACACATGGGCAAACCCAAAGGCAAAGTGAACCCCAAACTTTCTCTGTCACAGATTAAGGATGCCGTGGCTAAATATCTGGAACGTCCCGTGGAATTCGCTGAAGACTGCGCTAAAGCCGCTGACAAGGCTGCCGCCCTCAAACCCGGCGAAGTGCTCCTTCTCGAAAACCTCCGTTTCTATCCTGAAGAAGAAGGCAAACCCGTAGGCATCGACAAAGAAGATCCCGCTTACGACGCTGCTAAAAAAGAAATGAAAGAACGTCAGAAAGAGTTCGCTAAAACTCTGGCAGGCTACGCTGATGTTTACGTGAACGATGCTTTCGGTACCGCTCACCGCCGTCACGCTTCTACCGCCGTTATCGCTGACTACTTCGACGCTGACCACAAAATGCTCGGCTACCTGATGGAAAAAGAGGTTAAAGCCGTTGACAACATCCTCAGCGACATCAAACACCCCTTCACCGCTATCATGGGTGGTTCAAAGGTGTCTACCAAAATCGGTATCATCGAAAACCTCATGGACAAGGTTGACAACCTCATCCTCTGCGGTGGTATGACATACACCTTCGCCAAAGCACTCGGTGGCAAAATCGGTATCTCCATCTGCGAGGACGACAAACTCCAACTCGCTCTGGACATCATCGAAAAAGCAAAACAGAAAGGCGTAAACCTGCTCCTCGCTGTTGACTGCGTTGCCGGCGATGCTTTCAAAAACGATGCAAACACCATGATCTGCTCTGTTAAGGAAATTCCCGACGGTTGGGAAGGTCTTGACATCGGTCCTGAAACAACCAAACTGTTCTGCGACGCTATCAAGAACGCTAAAACCATCCTCTGGAACGGTCCTGCAGGTGTATTCGAATTCGACAACTTCGCAAAAGGCTCACGTGCCATCGCTGAAGCCATCGTTGAAGCAACCAAAAACGGTGCATTCTCACTCGTCGGCGGCGGTGACTCTGTTGCCTGCGTCAACAAATTCGGTCTGGCTGACCAGGTAAGTTACGTTTCTACCGGTGGTGGTGCTCTTCTCGAAGCCATCGAAGGTAAAGTACTTCCCGGTATCGCTGCTATCCGTGGCTAATAAATTTCCCACATAAACAACAGAGATGGAACCATCGCGTTTCATCTCTGTTCTTTTTATAAGTCCTATGCAACTCCCACCTCAATTCAGCCAATTCGTCAGTGACCACCGCAAGGATGATGTGGTTAAACTCCGTTTGAAATACCATGGCAAAGAGCCGTGGATGGATGATGCCGTCACCCACATTCAATCGCTGCAGAAGGCAGGTAAGAAATTTATCGACCCCGCGACCGGAGAAGATTTCACCCCGGCTCTGATGCTGATGCCACTGAGCGTGGAGCAGGCCACGGCCGTCGGCATAGCACGCCATCACCAACGCATGGTCAGAGAGGGGGACACAATCCTTGACATGACTTGCGGTCTGGGGATAGACTCAATGATGTTTGCCCGTGTGCCGGGTGTAACTCTCACCACCTGCGAACTGAATCCCGTTGCAGCACGTGCCGCACGTTTCAACTTCTCATCAATGGAAAATGTGACGGTGATAGAGGGTGACAGCGTGGAATATCTGCGTAACCACGACGGCAGGTTTGACCTCATCTTCATTGACCCCGCACGGCGCGACAGCGGAGGCGGACGAGTATATAACATACGTCAGTGCACCCCGGACATTACCGCAATTCTCCCGCTGATGATGAGCAAATCCGACAGGATTCTCATCAAACTTTCACCCATGATAGACATCACGCAGACGCTGCGTGACCTTGGTGTGGAGTGCCGTATACTCACTGTTGACGACCGTCATGAGTGTAAAGAAATATTGGTTGACATCGACTGCCCCCGGGACACCCCCTCATCGGTAACCGTCATAAACGGCAACAAGGAGTTCGGTTTTACGCCTGAAGAAGAACAGAAAGCAACTGCTACTTACGCCACACCGGATGATCTTCACCCCGGAGCATGGCTCTACGAACCCTCCCCGGCTGCGATGCGAGCCGCTCCGTTTCATCTGCTTTCGGAAAAATTCGGACTTAAAAAACTGCATCAGAACACTCATCTATATATAGGTCACGACAATCACGCAGCAGACCTTTTTCCAGGGAACGCCCGAAAGATTATCGATGTCATCGAACTTTCATCGTCCAACATCAAACAACTTGCAAAGCGTTATCCCACCCTTAACTTAGCCGTCCGAAACTACCCCTCCACCCCTGAGGAATTGCTCAAAAAAGCACGCATTCGCCAGGGGGGAGAACTCAAAGCCTTTGCCGTAACCACAACTTCGGGACGCCTTCTGATTGTGTGCGAGTGAACCTCTCATGGAGTTTAGCCGTGTTAAAATATGTTAAAAGGGGGAAATTTCGCTAATTTTAAATAAAAAAGGGCTGTTCTTAATACTTTTTTTGTTACATTTGGAGGAGAAAAACCTAATGTGTATTGTTTAATACACAAAACATAAAACGTATTATCATCCCATCAGAATGAGTTATCTAAAGTTTGACAAAAAACTGATGATAAATCTCGAACAGTCGCTTCCGAAAGAGATGTTGCGAACAAATAGGGCCGGTGCCTATCACTGCACCTCCATTGTTGACTGCAACACCCGCAAACAACACGGACTGCTCGTGATTCCGCTACCCGGACAGGACACCTACCGTCCGCACGTCCTGTTATCATCACTTGACGAAACCGTGATTCAACATGGGGCGCCCTTCAATCTGGGGCTCCATCGCTACCGCGGGGGCGTTTACTCCCCTAACGGACATAAATACATCCGTGAGTTTGACTGCGATGATGTTCCCCGCACCACGTATCGTGTGGGTGGCGTGATTCTTACCAAAGAAAAAATCTTCATTACCAAGGAGAACCGAATACTGATCCGCTACACTCTGGTTGACGCCCATTCCCCGACAACACTCTGTTTCCGCCCCTTCCTGGCCTTCCGTGACAGCAACTCACTCTGTATACAGAACGACAACATCAACGGCACGATGACCCCGGTGGCAAACGGCGTGTCATGCTGCCTCTACGAGGGATTCCCTACGCTGTTCATGCAATTCAGTCGAAAAGTGGAATGGGTTGATGACCCGAACTGGTACAACGGAATTGAATATGTCAAGGACCTGGAGCGCGGTGTCCCCTATTCCGAGGATCTTTATGTGCCCGGCTATTTCAGGCTCAACATCAAGAAAGGTGAATCTATCATCTTCTCGGCAGGGGTCGATGAGATTTCGCCGCGCAATCTCACCAAACTCTATGAAACAGAGATTGCCACACGCACCAAGCGCACCTCCTTCTTCAACTGTCTGAAGAATGCCGCAAAGCAGTTCTATCTGACCGAAGGAAAGGATATGTATATGCTTTCCGGTTATCCCTGGGGAGTGATTCTGGCGCGTAACACCTTCATGTCGCTTCCCGGCAACACACTTGCCATCAACCATAAGGAGGATTTCGAAAAAATCATGGCCACGGCCCTCAAGGCTCTCCATGAATATTTCGCCACCGGTGTCCCCTCAAAAAAAATACTCGGTATAGAACATCCCGACATACCCCTCTGGGCGGCCCGCGCCATTCAACTCTATGCCAAGAACGAGGGTATGGATGCCGCCCGTGCGCTCTACGCCAAGGATATGACCGACATGCTTGACTTTATCATCAGCGACGGTCACAACAACCTGCGCATGCACCCCGACGGACTGCTTACCACTAACGGCACCACTCAGGCAGTGTCATGGATGAACTCCCATCTTGACGGTCATCCGGTCATTCCCCGCACAGGCTATCTGGTTGAGTTCAACGCCTTGTGGTACAACGCCCTGATGTTCGCTGCAGAAATGCTTGAAGGCACTGAGAAATATGCAGCCAAGGCCGAAGAATACCGCAACATTGCCGAGCGGATGAAACAGCCGTTCATCGATATGTTCCTCAACGACTACGGCTACCTCTACGACTATGTTGACGGTCAGTTCGCCTCACCTGAGGTACGTCCCAACATGGTGATCGCCATCGGACTCGACTATTCTCCGCTCGATCGCCGTCAGCGCAAAGGTGTGCTTGATGTGGCCACACGCGAACTGCTCACCCCCAAGGGATTGCGTACGCTGTCGCCTAAAAGTTACGGCTACCGTCCGTTCTATCTCGGCTCGCCCGAGGAGCGCGAACTCGCCCTGCATCAGGGTCCGGCACGTCCGTGGCTCATTGGATTCTATGCCGATGCCTACCTGCGTGTGTTCGGATTTTCGGGCATCAGTTACATCGACCGCATGCTGATCGGTTTCGAGGACGAGATGTCGCAAGGTTGCATAGGATCGCTGTCGCAACTCTATGACGGTAATCCCCCCTTCAGCGGACGAGGCGCAATATCCCACGCCACCAACGTGGCCGAGGTGCTTCGAACCATCCGTACACTGAAAAAATTCAACGTCTAACCCCTCAACACATAATATAATATGAAAGCATTAATGTTCGGCTGGGAGTTCCCGCCTCACATCCTGGGGGGATTAGGAACAGCAAGTTACGGCCTGACCAAAGGTATGTGGGAGTGCGGCGACATGGACATAACATTCGTCATACCCAAACCTTTCGGCGACGAAGACCGCAGTTTCGCCCACATCATCGGTGCATCGCAGGTGCCGGTGGCATGGCGTGACGTAAGTTGGGACTATGTGGAGAGCCGTATCGGCAACCTTATGAGCCCCGATCTCTACTTCCGTCTGCGCGACCACATATATGCCGACTTCAACTACATGCGCACCAACGACTTAGGGTGCATTGAGTTTTCCGGCCGCTATCCCGACAACCTGCTGGAGGAGATAAACAACTACTCGATTATGGCCGGAGTGGTGGCCCGCACCATCGACTTTGACATTATCCACTCCCACGACTGGCTCACCTACCCTGCCGGCATCCATGCCAAGCAGGTGACAGGCAAACCCCTGGTGATTCACGTGCATGCGACAGACTACGACCGCAGCCGCGGCAACGTCAACCCGACAGTGTTCAACATCGAGCGCGACGGAATGATTCATGCCGACCACATCATCACCGTGTCGGAACTGACCCGACGCACCGTCATTGAAAAATATGGCATCGACCCGGCCAAGGTGACCACCGTCCATAACGCCGTAGTGCCTCTGAGCGAGGACCTGCTGAATGTGCAGGTGGAGAAGCCGAAGGATAAGATTGTGACCTTCCTGGGACGTATAACAATGCAGAAAGGACCGGAATATTTCGTGGAGGCAGCGGCAAGAGTGCTCAAACTCACCCCCAACGTGCGCTTCGTGATGGCCGGTTCAGGCGATATGATGGAGAAAATGATAGCATTAGCGGCAGAGCGCGGCATAGCCGACCGTTTCCACTTCCCCGGTTTTCAGAAAGGGAAGCAGGTCTACGAGATGCTCAAAGCCTCCGACGTCTACATCATGCCCTCCGTTTCCGAACCGTTCGGAATATCCCCGCTTGAGGCCATGCAGATGGGTGTACCGTCCATCATATCCAAGCAATCGGGATGCGCCGAAATCCTTGACAACGTCATCAAGACCGACTACTGGGACATCGACGCCATGGCTGATGCCATCTACTCCATAATCACCTATCCGGCAATGTACGAACAACTCCGCGAGGATGGTCTCAAGGAGGTCAACCAGATAACCTGGGACAAAGCCGGTGCCAAAGTAATCAAAATCTACAAAGACATTTTAGGTCAAAACTAAACCCACCCATGAAAGCAATTTGTTTTTATTTCCAGATACATCAGCCGTTCCGTCTGAAACGCTACCGCTTCTTTGACATCGGTAACGACCACTATTATTATGATGATTTCGCCAATGACGACATCATAACCCGCATTGCACAGCAAAGTTACATCCCTGCGGCAGAATCGCTCCTGCGCATGATCGAGGAGTCAAAGGGTAAATTCCGCTGCGCCATCTCCGTGTCAGGTTCAGCCCTGGAGCAGATTGAGCAGCATACCCCAGAGTTCCTTGACCTGCTGAAGAAACTGGCTAAGACCGGTGCGGTTGAATTCATTGCCGAGACCTACGCCCACTCGCTCGCCTCGCTGGCTGACCCCGAAGAGTTTGCCGAACAGGTGAAAGTCCACGGTGAAAAGATTTTTGAACTGTTCGGACAGAAACCTAAAGTGTTCCGCAACACAGAGTTGATCTATGACGACGAAATTGCTCCCCAGATTCTTGCCATGGGCTACAAAGGTGTCATCACCGAAGGAGCAAAGCACATATTAGGCTGGAAATCACCCAACTATGTCTACTCTGCCGCTTCGGCTCCCAAACTGAAGATACTTTTCAAGAACGACAAACTCAGCGACGACATCGCCTTCCGCTTCTCCAACCACGAATGGAGCGAATATCCCCTGACCGCCGACAAATACATCGGATGGATTGCCAATACCCCTGCCGACGAGCAGATTGTCAACCTGTTCATGAACCTGGAGACCTTCGGCGGTATGCAACCGCGCGAAAGCGGCATTTTCCAGTTCCTTGAAGCACTCCCCCGCTTCGCCCACGAAAACGGAATCAGTTTCATTACCCCCTCCGAAGCAGTCTCCAAACTCAAACCCGTCGACAGCATATCCGTCCTCTCACCCATCTCATGGGCCGATGAAGCGCGTGACACCTCGGCATGGCTCGGCAACAAACTGCAGAACGAGGCATTCAAAAAACTCTACTCAGTGGCTGAACGTGTCCGCCTTTGCGATGACCGCCGTCTGAAACAGGACTACTGGTATCTGCAGGCCTCCGACCACCTGTTCTACATGTCAACCAAGCACAAGAACGACGGTGAGGTTCACTCACACTTCTCCCCCTACGAAACACCATACCAGGCGTTCACCAACTACATGAACATCCTTTCCGATTTCATGGTGCGTGTCGAAGAACAGTTCCCGCAGTCTATTGAAAACGAAGAACTTAACTCATTGCTCACCACCATCCGCAATCAGGCCCGCGAAATTGAGACCCTCAACAAGGAACTCGGGTCAATGCGCCTGAATCTGGAACACATCAATGAGGAACATGCCACCCGTGAGGCTCTCAAACAGCCCCGTAAGAAAAAGGAGCAGGAGGCTAAAGCAACCAAACCAAAAGCAGGTCGCCCCAAGAAGGCCACTTCAAAGAAAAAAAACGAGGAGTAAACATCTTATACCATATCTCCCACTCTCACACTCGTCCGTTGCCGCGGGCGAGTGTTTTTTTGAACCAACCTCAGCAGTTAAGTGTTTAACTGAAAAGAACTTTAAAATTGCACAACATGAAAAAGATTACTACTCTCTTAATGATGATGCTGATGATTGTAGGTGTGGCATCAGCACGCGACCGTGTGACTCGCGACATCAAGGCTCTCCCCGAAGCCGCACAGCAGGTCATCAACACCCATTTCAAGGGTAAAGGCGTGAACCATATTAAAATCGATGACAAGACTTTCGGCAGTGCCGACTACGATGTTGTCCTCAACGACGGCACCGAGATTGATTTTGACTCAAAAGGTAATGTCAAGGAGATTGACTGCGGCAGAAACGCCATCCCCGATGCGCTGATACTCAAACCTATCCGCGACTACGTTGCCAAAAACTTCAAAGGTCAGAAGATCGTTGGTCTGGAAGTGAACCGCAACAACTATGAGGTTCAACTCTACGGAGGCATGGAACTGAAATTTGACCGTTCCGGCAACTTCCAGCGTATTGATGACTGACACTCCCTGAAATTATAAACAAGCGAGGGGCTTCACAAACATGAAGCGCCCTCGCTTGGTTTCTTTTAACTTTTATAATTCTTATATGACTTATAAATCTTATATGACTTATAAATCTTATAAAACTTATAACTCCTTAAACAATGACAGTTCCGAGCCTTCAGCAGCATCAGGTTCTGCGGCTCCCTCACCAATCATGTTAAGGAACTCTGTTTCATCAACTATGCGGACACCCAGACTTTGGGCTTTCTCCAGTTTGGCCGGACCCATGTTTTCTCCTGCAAGAATGAAGGTGGTTTTCTTTGAGATACTACCGGAATTCTTTCCTCCGTTGGCTTCTATTATCGCCTTGTATTCATCACGTGAATGATGGGTGAAGGTACCGGAAATGACTATGGTCTGACCGGCCAGACGCTGACTGTGCGCCTCCTGTTCTTCCTCAGGCATACTCATCGTAAGGCCGTAGCCGCGCAGTCGGTCAACCATATCACGGTTAACCGGTTCAGCAAAGAAACCAACCACACTCTCCGCAATCTTTTCACCTATATCATCGATTCCGACGAGTTGATCTGTCGTAGCACTCATCAGGGAGTCGATGTTGCGGAGCGAACGCGCCAGACGGCGAGCCACAATCTCACCTACAAACGGAATGGAGAGTGCGAAAACCACACGTTCGAACGGAACACTCTTCGAAGCCTCAAGTCCGGCAAGGATGCGCTGCGCACTTTTCTCGGCGAAACGGTCGAGCGAGGTCAGAACGGAATAGTTCAGTTCATACAGGTCGGCTATATCTTTCACCAGTCCCATCTGCATCAGTTGACCCACGGTTTCCTCACCTATCCCGTCGATGTTCATGGCGCGACGGGCAACGAAATGCTCTATGCGCCCTGCAATCTGAGGTGGACAGTGATATTTGTTGGGGCATATCCATGCAGCCTCACCCGGCTCACGCACCAGTTCCGTTCCACAGGCGGGACAGTTCTTTACAAACTCTATCTCGGTTGCTCCGGGAGCACGACCCTCGAGGTCTACCCCGGTGATTTTAGGAATGATTTCACCCCCTTTCTCCACATAGACCATGTCGTCGTTGTGGATGTCAAGTGTCTTGATAATATCGGCGTTGTGAAGCGATGCGCGCTTAACGATGGTGCCGGAAAGGAGCACAGGTTCAAGGTTGGCCACGGGGGTAATGACACCTGTACGTCCCACTTCGAACGACACGAACCGCAGGCGTGTCAATGCCCGCTCGGCCTGAAACTTGTAGGCGATGGCCCAGCGGGGCGACTTGGCGGTGTAACCGAGGTTGAGTTGCTGACGCAGTGAGTTGACCTTGAACACCAGTCCATCAGTAGCCACCGGTAGACGTTTGCGCTCCGTGTCCCAGAACGAAATGAAGGAGTCCACCTCCTCAATGCTGTGAAGCGGACGCATTATGTCGCTCACCTTGAATCCCCATCGGCGCGCAGCCTGCATGTTGTCGTAGTGGTTGTCGGCGGGTAGATTCTCGCCGAGCAGATAGTAGAAATATGCGTCAAGTCCGCGGTGAGCCACCTCGGCGGGATTAAGCATTTTAATGGTTCCCGAAGCGGCGTTGCGGGGGTTGGCGAACAGTGGTTCTCCATTGATTTCACGTTCGCGGTTCAGACGGTCAAATGCCTCCCATGGCAGGACAATCTCCCCTCGTATCTCAAACATTTCCGGATAGCCTTCTCCCTGAAGTTGCAGAGGTATGGAGCGGATGGTTTTGACATTTTCGGTCACATCGTCCCCCTTCTCACCATCGCCGCGGGTCACGGCACGCACCAACCGACCATGTTCATAGATCAGAGAGATGGAGGTGCCGTCATACTTCATCTCTCCCACAATGGTCACATCTTTCTGACCAAGCGCACCCTGCACACGTCCGATGAATTCATCCACCTCGCTGACCGAATAGGTGTTGCCCAGCGAGAGCATCGGATAGACGTGGCGCACCTGGGTGAAACCCTTGGTGAGGTCACTTCCCACACGCTGCGTGGGCGACAGGGGATCGAACATCTCCGGATGTTCGGCTTCAAGCGATTGCAGTTCGCTCATCATGGCATCGAACTCACGGTCAGTTATCGTGGGTGTGTTCAGCACATAATAGTTATGGTTGTGAAGATGAAGTTCTCGGCGAAGATAGTCGATTCTTTCGGCAGGTGTCATGGGGTTGGGACTGTTAAGTAGAAGTTGAAAAGATTTTATATTATCAAGCAGATGTTGTTTCTAAGTATAAACTAATTTTCAACATCTACTTATTTCTTTATATAATCGTTGTAAATCTTTATCCCGAACACAATCAATGAACACACACTTGTAATGACGTTGGTTATCACCAGCGGCAGATTACCCAATATCGCACCCTGGATGATAAAGAATATCCCTCCGAGCCCCATGAGCATGAATGTCGGCAGGGCAATGGAGTCAGTTTCACGGGTTCGGATGGTGTGTATGGCCTGAGGCAGATAGCCGAGCACCATGCAGATTGCAGCGGCGTAGCCGATGATAGTTACAAATAGTTCCATGATAAATATAATTCAGGTTAGGCAGATGTTGAAAATTAGTTTTTTCAACTTAGTATTTAATAAACATCTGCGGGTCACGGTGTGTTCGGGCGGAGAGAAAAAACAAAGAGGGTGAATCCAAGCATGATGCCCGGTTCACCCTCTGTAGGTGTTATGAATCAGATAACGGATTAGCCGTTAACTTTTTTCATGTGAGCGATCAGATCGAGAACTTTGTTAGAGTAACCGATTTCGTTGTCGTACCAAGAGATAACTTTAACGAAGTTGTCAGTCAAGTAAACACCTGCTTCAGCATCGAAGATTGAGGTGAGGGGGCAACCGAGGAAGTCAGAAGAAACAACTGCATCTTCAGTGTAGCCGAGTACGCCTTTCAGTTCGCCTTCTGATGCTTCTTTCATAGCAGCGCAGATTGCTTCTTTAGTAGCGGGTTTTTCGAGGTTTACAGTGAGGTCAACAACAGAAACATCGAGGGTGGGGACACGCATAGAGATACCGGTAAGTTTACCGTTCAGAGCGGGGATAACTTTACCTACAGCCTTAGCAGCACCGGTTGAAGAGGGGATGATGTTGCCTGAAGCAGCACGACCACCGCGCCAGTCTTTCATTGAAGGACCGTCAACGGTTTTCTGAGTAGCGGTAGTTGAGTGAACGGTAGTCATAAGACCGTTTACGATACCGAATTTGTCGTTGAGAACTTTTGCGATGGGAGCGAGACAGTTAGTGGTACAAGAAGCGTTTGAAACGAATTTCTGACCAGCGTAAGTGTTTTCGTTAACACCAACAACGAACATGGGAGTAGCATCTTTTGAAGGTGCTGACATAACCACGTATTTTGCACCTGCTTCGATGTGAGCCTGTGCTTTTTCTTCGGTGAGGAAAAGACCGGTAGATTCAACTACGTATTCAGCGCCTACTGCACCCCAAGCGATTTCTGCAGGGTTTTTGCATGCGGTAACACGGATGTGTTTGCCGTTTACAATGAGTTCGCTTTTTTCCAGGTCATAGTCTACAGTACCTTCGAAACGACCGTGCATAGTGTCATATTTGAGCATGTATGCCATGTAGTCTACGGGAAGAAGGTCGTTGATTGCAACAACTTCGAGGTCATCACGTTTGGTAGATGCGCGGAACACGAAACGTCCGATACGGCCAAAGCCGTTAATACCGATTTTTGTCATAATTGTGTTAATAAAATATGTTTAGTTGTTTTGTAAGTTGCTTTTGCCTTTTATTTCTGCAAAAGTAATAATTTTTCTCCAATTATTCGGTAATATTGATGAAATATTTCTTTAATTTTTCCTAAACGGGCTTTTTTTCGGGATTTTTACGTAAATTTGTACCTGCTAATTCACTTTGCCGATATGCTTTTCAATTTTTTCAAATCCAAACCATCTGCCGAACCCAAACTTTTCTATAATACTGAGGTTCACTGCCACATTATGCCGGGAGTGGATCATGGTGCAAAGACCACCGATGACGCGCTTCAACTGATTGACGCTCACCGGAAATGGGGCATTGACAGGTTTATCCTGACTTCGCACGTCACGGAGGATACGTTTGAGAACAATCCGCAGACCCTTGCCGAAGGCTTCGACCGCCTGACCTCGGCTGTGAAACAGACTGAGCGTCCGGTTTCGCTGGCCTATTCCGCCGAATATCGCATCGACCCGCTGTTCATGAGTCAGTTGGAGAACGGTCAGATTGTTGCCATGCCGGGCAATCATCTGCTGGTGGAAAACTCCTACATTCAGGAACCTATCGGGCTGGACCACGTTTTGTTCGACCTCAAGGTGAAAGGCTACAAAGTGATTATGGCCCATCCGGAACGCTTTCCATATTACCATGACACCATGAGCCGCTACGAGGAACTGCACTCCGCAGGCAATCTCTTCCAGATCAACCTGCTGAGCCTGGCCGGATTCTTCGGAAAGGATGTAAAAAAAGTGGCTGAATGGCTCGCTAAAAACGGCATGGTGGATTTTCTGGGGAGCGACGTTCATCATATGCGCCATGTGGCTGCGATTGATGAATATCTCCGGTCATCGGACTACCGCAAGATGGTGCCTCATCTGGAAAAAACAGTTAAAAACGACACATTTGAATTTTAAGATGTTGAGTCAGCAGCAACGCAACGAGATAATTGAACTGATGAAGCGCGAGGTGGTGCCGGCTATGGGATGCACCGAACCTGTGGCAGTGGCTTTGTGTGCCGCACGCGCCTCTGAAATCCTCGGCTCCCGTCCCGAACGCATAACCGTGGAACTGAGTGCCAATATCCTCAAGAACGCCATGGGTGTGGGTATTCCGGGAACGGGAATGATCGGTCTGCCGATAGCCGTAGCCCTCGGGGCATTAATCGGCAAAAGCAGTTATCAACTGGAAGTGCTACGCGATGTAACCCCCGAAGCCGTTGCCGAAGCACGCAAAATGATCGATGACCGACTGATAGAGATACGCCTCAAACAGGGAATATCAGAAAAATTATATATTGAGGTGACAACCGAAGGGTCGGGTCACACCGCACGCGTAGTAATCGCCGGTGACCACACCTCGATCATCCTTGAGCAGAAAGATGACACCCTGCTGAAAGATATGTGTCACAACACGGAGCAGTGCGGAGATGTCAAAGAAGTGGAACTGACCTTACGCAAGGTGTGGGATTTTGCCATGACCACCCCTCTTGACGAACTGCGTTTCATTCTGGAGTCACGCCGTCTTAACAAAGCCATAGCCGAACAATCCTTCACCGGGCAGTTCGGTCACTCCGTTGGACGCACCCTCCACTGCCCACGCCAGCGCTCCATGATGGGCGACTCCCCCTTCTCACGCATCCTCTCCTACACCTCCGCCGCCTGCGATGCACGTATGGCCGGGGCGGCGATACCTGTTATGAGTAACAGCGGCAGCGGCAACCAGGGTATAGCCGCAACCCTTCCCGTGGTGGTTTACGCCGAAGAGATTTACGCCTCCGAGGAGCAGACCATACGCGCCCTTGTGCTCAGTCATCTCACCGTCATCTACATCAAGCAGAGCCTCGGACGCCTCTCGGCTTTATGCGGATGTGTGGTCGCCGCCACCGGCTCAGCCTGCGGACTATGCTATCTCATGGGTGGTGATTATCAGCAGATTGCAGCAACGACAAAAAACATGATAGCCAACCTCACAGGCATGATCTGCGACGGTGCCAAACCGAGTTGCTCTATGAAGGTGACCAGCGGAGTATCGACAGCCATGATTTCAGCCATGATGGCTATGGAAGGACACTGCGTGACCTCCGTTGAAGGTATCATTGACGACGACGTGGACAAATCCATCCGCAATCTAACCACCATAGGTCACGACGGCATGAACGAAACCGACCGCCTCATCCTTGAAATCATGACAGGCAAGTGACCGGCCCGCTCAAAAGGCGAAACGCCATAAAGTAAACACCAGCAGAGCCATACCAATGAGAGTCATGACAAGGTACATCAGTCGAAACTGAGGATACTCTTTGACATATCGCAATATCCGCATTGGGTCACTCCCTTTCTGTTCACCGTTTTCACTGTTCAGTTTACGATACATACGTATGAAATTCACTACAGATGCGCCATAGAGCACAAAGCCTCCAAAGAAAATAATTAAAAATGTCTGTTCTGTCATTTCCATGATGTTTTTGTAATTCCTATCATATAAATATTAATCCCCAAATATTAATGCACAAATAGCAAAACCCTCCACATAGGCGAGGAAACAAAATAATATTATTTTTACTTCCAGTAATTCTCTACGTTTCCTTTTCTGCTCCAATTCAGGATTATCTTTATAAACTACCTTTTTAAGCAATACTTCCTTCAATCTTTTATACACGATAATTATAACAATCGGTGCACCGATTAAAAATATAACACCGCATAAAATATGTGGCAGTGACACAAAATTTAGCATAATAACCTATTTTTCAGCAACTTATTTCACAAACGTTTTTGGAGTTGATTCCGCATATTCTCCATAAATTCCGTTTTCGGCGAATAGTCTATAATCAAGATTGAATCCGGATTAATGAATGGATTTGCTATCTTCACATAGTAAAGAGATTCCATCATGCTTACAAATCTACTTCTATAAAATTCTTGCCGCTTGCGATTACCATCTATTCTTATCACAAACTTCTCTCCCGGCATTATACGGTGAATATAATCAATTCCTAATTCATACTTATAGGAATAATCTGAATGATGCACAACGTTACCGTCTGTCAACCATGAACCCAAAGTCATCCAATTATCCGGAATAGGATCAGGCTTATAATGAGTATATCGCCGAAAATTATTGAGCAGTTTTCTATTCTCGATTGATGAGACTTGATCTATTTCGGTTCTGTTAACCCAGAATATAAATGGAGAAGACGTTCTGTTTATTATTTCATACTCCGCACTATCACTCTTTGTATATATCTCACAAACAGGCAATTGCTGAGAATATATAGTTATATTAAAAAATAAAAATATGATAATTATGTTTATTCTGGTATTCATATTACGGATTTTTCATGTTTTGAACTGTAGTAAATCTTGATTTTTCGATCATCCTAACCAGTTCTATGACTGGCAAAGATAGAAAAATTCACAATCGTTTGAAATTGCGAGTATTTAAAACCATTCATAAAGAAAAACCTAAGTACGCAGTACTTGACAAAGTTACGATAAAAGTTGAAATATTGTCATATCTTTGACAGTAAAACGCGAATTTGAAATTATACGTTGTCTGATTTAATCCTATTTTGAGTTCTTATATAAGCAGTTAATATACAGCGTACTATCGTTTATATAGACTGGATCTGAAAGATGATTATCCAAAAATTTTAAAAGTTTATCTACATTTTCTGAATATATAATTTTCTTTCTGCCGGTATTATTTGGAAAATATTCCACATCTTTGAGAATCCTCCCGTCATGCATATAAATACGATAATCAAGAAATGGTCCTTCAGATGATACCATATCTCCTTTAGGCAAACCAAGATCCTTGTAGCCTACTCTTATCGGTGCACTACGCTTTATGAATAATGAATCTATGGGATAAATAACAGAGTCAACGAGCGCTCTCGTAATTTTAAATTTATTTGCAGGCATCGCATGTAAATGGAATTCTGGTACAGTATAATAATCCTGGTAGATTATCATTTCACCAACGGGAATATATTTTAATTGAATTGAATCAATACCTAATTTTTTTAAGGCATTTATATCATAATTTGCGCTGACACTATCGGATGGTATAGAGTCGATTGAATTATTGTTAATCTCTGCCTGCGCTACAAATATTATTAAGAGAATTGCTAAACTAATTATTAAATTTTTCCTTGCCATAAGTTATTTTTCTTCTACAATTAATTTGGGATTTTTAAACAATCTTCACTTCATGATTTGAGCCGTCATTCACCCATCACTCTAAGTGTCAGAATTTCCAAATCTTTATTAGTTGCCACTTTGGCTTGCCTTTCTCAGCATTCTTGCTCGGTTCCGCTCTTCACGTTCCTTACGCAACTTTTCGTAGGTAAATTTATTATATAATACGATACATTTATTTTTTAGAAAATCATAGAGTTTTTTAAAGGTTGGTGTTAGTTCCAACTCCCATCTGCCATAGTTGAATATTAGTGCAGTGCTGATTTGTTGTTCTTTACCATCCATGTAAATTGTCGTATCAAAAAATGAGCCATCAGCAACAATCTCATCATTGGTGTAATTATAGAGAGCCTCTACCGGAACTATATTTTTTATAAACACAGAGTCGATAGGTAGCAATACTGAGTCCATGATGTTTTTGGTTATCTCAGCCTTATATTCTTGTTCTTCATTATATATTATATTCAGCCGAACACAATACTCCTCTCCTTTAAAAGTAAAATCCCCAAAAAACCTGCCACCACATTGAATCGTAATTGAATCAACGCCAATAACTGTTGTTCCTTCAAGATCTTTATTCTGTGCACATAGTGATGATATGCACAGAAATATTATCAATATGATAGTATTATATCGTTTCATTTGCTATTTGTAAAATACTTATTGTATAATTCTTTATACTCAGGCGAATCTATCACAAGTTCTTTTTTCAAATAATATTGCAGATTTGATAAATTAGTTTTTTTATATTTTTCTGTTGTTTTTTCCCATAAAGGTGAATTAATAACAGATTCGTAAGCCTTTCTATGATTTCCGCTATTATCACTATATCGCGAAATAAGATGGCCATACCATTCATGATACAATAAACTGGCTGTAATATTTTCAACAGTACTTTCATAACCATGGTTTTTGCATCCTGAAATAGTATTATTGACCATGTGAGTATACCATGAAGCATCTGATGAATAATCTGATGACGCATCATATTGTATCTTTCCTCCAGTTATTGTTGCCATAGAAAATAATTTGTCATTAACTAACTTATCTTCATAGATAGAAATCAGGTGTGTCCATATATTACTTAAAGCCTCTCCTCCAATCTGAACTCCATCAATAGGCTGATTTTTAATTTCTTCTAATTGGTGAATTGTTTCACCAAGTTGATCATAAAGAGCATTAACTGTCATTTTGCTAAAATCAATATTCTCGTCTCCATTATAGATCAAAATCATACCAGTGAAACCCTCTGCGGTATTACCAAGGTATTCGCCACGAAGGTTATAAACTGGATTGAGACCATTCGGGTCAGTTAACATTATCGGATTTCCAGCACAATATGTGTAAGGGCTGAGCCAGGGGTATTGCTCCATCAGGGGGTCCGGCTTGTCGAAGCAGAGGAGGGTAGCGACCAGGCGGCGAGCGTGGAAGTCATATTGGTTTTGCCCGAAGGTGTGGAGACGTTCATTGTCGGAGTAAGTGTAGGGGTGGTCGGGTTCGTGCCACGGTTCGCCGTAGGGATAGTAATCGGTCTGCTCCAACAGGAATCCGTTGTCATCGGCTACGGCTATGTTATTACCCTGATAGTCGGGCAGGTAGTGGCGGAAGGATTTTGTGTCGTAGTCGAAGTAGCCTCCGGGGGTGCGCTCTATCTGTATCTTACCTCTTTCGTAGATGTGACCTGTGCCGGTGTACTCCCTGTCATGGATGGTTGAGTGGATGGAGTTGGCTTCAAGGTAGTCGGTGGACAGGTGGTTCCCCATTCCGTCGTAGGTCTCATCTATGGCTGAGCCGTCGTAAAACTCCGTGAAGAGCGGGTTGCCGTTATTGTTGTAACTGATGCTGCGTATGTTGCGTGTCTGATCTTTGATGAGGCGACCTGCTTTGTCATATTCGAGTTTGAATGTGCCGTTTTGTCCTACACCTGTCTGTCCCTCGAATTCAAGTGCGTTGCTCATGGCGAATACCGAGGTCAGTTGGTTGCCGGTGTAGCGCAGTGAAAGGTTGTCGAGTTCTCCGCAGTACACGTCATTGAGCGACGGGGGATCGATCTGTCCCTGGCGTACTACGCTCAGGGGGTTGCCACGGTCATCGTATGAATAGGATGTGGTATAGTCTCCTTTGTAACGGGTGTAGTCAAATTCAGCGTCAGTCAGACGATTGGCAGTGTCGTAACGGTAGTCGTAGCGTCCGTTTGTCCATTCCTTGGCTGATATGTTGCCGTTGTAGCAGGGGTATCGGCCTGTTTCGTAATGGAGTGTCTCGGTGAGGGTTTTCACGGGGGTAGATGTTGTGGTGTTGCTGAGCCATCCCTGGATGTTGTAGGAGTATTGGCGTGTCACACCGTTGCCATGGGTGGTGGTTGCGACTTGTCCCAACTGATTGTATTCCGTGGTCAGGGTTGTGCTGTATTCCTTACGTGCGAGTTCTTCATGGGGAGGACGTGGTTCGGCACTTTTGGTGTCTATATCTGGGCGGTACTCCATGTCTGGGAAACTTTTTGTCACTTTGGTTGTCACGGGGCGTCCTGTGGTGTCGTAGGTATAACGGACTATGGTCACTCCTACGTTTTCGTCATCTTCCGCCTCATGAACGGTTGTGGAGATCTGTCCGGTGTAATTATAGGTATTTGATGTCCTTCCCCTGTTATAACCTGTGGCGTATCGCTGGATCATATTGCCTTGATTGTTGTAGTAATATGTCTCGTAGCCCTTCCCCGTATATACGCCGGTTATCATTCCCGTGGCACCGGATGGTAAGAGAAGTGTCACTTTTGTATGTGACGCGGGTTGCTTGAAGTTAAATTCTTCAGGCAGGTTGCAGAGGGTAGTGAAGTTGTAGTTGTCATAATATGTGGCATTGACCACTTCGGGTTTGCTGACCGGAAGTCCCGTGAGAGTATATCCTGCAAGTGGACCACCGTTGAGGGTGGCTACACGGATAGACTTGGCATATTCTTCAGCCTGACTGCGTGTGATGGTGCAGTCAAGGGTAAGCACACTTCGGTTGAGCCTGTCATAGCCGTAGAGACGCCATTGACCATCGGCAAGGTCGGCATTCTGTTCCGCCATCAGGCGGTCGGCATCGTCATAGATGTAGTATGTTTCACGTACGCCGGGGAGTTTCTTTGTCACCACACGTCCGCGCGTGTCATAGTCATACCAGTAGGCGAGTCGCTGCATATCCGCGTCGCTGCGTGCATGATTTCCGCTCAATCCGGGAGGCAGTACATAGGCAAGTTCACCGTGGTCATTGTACACATAACGGGTGGTGGCAGGATTTTGCAGACACACTGTCAGACCTCGGAAGTCGGTGCAGGTGACGGTGGTGTGTCCGTCCTCATCCTTTTCGGTCTGAATCAATATGGTTCCGGGAGGATATGTGCCGTTTTGTCTCACTCCGTCAGCCGTCACCTCATAACGTTCTACCGGATTTTTGGAAGAGTTGGTGTTATATGTGATTTTCTGACTGAATGACATGCCGGAGCCGACAGTCGGTATCGGAAAACTGTTTATCTCCCCGTTGAGCCATGCTTCTCCGGGTCGGATTGTACGTTCAAGCACTCCGCGCGGTGAATGTTCGTAGAGCAGGGTCTGATAGGGGTTCTCATCGCTGTACTGCTCACGGGCGGCATTACGGATATCCCACGGAATAACATTTTCAGAAGTGTTGACAGGAAGCCATTTCTTTTCCGGTCGACCCATTCGGTCATAGTCAGTCAGCAGACTGATGAATGAGCCGTCGGGCAGTTCCTGCTGATTCAGATGATTTCGACCCAGACCATCGTAACGGGCGTATTGGCGGGTGTAGCCATCGGCACTGTAGTGTTGTTTTGTCAGAATGTAGTGTCCACCGCTAATTTGATATTCATATTCTTCCATCAGCGCTTGGTTCAGACTGCGGGATGCAAGTCTGCCGTACTGGTCATAACCAAACGTCTCTTTTATGCCGGAAGGTGATGTGAGTGATGTTACCCCTACAAGATTATCCCATGTGGCATAATTGACAAAATCATTATTACCAACAGACATTTTAACCGGATTGCCGTATTGATCCCGTTCCCACACCGTTTTCAATCCGGTAGGTGAGGTCATCTCTACAAGATACCCCTTATTGTTGTATTTATATGTTGATGGTGCCCATTTGTTCGTTCCTCGGATTTGCCATACCCGCTGAGGATATAGTATAGTTCCTGACTGAGCCAGTTCCAGAGTATAACCCTTCATTGTGTTGTTCCGGTATTCCAGGACAGATGTTGTCATCCCGGTTATATTCCTCTTTGACATGATGCCTCTTATCTGTGCCGAAAGTGAGTCAACGTAACTGTACCTGGTCTGAGTTGTGTTGACCCCATCGCTGACAACCTTGTTACTTAACAGAGAGGTTCCGGGAAGGTAATTGTACTCCTCGGTGGTGGTCATTGTACCTCCGGAAAAGTACTTTGTATTTATCTTGCGTCGGAGACGCTCTGTTTTAAGGTGTAACCGGTATTCTTTCGGGACGTACCAGAACGCGCACTGTTTTTTCAATGATTCCTCATCATCGGCAAAAGGATCATCCGGATATAGGAAACAGGAGTTGTCACTTTGGAGTGTATATTCAAACGGTTCTTCGGAAATAGAATGGCGTCCGTTTATAAAGTTATGGCGGGCACGGCTTCCGGGACGCATATCCCAGTCGGGTGCATCAAATCCATCCACAAGGACATGATTCCTGTATACTCTGAAAAATGGAACAACACTGTCGGTTTTTTGCTTTATAACTTCATAGTCGTAAACATCCTCCTCAACCTTTTCATATGCGCCAAATGCATTGGTTTGATATACCGTGCGGGACACCATCTGAGGTCCATTAGAAAAGGGGGTGTACAGGTCATAATGGCCGTCGTAGGGTAACAGTCCGCGACGACCATTATTGTCGGCATCCATCCTCATGTAAACCGTATTTTTCCCTGTGAAATTACGGAATCGGTATTCGGCTTTCCCTTCATCCGAAACCTCCTCGACCTTATCATACCAGATAGGTATCAGCCCCGGATGTTCATCAAGATAACTTGACTGATGCTGGACGATTATCCTTTTGTCATCATATAATGCATACCCGCTGTTATGCTCCATTGTCGTTCGCTCCATAACCAGATGGTTATAGTCAAGAAAGGTTATCAGAAACGGGGCTGCCTCAATATTGGCAAGCCCGCTTCGGTTTTCTCCATAATAATAGCGTACGGTGCGGTCTCCGTGACTGATACTCTTTACCCGGAGTCCCCCACCCTTGGTCAGCGTCACTTCATTTTCGAGTGTTATTCCGGGAATACGTGGTGGCTCAGGTGAGTTAAATCGATGTGATTCATAATCCCAGTATGTCCTCCCTCCAGAAGGATAAATCACTTCAGCAAGAAGATTTGATGCTGAAACTCGTTCATTTACTGAACGGTCAACACCGTAATCAAGCACTGTGTCGCCCATCTCCTTAATTTTCACATGAGGAGACAGATAATGACGCTGGTTTAATACAGCCATCTTTCCATTAGGGTAGCCCCACCAGTCACATGAGGTTTCATGAAGTTTCACCGGTGTCAGATAATTGAATTCATATTTGCCGGTGCCTGCAATTTCAACATACCGTAACAATCCCTCAGATGTGGTTGACATGGTTGCCGAGTACACCGTCCTGCTATCTGAGGAGACCGTCATTCTATTGGTATAAGAGGAATATTCCAGTTTGACACTGCCTCCCGGAAAACTGATTCCGGATAATGCCTTAATATTTTCCGTTGCTTCTCCTAACGACTCCTTGGTCTCCTCGGGAAATTTATAGGTGTCATACAGGAAATGCGGAAGATTATTGAATGATATATTGCGAGGCGGAACTATTCTTTCCTGGTGGGTGTGACGGGTTGATTTCCAGTCAAATTTTATCTCCGTACCACTTTGCAGGATTACAGAACCGAGTGCCCATTCACAGAAGGTGCCGCTACTAAAATTGGAACTTCCATGTTCAGTAAAGTTGTATATGTTTCCGAGGGGGTCTGTCACATGGATTGAATCAAGATCGGCGTCTGTCTCAATTCTGTATTCGTCATTCTCGATACCAATAAATTTACCATCTTTGTAGATAACAGTCAGTGTGGCGTCAAGGAGGTAAATATTGAATATGTCATATTCCGTGTCATACGATTCTTTCCCGGGAGTTACATCATAACGGTGTGCTACACATCCGAATGCATTTTTAATGCTATTTTCGGCAAACTCCTTACCTTTGGAGGCGACATTTTCATATTTACCATCCGGTCGACCCATTATGGTTCGTGTTATTCGCAAGGTAGGTAGAAGACTCCATCCGTAGCCAAAGCATCCCCGCGCATCATATACTTTGACGCCATTGCTGTGATATTTTAGGGATAAAGGAATTTTGAAACCTTCAACATCAACTGTGTATAATGGTAACGTGAACTCACACGCTCCCGTCATTATAGCCGGCGACGGCATCATCGCCTCGCTGATTGCTCTGACCTGTGGCGATTCTGCCCACTGTTTATCATCAGGACGAAACAATGGGTCGTCTCCATACATTCCAAAGATGGTCAGGAACAGAATAACGTATGTCAACAGATAACGGAGCATGGTGTCAAAGATTTAATACTGTTTTCCGGCTCACCGGTGTTCCTGCCGATATTGTTATAATATACTGCCCCATGGCAAGCGAGGGTAGCGTCATATCATAAACGCCTGTTTCATCAGCAGTCAACTCCTCCTGAATCAATCCGTTACCCATCAATCCCGACACACTTAGCATAAGCACTGTGCCCTCCGGGAAACTCCCGCGGATGCTCACCCTGCCGTTCTCAACAGTTATCTCGGCGTTTTGAAGGGCTCGATCAATGATCTGCTCCCGAGTCAACTGCAAATCAAGAGTGCCACTATCGATGGTGTAAGCCACGGTAAATGAATTAATTACGTTTGTGCTGTCTGAGGTGATTTCCGTTATCTGAAGTGCTACCGGTAAGCGTATGCCGTCAATAAACCAGCGTGTTCGCATCAACTCACGGTGCATTCCCGGCAACGTATCTGAGTTTAGCCATCGTTGATAACTTCGCATCTCACGGACTGCAACCGCCTCGATGGTGTCACCCTCTGACAATATCAGCGACCCCTTCACGGGCAGTTCTGTACGGTAAATGCCATCGGTTCCGAGCGGAAACTGACGGCAGAACATTCCACGTCCATGTTCCGCATGCACCCCGAACAGGCTGCTATTACCGAAAGCGGCGGTAAACACCGTGTCCTGCGGTAAAACCTTCATTAGCCGTGACTCCTCTCCAAGATAGAAAGTAGTGTCACCTCTAAATCCGTACCACTGACGGATGCCGTCAAAATATTCAGTCAGCAGAGTATCACCGTAAACGCGATAGAGCGGACCATCATCCGCATCCTCTCCGTCACTGAAATCCCAGACTTTACTCTTCGGATCAACCGCACTGCTACGCTTTGAAAGTCGCACGTCAGTGAATCCGCTGAGAATCAGCGAACACAATAGCAGGAGTGAGGGGAGAGCGATCGGTTTCATGATGGGCAAAGATAATATAAAATTCACAATCGTTTGAAATTACGGGCGGTAAATTAACTTATTTTAATTGTTTGATTATTTATAATCAATCTATTGTGGCGGATGGTCTGCAGTGAAACTGTAAATATTTTTTAATTTTTTGGGCTGATGGCTTTTTTATGATTATCTTTGCATCGCAATGATGAATTTCACCCCCATATTCCGCCGCAGTTTGCGCAGAATGATGCCGTTATCCACGATGACGGTAGATTCTACACGCACCGTACAGCAGAATCAGTGGGAATGGCTGCTTGCCAACGGTCGACGCACTCTGTTCGGCAGTATGCACGGAATGGACAGGATTGACTCCTACGAGGAGTTCTGCCGCCGGATTCCGGTTGTGGAATATCCTGCCATGCGTGACCTTGTCATGCGTATGGTCAACGGTGAGAGAGACATCCTTTGGCCCGGGGTCACACGCCGCTTCGCGCAGTCCTCGGGAACATCCGACGGCAAAAGCAAGTATATACCCCTGACCGCCGACTCGCTGAAGCGGTGTCACTATCGCGGTGGCTCATACGTGGTGGCTCACTACCTCAACCTTTATCCCGACAGCCGTATTTTCAGCGGCAAGGGGTTTATTCTCGGAGGGAGTTACGGCAATGCGCTGGAACTGAAGCCGGGGGTTAAGGTGGGAGATCTGTCGGCACATCTGATTGACGGAATCAACCCGCTTGTCAATCTGTTCCGCGTGCCATCGAAAACAACAGCGCTGATGGAGAACTGGGAGGAGAAACTGCCCCGGCTGGTCAGCGAAGCCATGAAAGCGGATGTCACCAACATTTCAGGTGTGCCATCATGGTTCATGACAGTCATAAAGGAGGTTATAAACCGCTCGGGCGCGGAGACCATCCATGATGTGTGGCCCAACCTGGAGGTGTTTTTTCACGGTGGAATATCATTTGAGCCATACCGCAGGGAATATGCCCGACTGACCGACACCTCGCGGATGCGCTATCTGGAAACTTACAATGCCAGCGAAGGCTTTTTCGCTGTACAGACCTCACTTGACCATTCCGCAGGGATGGAGATGCTGATGGATCTGGGCACGTTCTATGAGTTCGTGCCGCTGAAAGAGTTGGACGACCCCCACCCCAAGGCTTTGCGTGCCTGGGAGGTTGAACCGGGTAAAATATATGCGCTTGTCATCACCTCATGCAACGGACTGTGGCGATACATGCCCGGCGACACCGTCAAGGTGCTTTCGGTTGCACCTCTGCGCATCGCAATTGCCGGTCGCACCCGCCATTTCATCAATGCTTTCGGCGAGGAACTGATGGTGTTCAATGCCGACGAGGCTCTGAAACAAGCATCAGAGAAAACCGGATGTCACGTTGTCAACTACACCGCCTGCCCCGTCTTTGCCGAGGGGGGACACCGCGGACGCCATCAGTGGCTGATAGAGTTCAGTACACCTCCGGCCGATCTCGACACTTTCGCCGATGAACTTGACAAGGCTCTGACTCAGGTGAACTCCGACTATCAGGCCAAACGTGCCGGAAACATTTTCCTTGACCGGCTATCCATAACCGTGGCACAACCGGGATTGTTCGACCGATGGCTCGCCTCAACAGGTAAACTCGGAGGGCAGCGCAAGGTGCCACGTCTCAGCAACGACCGCGCCATAATGGATGCCATGCTTGAAATGAATTCACAACCTTAAAATAAATATTATCAGATGAAACTCAAATCGCTACTCACATCATTAGCAATAACCTCCGCACTAACCGTGTGGGCAGACTCTCCCAAATATATATTCTATTTCATCGGTGATGGAATGGGTATGGGTCCCGTCATGGCTGCCGAAACCTACAACCGCACCGTGTTAGGCAACGACACTCCCATTCTGATGATGCAGTTCCCGGTTTCCGGCGCATGCATGACCTATTCGGCATCGTCATCCGTAACCGATTCTGCTGCAGCAGGAACCGCCCTGTCAACAGGTTCAAAAACTAAAAACAGCATGCTCGGCATGAATGCCGACACTGTTGCCGTTTACTCCATGGCCGAAGTGCTGAAGGATAATGGCTATGCCGTGGGCGTCGTGACCTCCGTGGCTCCTGACGATGCAACCCCCGGTGCTTTCTACGCACATGTGCCCAAACGCAGTCAGTACTATGACATCAACCGACAGTTTGCCGACGGCAAAGTCGACTTCCTCGCAGGTGCATCGCTCCGCGGTTGGAAGGATAAAAAAGGTAACCTCACCGACGTGAAGGACCTTTATGCCAAAAACAACATTGCCGTTCTCCGCGGCTACGACGAACTGACCGAAGCAGGCAACCTGCAGAAGTTCAACAAAGTAGTGTTCCTTCCCGAAAAACCGTTCTCCTCAAACGAAATCGGCTACACCATCGACTCAATACCTGACGCTATCTCGCTGCAGGATATGACCGAGGTGGCCATCAAATATCTTCAGGATAAATCGCCCGAAAAATTCTTCATCATGGTTGAAGGTGGAAACATCGACCATGCACTCCACGCCAACGACGGCGGCGCGGCCATCATCGAAATCCTCAACTTCCAGAAGTCCATCCAAATGGCCTACGACTTCATGCTCCAACACCCCGACGAGACACTGATTGTCATCACCGCCGACCATGACACCGGTGGCATGTCGGTTGGTAACAGCACTCTGCGCTACGCCGTTGACTTCGGACTGTTCGCTAACCAGAAAGCCTCAAAAGAGATGTTCTCCGACTATTGCAAGGAGCAACTGAAAAACGACGAATTCAACTGGGAGGCTATGCAGAAATATCTGTCTGACACCTTCGGCTTCTGGAACACCGTTGCCCTGAGCGATGAGCAGACCAACGCGCTGCGTCAGGAATTCACAAACACCTTCGAATTGCGCAACTCAGAAGATAAGAAATCGCTTTACGCATCGTTCAACTCCTTTGCTGACAACGTTTTCCGCCTGCTCAACTCACAGGCCGGAGTAGGTTTCACAACAGGTAGCCACACCGGCAACCCCGTGCCTGTGTATGCTGCCGGAGCCGGAGCGGAACTCTTCTCAAACATGAACAACAACATAGAAATTCCGGTGAAAATCCTTAAAGCAGCCGGCTACGAACTCAAAAAATAAACAATATGATACGCAAACTCCTGTTCATTCTTGTAATGTTGGCTGCAACATGCGTTGCCAATGCAGCCCACGAAACAGTGGATGTCGACCTCAACCTCATCAAGGTGGGTGTCACATCTCATCCCGGACGCTACTCCGAACTGACCAACCGTTTTGTCAGCGGTGACACCACCCTTACCTCCAACGAACTTGCTACCGTTTACTACGGCTACGCATTCACCTCGGACTATGACCCCACCGACCACTACAACGAACTCACCAACGCTTACACTGACGGTGACTACGACAAGGTGTGGAAACTCGCCAACCAGGCCATGGAATACAATCCCGTGTCGCTCGACCTCACCATCAAGGCTCTTGTGGCTGCCAATAACATCAACAACCCCGAGGCTCGCAAAATGATTCCGGTGCTCCAGAACCGCTACGGTATGATCACCCGCATCATTCTGGAATCGGGTGCCGGCACTGACAGCGACTCACCCTTCATTGTCATCTGCGAGGATGATATTTCGCGCATCATACGCAACGTCATCGGTGCGGAATCTCTTTTAGGTAATGCCAACATCAAAGGGTTGGAAGCCATAAAGATTACCCTCCCCAACGATGAACGTCAGCACATCCTCTATTTCGACAATAATCTCCAGCACAAATACGAAAGGGAACACGACAAATAATCTCCCCCGATCAAACTGATTTTCATCCGGCCCGGTTTCATCTCAATGATGCTCCGGGCCGGATGTTTTTTTCTGAACAATATTCAATCGGGGCGTGTTAATATTTAGAAACCGTTTAAATCCAAACTGTTTCTAAAACATCACACAACTGCAATTATATGAACAACATACACTCCATATCGCAAGGAACCGTCTCACTTACCTCACCCCGAAACTGGGCGTTATCAGCCCTTTTCGTGGGGGCCAGCGTGTTTTTTACCCAACTTTTTCTGCTGCTTACCACTAACTTCGTGGTGTGGTTGCCATTCATGCTGATCACACTCTTTGTGGCATATCGCTACGGGTGGAAAATGGGGATGGTCACAGCGATAGTGTCACCCGCTCTGAACTACATCCTTTTTGCGGAACCCGGAGCCAACACCTTGTCAATAGTAATGTTTGCCGGAGCGCTGATTGTAGGCATAACGGCTCTGACCGCCTTTTGGCGACGCAGTCATTGAGACCACAGGAGGGTGTATCAAAATAGGCGCAGCATCGCCGTATACAGGATTATGCGGCTGCTCCATGGAGCAGCCCTACAGGGCTAACACATTGGTTGTCAAGAGTGTAGGGATGCTCCCTGGAGCATCCGCCGAATATACATCACTGTCCACGAACGTACAAGGCTGCATCAATTTTTTGAAACAACCCTCAGGTCTAACTTTTCTGAAACTGTGAGGGTGACATCCCCGACAGATGCTTGAAGTATTTCCCGAAAGCACTCTGATTGCGGAAATTCAGCGCATAAGCCACCTGCTGAATATTCATTCCCGAGAAGCGAAGCATATTCTTCGCTTCGATCATCACATACTCATCAATCCATTCAACGGCACTGCGGTTAGTGCACTCCTTGATTATCGCTGACAGATATTTCGGTGATATGCAGAGTTTGTCGGCATAGAATCCGAGCGACCTCTCTCGAGCATAATGCTCATGAATCAGTTCCATGAACGCCTTCACATAGTTAATCCTGCGCGGACCGCTTGTTTTGGCCGTCGACGAAACCACCCGGCTGCTGACATCCGTAACATAATTATTATCGGCTATCTGAAGCATCTGATAGCACAGGGCAGCGATAAGCGAGCGTGAGATATTTTTGGTGTAAATACTTGACGGATTGTTATTTGTAGCATTCTCATTAAGCATTCTCATATAACCCGTCAGCATATCCGCACTACCCTTCACATCGAGTATGACAGGCTCGGTAGAGGTTCTGATATGCGCATTACGCAGCACGTTGATATCCAGATTAAGACTTTTGAGAAATTCCTGCGTCAGAAAAAGTATGTAAACCACTGTCTTAGGTGCTTTTACAGACTTTATTTTCTGAAGCGTACGGGAGTCCGTGACAAGCATGCTCCCGGCGGGAATGAGATGAACCTCAGTGTTCAGTTCCATTTCCATTTCTCCGCTTGTAACCATCACGAACGAAAGTCCGGGAAATGACATAGGCTCCTTTAACCCCGGATTATCAATCATTTCGGGGGTCAGTTCGAGATGACTGACATGGTAGTCATTACCGAACGTGGTAAAGAAAACCGCATTTTGGCTGATGAAATCGACCACCTCCGGAAGCGGACGGCAGTCATTACTCCTTTTCATGAGCCGCACGCTTGATGGTGAGGGGAATCATGATGGAGGTGTAGACCTGAACTGCACCTCCGGCAAGCGTGAAGGCAAGCCAGTCACGCGCAGACAGCGGTTCATAGAACATGAAGAACGATGCCACACAGAAAAATATCGCTGACCATGACTCCAGACGGTAGAGTCGGCGCAGACGGTCATGCTTCCCGGTGTAGCGGGTGAACAGACGGGACACCAACAGCAGAACGGCTCCGGCGGTGTATATATATTTATATGTAGCACCGTAGAAATAATGTCCGAAGATAGGCAGAAGTGTGCCCACTACTATCAGCAGCATACCCACTGTGGCGAGTATCAGCCATATTCTGGCAGGTTGTTTACCCAAAAGGTCTGAAGTGTTCATTCTTTGACAATGATAAAAACGTCCTCATCATCACGCTGCATGTGATACTGCTCGCGGACAATCTTCTCCATTGTCTGCGGATCGGTTTTGAGTCGGGCGTTGCGTTCGCGATAATAATTAATGGAGTCACGGTTCAGTTTGATTTCGGCTTTCAGTTCCTCAATCTGCCGCTTGTATTCATGTGTTTTCAGAACCGAATGTTCATTAAAGAACAGCAGGAACACAATGAAAGCCGCCACTATCAGCAATGTGAAGGAGAAGTAGCGTCTGCACCATGAGAATATTCGTTTGAATTTTTCCATCTGCCACAAAGTTACGCAAAGTTTCTGAGAATAAGGTAACCTGTGGCAGGAATTTAACACGAATTAATTGTCACTCCCGGCTTTTCTCCGGCATGCGGGCACCGCGCAGAATTAATCTCAGCGCCTGCGAGTAGGTGAAATAAGACCATGTCCAGGAAAGGAGCACTGTCAGTTTGTTGCGCATCCCCAGTATTGACACCAGGTGTATCCCCATCCACACCAGCCATGCGGGCCACCCACCGAAATGAAGTCGTGGCAGGTCGACCACGGCGCGGTTGCGTCCTACGGTTGCCATCGACCCTTTATCCTTGTAGTGGAACGGACGTTTTCCGTAACCGGCATTCAGATTATACGCCAGTGTATCGGCCTGCTGAATCGCCACCTGTGCCAACTGCGGGTGACCGTGGGGATAAGCCTCATCGGCGGTCATCAGGCTGATGTCGCCGACGGCATAGATATTCTCCATATCTTTCACACGGTTGAAGCCATCGACTTCGATACGTCCGCCACGTCCGATGTGGGGTGTCGCTCCGGTGAAGGTGAACGGCACGGCAGCCACACCGGCAGTCCATATCAACATCCCGGCAGGAAGTTGTGTGCCATCGCTCAGTGTCACCGTCTCCCCATCGTAAGCGGTCATGTTTACCCCCAAGCGGGTGTTGACCATCAGTTTTTCCAGATATTTCTTTGCCTTGACCGACGACTTCTCGCTCATGGCCTGGAGCAGTCGGTCGGTTCCCTCAACAATGGTTATTTTCAGTTCATCACGGTTGAGTTCGGGGTACTCGCGCGAAATGGTATAACGCTTCATCTCACCAAGCGCACCTGCCACCTCAACACCTGTGGGACCTCCCCCTACCACAACGAAACTCAGAAGCCTGCGGCGTTTTGCCGAGTCATGCGTAGCCACAGCCTCCTCCAGACGCTGCAGGATGTCGTTACGACACCGTATGGCCTGTTCGACTGATTTCATCGTGTAGACCTTTTTCTCCAGGTCGGGCATATTGAAGAAATTGTTGGTCGTTCCGGCGGCTATAATCAGCCGGTCATAGTGGATGGTCTCCCCCAACGAGGTGTGAACTGTTTTTCGGGTGGTGTTGATTTCCTCGACCTTACCCATGTGGAAACGCGCATCCTCCCGGATATAACGCCTCACCTCACGTCGCAGTGGGAAACTTATGCCAGACGGCTCGATTCCTCCCGATGCAATCTGATAAAACAACGGGGGGAAACTATGATAGTTGTTAGTGTCAATAATGGTTATCCTATACTTGTCGCGGTTGAGTTTTTTCAGCAGATTAAGCCCGGCAAACCCACCGCCGATTATAACGATATGTTCCTTCTCAGTCATAAATAGTGTGTGAATTTCAGTTTTATGCATAACAAATTCAGATACTCAAAAGTTTCTTAGAGAGTGTTTGGATTTAAATGCTTTTAGCACAAAGAGAGATTTGGTGTGCTTTGACAGGAGTATCTGTAAAAATAGGCGCAGCCTCGCAGTATACAGGATTATGCGGCTGCTCCATGGAGCAGCCCTACAGGGCTAATACACTGACTGTCAAGAGAGTAGGGATGCTCCCTGGAGCATCCGCCGAATATACCTCACTCTCCATGAACGCACAACACATAAAAAAATACAGGCTGCATCAATTTTTTTTGACACAGCCCTCAACTGCGATGAGAAAGATGGATTTATTTTTCGCGGGCGATAACAAAGTCGAACAGTTGGCGCAGAACATCCACTGTTTCGTTTTGGGGGAGTTGGCAGAGAACACCCTCGGCCTCACGGCGCAGACGTTCCATGGTTTCGTAGGCATAGTCGATACCGCCGTTTGCCTTGGCGAACTCTATCAGGCTGTTTATCTCCTGATTGGTGAGTTGCTCTTTTTTCACCAGCGCCTTCATCTCTTCGCTCCCCTCGATGCCGGGAGTGATCAGGGTGTGGAGCAGCGGTAGCGTCACCTTACCTTCACGCAGGTCATTGCCGGTGGGCTTACCTATTTTTTCATCCGAGAAATAGTCAAAAATATCGTCGCGTATCTGGAAGCATAGTCCCAACAGGCGTGCATATTCTGACAGCAGTTTAATCTGCTCTTCCGGGGCATCGGCTGCGAACGCGCCTATCTCCACGCAACTGATGAACAGCGATGCTGTTTTGTGGTAGATGATGCGGAAGTATGATTCTTCGGACAGACTGTGGTCCATGGCGTTGAAAATCTGGTCCAGTTCACCGGTGGAAAGGAGCAGACCCAGGCGTGTCACGGAGTTGATGATGCGGATGTTATCCGTTTCGATAGCCTTGCATAGAGCCGATGACACGAAGAAGTCGCCCATCAGCACGGCTATTCGGTTGTCCCAGATTCCGTTGATGGTCATTTCGCCACGGCGCATCTTGGTTTCGTCAATAACGTCGTCATGCACCAGCGATGCGTTGTGGAGCAGTTCTACGGAGGCACCCGCCACGATCGCCTTCTCGGTGATTTTGCCGAACATCCCCGCGCTGAGAAGCACTAACAGCGGTCGTATCTGTTTACCTTTGACTTTGAGATAGCGGGTCACAATCTCGTTGATCAGCGGATTGGATGAATGCAACATCGCCACGATCTCGTTGTTCATTCTTTCGAGTTCGGGTGCCAGTTGCTGCTGTATCTCTTTTAATGTCATAAGTGGTTTGGCTGTGATTAAGGGGGTATTCGCAAATTCCGGTGCAAATTTAGCAATTTAATTAGATAAAATCACTAATTTTATGCTCAAATTTGAATAAACGCTTAATTATGGAACAGAAAAAGTTATTTCTCCTGGATGCCTACGCGCTGATTTACCGAGCCTACTACGCCCTTATCCGTGCCCCGAGGGTAACGAGCAAGGGGCTGAACACCTCGGCCATATTCGGGTTCTGCAACACTCTGGAGGAGATTCTGAAAAAGGAAAATCCCACTCACATCGCGGTTTGTTTCGACCCGAAAGGGGGTCACACGTTCCGCCATGACGCCTACCCCGAGTATAAGGCGCAGCGCGACGCGCAACCGGAGGATATAACGCTGTCCATCCCTTATATCAAACGTATTATCGAGGCTTACAGGATTCCGGTGGTGGAGATGCCGGGCTACGAGGCTGACGACATCATCGGCACTCTGTCGCGCATGGCCGAAAAGGAAGGGTTCGACACCTACATGATGACCCCCGACAAGGATTACGGTCAGTTGGTGACGGAGCACGTGTTCATGTATCGCCCGGCGCTGAAGGGTCAGGGGTTTGAAATACGCGGTGTCAGTCAGGTCTGCGAACGCTACGACATTGATTCTCCGCTTCAGGTGATCGACCTGTTGGCTCTGGAGGGGGATGCTTCCGACAATATTCCGGGATGCCCGGGTGTGGGGGAGAAAACCGCTTCAAAACTGATCAAGCAGTTCGGGAGTGTGGAAAATATGCTCAGCCACACCGACGAGATTAAAGGTGCGCTTCGCAAGAAAGTGGAGGAGAATGCCGAAAAAATCAGTTTCTCCAAGTTCTTGGCCACAATCAAAACCGATGTGCCGGTTACCGTCACCCCTGACGACCTCATACGCCGTGAACCTGACTGCGCCGAACTGCGCAAGGTTTACGAGGAACTGGAGTTCCGCACCTTCTTGGCACGATTGGGAGGTGACGGGTCCACCTCTGCCGCGGAGAAAGCGGCTACGGCGGGTCAGCCTTCGCTCTTCGACTTCATGGATGAGCCCGACTCACCTGCCGACGGTTCTCAGGTCAAGGGTAACACCGAGAATGAGGTTACCACCCTGGCCGACGCCGATGCCGTGAAACAATTTGTAGAGGACGCGCTGAGCCATGACACCGTGGCGGTGGCTCTTTACAGCATAGGCCAGGAGGCCATGCGTGCCCGATGGCTCGGAGTGGCGGCTTCTTTCGAGTCGGGGAAGAGTGTCTACATCCCTCTGTCTGACTTCGAAGCGGAACGTCGCGACCTGCTCTCAGCCCTGGCACCGCTGTTCAACTCCACCACCTGCATTGTCAGCCACGATGTCAAACGCGACATGGTTCTGCTGCAACGTGAAGGGATTGACTTCACCGCACCCTACGCCGACACCTCCGTGGCACATTACCTGCTTCAGCCCGAAATGCGTCACTCGCTCAGCCAGGTGGCACTGACAATTTTAGGTGTAGAATTCGCCCCGTTCGACGATAAGAAACCCTATGCTCCGATACTGACCGAACCGGCACCTGTGTTCGGACTGTGTGCCTCGCTTACACTGCAGTTACACAAGGCATTGCGTCCGATGCTTGCCCAGTCGGGGGTCGACGGACTGCTCGACGATATTGAATTGCCCTTCGTTCGTGTGCTGGCCTCGATGGAAATGGCGGGCGCGCGTATCGATGTGCCTGAACTCAACCGTCTGTCGCATCAGTTGACCCAACGTCTGGAGTCAATAGAGAGTGAAATCTACGAACTGGCCGGTACGGTGTTCAACGTGGCAAGTCCCTCGCAGGTGGGTGAAATATTGTTTGACAAACTGAAAATCGACCCCAAAGCGAAACGCACCAAGCGTGGCGCATACTCCACCACTGAGGAGATACTGGAGAAATACGCCCCGTCACACCCCATAGTGGGTCTGATACTCAAAAGCCGCGGTCTACGCAAACTTCTGGCCACCTACATCAATGCCCTGCCCCATCTCATCAACCCCGAAACCGGGAAAATTCATACCACATACAATCAGACCGTTACCGCAACCGGACGCATATCAAGCACCAACCCCAACCTGCAGAACATTCCGATCCGCACCGACGACGGACGCGAAATACGCCGTGCTTTCATCGCCGACGAGGGGGACCTGTTCATCTCAGCCGACTACTCGCAGATTGAACTTCGTCTGTTGGCCAACCTGAGCAAGGATGAAGCGATGATATCCTCATTCCTCAGCGGCACCGATTTCCACACCGCAACAGCCGCCTTGATATATAAGGTGCCGGTAGAGGAGGTCACCGACCAGCAGCGCCGCAATGCCAAGACGGCAAATTTCGGCATTGTCTACGGCATATCGGCCTTCGGACTGTCGGAACGGTTGGGCATCCCCCGCGCCGAAGCCAAAGCGTTGATTGACGGATACTTCGCCTCTTATCCCGGAGTGAGCCGATACATCGATGATTCCATCCGTGAGGCACGCGAAAAAGGATATGTCACCACCATCATGGGACGCCGGCGATATCTGCCCGACATCAACTCGCGCAATGCCGTGGTCCGTGGCTATGCCGAACGTAATGCCGTCAATGCCCCAATTCAGGGGTCGGCAGCCGACATCATCAAAAAAGCCATGATTGACATCTATCGTGAAATGACCGGGCGCAAACTACGCTCCCGCATGATAATGCAGGTTCATGACGAACTCATCTTCAATGTTGTACCCGACGAACTGGAAGTCATGCAACAGATGATAACCGAGAAAATGATGAATGCCTACTGTGGAAAAGTACCCCTGGAGGTATCGGCAGGGGTGGCAACCAACTGGCTTGATGCGCACTAAGAAACTGTTATATGAAAATAATATTAAGAAAACATTAATAAACGTTAACCATGCTTTAAGTATGAAATAATATTATTAACTTTGCACGTGAAAAATGGCTCCTAAACCCAATTTTTCAAATCTAATTAACTTTTACAACTCACGGATTTGAGAAAAAGGCGAATTGCCGGTAAAACAAGTTGCGAAACCCCCTTTTGCAGCAATTATTTAGGAGTGATGTGAAAAATGTAAGTATGATATAATCTCAACACCTATAGTTGAAAAATCAACTATTTTCAAATCATCAACCTGCCTTTTGGCTCAGTCCGAGATTCCTTGTTGAAAGGAGTAACCGGACTTTTTTTTTGCACCTTCTATACAGTGTACCTGTCAAGCACGCCTCCTCTTCGATGACCTGCTTCCTGTCTATGCCATTTGACAGAAGAAATGATGCTATATAGAGCAGGCGTGATATTTTTTATACAGGAGAACAGGAGAAACAGGAGATTCGTGTGTGTTTACCCATGGGCGTCCGGCGGACGCCGACTTTGAGTAGCCCCGTACGCTGCAGCGAAGCGGAAGCGTGCGGGGTAAAGAAACAGCACATGATGGGCGTGCCGACAGGTACGCCGAGTGAAACAACCCGGGATAAATATGTAATCTGATTTTGAAGGAAATTAAACACACGAATTTTTACGGATTTTCACGGAATTTTTCTCGTCAAAATCCGTGCAAATCTTTCCCATTCGTGCATACGAGCGCAGCAAGTTACCAGTGTGTATGATTACGAAAAAGATCCGTGAAAATCCGTAAAAATTCGTGGGAACGAAGCGAAGCGAGTTAAAAAATCCGTGTGTTTAAGAATCTCAATCAAATCCTCGAACCACCACCCTGGTAATCAACCAAGAACAAACCCTCAACCCATCTCACCAACCCCGTAGGGCTGCTCCACGGAGCAGCCGCCCACCATCAACCACAACGCCCTGGGGTTGTCAAAGTGCACAAAATCTCCTGTCCCTCCTGTTCTCCTGTCCAAAAAAAAATTATAAAATCTACTGTCCTCCTATCTAAAATATCACTCTTTAAAATACCCTGTTTCTCCTGTCCAAAACGTTCTCTGTTTATCAATCTCTGTTGGGAATATATGCAAAAAAAACGCCACCCCGAGGGATGGCGTTTAATTATCTATAAGGGGTTATCCTTATTTTACAAGTTCTTTAGTAACTTTGTTACCACGTTTTACGATGTAAAGACCAGCAGCGGGGTTGTCGATTTTCTGACCCTGGAGGTTGAAGTAAACTGCGGGTGCGTTAACATCATCTTCGATACCGTCAACACCACCTTGTGAGGGGTTGGGATCAACGAAGCCTTCCTGAGCGAATACATAAACGCCAAGACCATTGCGGCATTTATAGTCAAGGATGTAAACTGCTTCTTTATTGTTTTCGTCAACGTATTTCTTAGTCATGAGGCAGTGAGCACGTGTACCACCGTCAGACTGGTTACCGAGACCTGCTTCGGGGAAGGTGTACAGAACTTTGAGATCAGCGAAGTCAAAGCCCTGACCGAAAGTACCTACAGAAGCGGTACAACCGGGAGTTTTGTCATACTGGCATACTGACCATACTGCGAAGTTGTCATCACCAAGAGAGAATTCAGCGATACCGTTAGTACCTACAACGGGAGCGAGGCTGATGCAACTGTTGAAACTGTCAGTGAGAGTACCCTGAGTGTTGTAGATTGCGGGAGCGGTGGTGAAGCCGTCAACGTAGAATGATTCACCGAGGTGTTCTTCATCGTTGATCATCTTAACCATAGGAGCGGTACCCCAAGAAGCCTGGGGAGAAACTTTGCCTGCATCGGTATCAGTTATCATGGGGCAAGTTTCAGTTATTGCAGTAGCATCCCAGAAGAAGAAACCGTCAAACCCCCCAACGAACTCGTCTGTGCCCTGTTCGCGAACAGCGCGGAGAACAGCGAGGTTGTCAGTGTTGCAGGCAGCCATTACTGTACCTGAACATTCAGTACCGGTAAGGTCACCGATTACGTCAATGTAGTCAACGCGTACGGCAGCAGCAGATGCTGATTCACCGGCATCCAGAGGGCTGATTTCGGGAAGAGCGGTAAGTTCACCGTTTTCAGGATTAACGAGGTAAACCTGAAGAGAACCTTTATTCAAGTCAGCACGGAAACCGCAAACATAAAGATGACCGTAATCATCAACACCTACGTTGTTGGCGCAGAGTGTGCCGTTCAGAGGTTCGCCGTTAATGGTAAGGTTGAGTGAACCTTTGCTGGCGCCGGAAGCGAAATCAAAACGGTGGAGAATGCCGTTTAAATCAGCATTTGTTTCTGCTACATATACTTCACCATTCAAAATGGTTGCAGTACGGGCATTGTTGCTTGAGAAAGGAACAACATTCATTGCATCGGGTCCAACAGTCATCTGGCTGATAATCCATCGGTTAGTCAATGTATAACCGTCTGCAGGAGCATAAGTTGCAGGATCATGTGAAGGCTGTATCTGACCGAACATGGGAACTACGCCCATAGCAACGGTAGAAGCAAGGAGTAATAATTTTTTCATGCTAAATTAGTTTTTTTGTGTTATTAAGATTTAGTCCGTCAAAATTAGTGACCTTTTTTTTCTTTTCAAAATATTTGACTTAAAAATATTCTAAATTAATAGATTTTAACATATTTTCAAAGATTGAAACGTCGGTTAAGCGGTTACATTACCCGGGTGATTATGAGAATTACCCCCACATAACCCGCGAAAATCTTAAAATTCTTTAATTTGATGGTTTTTATAAGTTATTGTATTATTTTTGCGGTTTAAGTAGATGTTGAAAATTAGTTTATACTTAGTTCGTTTCTATTTTCGTGTGATATTTTGTTTTTGAAGAAGGAGTGTAGAGAACTACACGACTGAGGAAAAAACGGAATAGCGCCGAAAAGAGAAATGAAATAAGTAGAAACATCATCTGCTTGATAATATAAAATAATTTTTAACTTCTACTTATTGATTAACCTGACAATATACTACAATGAAGCATACCCTGAACGCCATCCTCTCTGCCGCCCTGCTTATTCTGCTGGGTGCCAACGAGATGAATGCCGACATCCCATCCGGCTACTATTCATCACTGAACGGTAAAAGTGAAGCGACACTGAAAACCGCCATTCACGAACTGCTCTACAACCACACACAGGTTTCCTCCTACTCCGACCTACCAAAATATTTCCAGCGCACGGACGTTCACAATGATATTCTGCAGAACGGCCATCCGATGTGGTGGGATATGTATGCCGAAATACCCCTTTACACCCCTTCGTTCAGCGGTCTGAACCGTGAACACTCTTTTCCGAAAAGTTGGTGGGGAGGAGGCACGGACACCCCTGCATACACTGATCTCAACCACCTCTACCCCTCGGAGATGAAGGCCAATACCGCCAAAAGCAACTATCCTCTGGGGGTATGCTCCTCAACATCGTTCAACAACGGCATAAGCAAAGTGGGTCCTCCCGTAACGGGTCAGGGTGGCGGCGCTGCAAAGGTGTTCGAGCCTGACAACGAATACAAAGGTGACCTCGCGCGCGCATATTTCTATATGGTGTGCTGCTACCAGAACCTGACATGGAAATACACCTACATGGTTCAGCAGAACCTCTACCCCACCCTCAACTCATGGGCAGTGAACCTGCTTCTGCAATGGCACCGCCAGGATCCCCCCAGCCAGAAGGAATATGACCGCAACGAGGAGGTCTACAAAATTCAGAACAACCGCAACCCGTTCATCGACTATCCCGACCTGGCGGAATACCTCTGGGGTAACAAGAAGGGGCAGATATTCTATGAAAAGAATGCCGGAAACCCTTCGGTGGGTACACCCAACCTGATCACTCCCGTCCAGGATATGGCACTTGACTTCGGCGAGGTGGCACTCGGCAAATCAGCCACCGCCAACCTTCTTTTCCGCGGCGAGAACCTGACCCGTTCGCTGACCGTGACTCTTTACAAGGATGACAAAGCCATGTTCAGCCTCCCCACATCAAGCATCTCAACCAGTCTGGTCAACACCTCGTCGGGCTACAACCTGCAGATAACCTACACCCCCACCGCATTAGGCGAACACACCACCAACATACTGATCTACGACGGCGGACTGACAGGCTCACGCACAGTCTCCCTCCATGGCGAATGTCTGCCTATGCCAGTACTCCACACTCTCACCGCACTCCCCGCATCGGAGATCACCGACACCGGCTACACCGCCAACTGGGAAATTCCCGAGGAGGATGTGGTGGACTACTACGTGGTGACCCGCACACGCTACAACAACGGCAACTCATCGACCGAAGAACTTGTGGCACAGGACAACTGGCTCGAAATTGACGATTTCAACGAATCGACATCGGAAAGTTACACCGTTCAGTCCGTTCGCTTAGGTGAACGTTCCGAACCCTCCAACGTGATTTTCGTAGAACACAGCGGGGTGACAGGAATTGAGGTCGACATGACCTTAGGCACCGCAAACATTCCCGGCGGCATACGCTTCGTGTGTGTTGAAACTCACTATAATGTTTCAATCTTCGACACCGCCGGACGTCTGGTGATGACACTTCCCGAGGTAACGCCCGACATGGAACTGATGCTCCCCTACGGCGCATATATCATCACCGTCGACAGTCAGCGTCAGCCCCTGCGAGTGCTGGTGAAATAAACTTTTCACACGTGGCGTTGTTTTCAAAGTAAAACAAAAATTATGGAATCTACAAGACAAGCAAAAATAGCACGACTGCTACAGAAAGAACTGAGTGAAATATTCCGTCAGCAAACCGCCAAGACCCACGGGGTGATAATCTCCGTCAGCCAGGTGCGCGTTTCTCCCGACCTCAGCATAGCGCGTGCCTACCTTTCAGTGTTCCCCTCCGACAAGGGTGAGGCAATGCTTGAAAGCATCAACAAAAGTGCGAAAACCATCCGCTATGAACTGGCTCAGAAAGTACGCTTTCAGTTGCGCAAGACCCCTGAACTGTTCTTCCACCTGGATGACTCGCTGGACTATATCGAAAACATCGACAACCTTTTGGGTAAGAAAGAGGGTGCCGAGGAGTAAACTCTCACCGTTTACCCCGCTGTCAGCAAGTAAATGAACTTTCCGCTAAGGATAGCCCTGCGCTACCTCATATCTAAAAAGCAACACAACGCCGTGAACATCATATCGTGGATTTCACTGGCGGGAGTTGCTGTTGCCACAATGGCGCTGGTGGTGGTGCTTTCGGTGTTCAACGGATTCAATTCGCTTGCACTGCGGCAACTCTCGCGTATCGACCCGCCGCTGTCAGTGGTGCCGGTCCGGGGGAAAGTCATTGCCGACGCTGATGCGCTGGCTACAAAACTGTCGGCCATCAACGGCATTACGGCAGCGTTGCCCGTGCTTCAGGAACAGGCCTTGGCACGTTCCGGCTCCAACCAGATGCCGATAAAAATAATGGGGGTAACCCCGGATTTCATCAGCCGGGCGCACATCGACAGCATAATCATTGACGGAGAACCGCTGCTGCAGTCAACCGAGCCGCTGACAGCCCTCTCCTCGATAGGTGTGGCCATAGGCACCGGTCTCCGCCCTACGTCGATCTATCCGATGGAGGTTTATGTGCCGCGCCGCGTTGGGCGTATCAACACCGCCAACCCCTCCACAGCGTTCCGCTCCGACCTGTTCCGGATGGCCGGAGTATTTCAGGTTGAGCAGGACACCTACGACACCGACCTGCTGATAATACCCCTTGATGCCGCACGCCAACTGCTCGATTACACCACCCAGGCATCATCCATAGCCGTTTTCACACCCGCCCCCGGAAGTATCAGAGATCAGGTCAAGACCATTGCAGGCGACGGCTATCTGGTAAAGAACCGTGTAGAGCAGCAGGAGCAGGCGTTCAAGATGATACAGACCGAGAAATGGATAACCTTCCTGATGCTCACCTTCATCCTTATCATCGCATCGTTCAACATCATCTCCACACTGGCCATGCTTATTATCGAGAAGCAGGGCAACCGCAGGATACTCTCGGCAATGGGTGCCACACCGCGCCAAATCAACCTCATCTACATCATTCAGGGATGGTTGATCAGCGTGATCGGTGGATTCATCGGCATTATCGGCGGGGCGCTCCTATCACTGGCACAGCAGCATTTCGGATTAATAAAATTGGGCACAGACACCGCCAACCTCACTATCAGCGCATATCCCGTGGAACTACACTTCACCGACCTCCTGACAGTAGGGGCTATCACCATTGTCATCGGCTTCTTTAACGGTTTGATCGCAACACGGAGATGACCACGGTGTTAATTTATCTAAAATACGGTTTTTGCTCATATTTTCTGCTGACAAATGTGTTATATTTGTAACATAAATAAGAAAGCCATGAAAACGACAAGCACAACCAAACATCTATGGTCAAAAATCAGCGAATGGAGCATGAAAGCCGGGGCAGCATCGGCTCGTCCGGTAATGTTACTCTACTTCGTCATGACCGACACCACCAAACCGCGCCGTCTCCGCACAGCCATCGCACGCAAACTCTCCCGTATGTTCTCCGACAACACGCTTGTGCCCGCGCTGATTCCGGCCGATGTCACCCTTTCTCTCTCTCAGAAATATATCACACCGGAAATGGAGCAACGCACAGACTCCATTTTAGGTCGTCTGACATCACTCTACTCACCATTCACATTCAAATGACAAAGAAACTCGTTTCATTCACCCTCCTTCTCCTCACCATAGCGGCTCCGCTCTACGCCAATCAGCGTGAAGCGGAGCGTCTGATGCGTGAGGCCGAACGCTATCAGCGTCAGGCCGACACCTATCGCCGCGATGCTCAACGCGCTCAGGCCGATGCCGAAATGGCTCTGCAGAACGCACTCACCGAAACACGCCACAACAACCCGTCGCGAGCGCGTTCATATATGTCAAAGGCCACATCCGCGCTGTCGCGCTTCGAATCAAAAAACCGATCCTACAACGACTATCAGCGACGTGCCGATGACTACCGACGTAAAGCGGATGCCGAACGCCACAAACGCTGATAATAACGTTTCAACTCTCAGTCAATTATGAATATTCAGATTTTCTGCACCAACACCAATAGTTATATCGAGTGTTCAGCCGGTGATACCCTGAGCCAAGTACTTGAACGTGTAAGCGACCGGATTTCGTTCAAACCGATCTGCGCCACCGTGAACAACAAAACCGAAAACCTCTCGTTCTGTCTGTTCGCCCCGAAAGTGGTTGAGTTCATTCCGGTCGATTCTCCGGTAGGCAACAGGGTATACATCCGCTCGCTCTGCATGCTTCTTTTCGCCGCTGTCCGTGAACTGCTTCCTGAAGCGAAACTCAAAATCGGGCACTCCATATCTCACGGCTACTATTGCCGACTGATAGGGATGAACACCCCCCTGAGCGTGGAGATCGTTGAGCAACTGCGCTCCAGAATGCTTCATCTGGCAAGCCTTGACATTCTGTTTGAACGGCATGAGAAACTGCGCAAAGATGTTGCGGAGATTTTCGCCGGGGAGAACCTGAACGACAAGGTACTTCTGCTGGAAACACGCCATGAACTGTATGCCGACTACTACACCTTAGGGGAAACCGCCGATTCATACTACGGACCGCTGGCTCCTTCGACAGGCTATCTGAAAACATTCAACCTCATACCCTACCACGACGGGATGCTGCTGCTCGGTCCCGACCCGAAAAACCCCTCGGAGGCGGCAACCCCCATTCCTCAGGAAAAACTGTTCAACGCCTTCACCGAGTATCTCCGCTTCAACAACATAATCGGTGTAAAAAATGTGGGTGAACTGAACCGCGCCGTGGAAGAACACCGTACCGAAAGTCTGATAAACGTGGCCGAAGCGCTGCATGACAAGAAGATAGCCAGTATCGCCGACGAGATAACAAAACGCTATCACAATGGCGGCGCCAGGGTGGTGATGATAGCCGGACCATCATCGTCGGGCAAAACCACCTTCACCAAACGCCTCGCCATATACCTGCTCACCAATCTGCTTGAGCCTCAGATGATCTCGCTTGACGACTATTTCGTCAACCGCACCATAACTCCGCGCGATGAAACCGGCGACTACGACTATGAATCGCTCTACGCCCTTGACATACATCTGTTTAACGAACATCTGAACCGGTTGATCAACGGCGAAGAGGTAGAACTCCCATACTACAGTTTTGAAACCGGCACACGCTCGTTCAAGGGTAACAGAATCCGGCTGAAAGAAAACTCCATCCTCCTGATTGAAGGTATACACGGGCTCAACCCCGAACTGACAGCCGAGATTGCCGATGAAATGAAGTACAAGGTTTACGTGTCAGCGCTGACAACACTTGCAATCGACAACCACAACTGGGTACCGACCACAGACAACCGACTGCTTCGACGTATCATACGCGACCATAAATATCGCGGGACATCACCTCTGGAAACCATACGCCGCTGGCCGAGCGTGCGCCGTGGCGAGGAGAAATGGATATTCCCGTATCAGGAAAATGCCGACTCCATGTTCAACTCATCGCTCATCTTCGAATTGGGCGTGATGAAACAATATGGCGAGGAATTGCTGAAAACCGTCCCGCATGACACCCCCGAGTACACCGAGGCGAACCGCCTGCTCAAATTCCTCAGTTACTTCTGTCCTATTCCCGAAAAGGCTATACCACCCACATCGCTCCTGCGCGAGTTCCTCGGGGGCAGTTCATTCAAATACTGAAATTCAAACAGTTTCTAAGGCTTCTGCCCGAACTCCTCTATATTGAACTCTCCGGCCTCGGTGCCGGTAACAATCATAATCCATACGCCCGGCAATGCATCAGCCATCTGCCGGGCTTTTTCCGGTGTTACGGTCATGACAGCGGTGGCCAGCGCATCGGCGAGCATGCAGTCAGGGGCAACAACCGTGACACTCAGGGTTGATGTCCCGACGGGTCGCCCAGTGACAGCCGAGATGGTGTGACCGAAGGAGTGCCCCTCGCCATCCTTACGGAAATTGCGGTAATTACCCGATGTGGCCACACCACAGTCGGTCAGATCCATCACGGAAACAGCCTCACGCGAGGTGGCCGCTATCCCTTCACGCGGCGCCTCTATACCTATCCGCCAGGGCTTCCCCTTGATATTTTTTCCCGAGAGTGCGATTTCCCCACCTATCTCCACCATGAAGTCGTGACATCCGTTGCGGTGGAGCATCGCACCGATTTCATCACATGCCAGCCCTTTGGTGATAGAACTGAAATTAAACTCCGTCAACGGGCTTTTGCGCACCACACTGCCGTCGGCCGCTATGCCACATTCGCCAATACCTACCGACTGCAATGCGTCGGCAATCTCCTGCTCCGAGGGTGTCGCATCGGTTTTCTTATATCCGAACCCCCACAGATTGATCAGCGGCGACAGCGTGGGGTCATACATCCCTCCGCTCAATTCACTGACCTTCTGCGAACATTCCATCACCTTACGCAGCAGGGAGTCAGCCTTTACCGCCTCGCCACGATTTACCGCCGAAATAAGCGAGGAGTCATTGAAAGGCGACAGCGACAGTTCAACCCTCCGCATCACCCCGCGGATGGAATCATCCAGACTGATGCTGCTGTTATATGTGATATGATAAGTGGTGTTCCACACCGCTCCCTGCATAGTGCGGTACTCCTGTCGGTCGCACCCCGTGAAAAGAAGGGTCATCTGCACAATGACGAACGTAAAAAACAGAATTTTTTTCATCTGACGGGAATTATGTTTATGCAAATTTAACAACTTTATTTGAACTAACCGTCACGGGTATTGTTTTATATTTGTATATTTGCAGGGCACACCCCCTCACAACCGAAATTCAAGTAACCTACAATAAGTACACCATTAACAATAAGTACACCATTAACAACTGACATAATTATGAAAGTATCTTACCTTTTTCTTGCCAAGGGATTTGAAGAAATCGAGGCCATCACCCCGGTTGACGTGCTTCGTCGCGCCGGAATGAATCTGAAAACAGTATCCATCACCGACGACCGCAATGTAACCGGAGCGCATGGAGTAACCATCAAAGCCGACATGCTGTTCAGCGACGGTGTATTCAACAGCGACGAGATAGAATGGCTTATCCTTCCCGGCGGTATGCCCGGTGCAGAAAATCTGCATAACTTCAATCCCCTGAACGAATTGCTTCAGAAACATGCGGCAAACGGAGGTAAGATAGCCGCCATCTGCGCGTCGCCCGCCGTGGTTCTCTCACCCCTCGGAATCCTTGACGGCCACGAGGCAACCTGCTATCCCGGCTTCGAGAAACTTTGCCACAAAGAGGTTAAGATGCGTGACCAGCGTGTGGTGGCACTCGACAAAATCATCACCGCCAACGGTCCTTCATCAGCCCTGCATTTCTCCCTGGCCATCGTAGCCAATTCAATGGGCGAAAGCGTGTCGCAGGAAGTCGGCTCGGGTATGCTCTTCTACAGCAAATCGACCAACATGTTCTTTTAACAAGATTACGATATTACTTTCGGGGTCATGCTGCAATATGCTGCGGCATGACCCCGATTTGCATGGATTCACGGATTCAAAACAAAATATAACACCGAATATTTGAAATACTCGGAAAAATTTCGTTACTTTGCAAACTAATTGCGAAAAGTGGTGACCTGCGTCACCGTCACGCAATCTTAAAAAGTAAAAACAAAACAGATAACAAACATATTTACAATGCTTTACACAATTATTATTGTATTAACTGTAATTGTTGCCATCCTTCTGGTAGGTGTAGTACTGGTTCAGAAATCCAAAGGTGGCGGTCTTGCTTCAAACTTCGCCGGTTCAAATCAGGTTCTCGGCGTACGCAGAACCAACGACTTCATCTCTAAAGCAACATGGGTGCTCGCCGGTGCCGTAGCAGTGCTTTCTATAGCATCTGTATTCTGCTCTCCCAACGCTTCAACCGTAACCGGTTCACGCGTCAAGGCTCAGAACACTGTAGTTGCCGGAACTGAATACTCCACCGAGAGTACTGCCAAAGAGATTACTCCCGAAGCCGCTGCAGTTGAAGCCGTTTCAGAGGAAGTTCTCACTGACACACTCGGTTAAGAACAGAAACAGACACTAATCGTCTCCATAACTCATTCGGGAGTTCCGGTGCTAACCCCCTGCTCATACAGGGGCTTATCGCGGTACTCCCTTTGCTGCATACTCCAACTTCTCCCCGATTAAGACAAACCACCCCGTCTTTAAACTCTTTATTACCCGACAAAACCTCTCTTTCCTAACTTGGTAATAAACTCTCTAAACCTTAATTGAATTGATAGAACGAATAATTATAATAGACTCAGTCGATCCCGTAGCCTTCTACGGCGTCAATAACTGCAATATGCACCTGTTGCGCAACCTTTTTCCGAAATTGCGTATCATGGCACGCGGCTCCGTCATAAAAGTCATTGGCGAGAATGACGAGACTGCCGCTTTTGAAGAAAAAGTAAAACAAGTTGAAAAATACTGTGCCGAGCACAACTCCATAACCGAAGATATTATCCTTGAAATAGTAAAAGGGTCCGGTGCGCCGGAAATAAAAAAAGATGGCGTGATAATTTACGGCATCAACGGCAAACCGATCTCCGGGCGTAACCCCAATCAGCAGAAACTGGTGGAGGAATTCACCGGAAACGACCTGACATTTGCCCTCGGTCCCGCAGGAACGGGTAAAACTTACATTGCCATCGCCCTGGCTGTGCGTGCCCTCAAAAACCGCGAGGTCCGAAAAATAATCCTGTCGCGCCCGGCTGTTGAAGCAGGTGAGAAACTCGGCTTCCTCCCCGGCGACATGAAGGACAAAATCGATCCATATCTCCAGCCCCTCTACGATGCTCTCGAGGATATGATTCCCGCAGTCAAACTCAAGGAATACATGGAAACAAACGTCATTCAGATAGCACCCTTGGCATTCATGCGCGGACGCACCCTGAACGACGCTGTCATTGTGCTTGACGAAGCACAGAACACCACCACCCACCAGATAAAGATGTTCCTCACCCGCCTGGGCAACAACGCCAAGATGATCATCACAGGCGACCTTACCCAGATTGACCTTCCACGCTCCGTTTCCTCCGGTCTGCGCCACGCCCTGCGTGTGCTTGACGGCGTTCCCGGCATAGGGAAAGTTGAGTTCGGCAAGAAGGATATTGTGCGACATCCCCTGGTTCAGCGCATCGTGGATGCCTACGAACACTACGACAAGGAGCATCCCGGAGGCGAACAGCCCGACGACACCGCCGAAAACCTCAATCCGGCATAATCCTCAACGTTTCAACCTCTTGACATACAGAACTTACTAAAATATTTCCTCATGGAATCAACACTTCTTACAACAGATTTCAAATTCCCCTCGCAAACTGCCGAATACCATGGCAAAGTGCGTGACGTCTACACCATTGCCGACGACCTTATGGTTATGATCGCAACAGACCGCATCTCGGCCTTCGATGTTGTCCTTCCCAAAGGGATACCCTTCAAGGGTCAGGTCCTCAACCAACTGGCAGGTTACTTCCTCGATGCCACCTCCGACATCGTCCCCAACTGGAAACTCGCATCGCCCGACCCCATGGTCACCGTGGGCTACAAAGCCGAAGGGTTCCGCGTGGAAATGATCATCCGCGGCTACCTCACCGGCAGCGCATGGCGCGAATACAAGAACGGCTGCCGCGAACTCTGCGGTGTGAAACTCCCCGAGGGTATGCGTGAGAACGAACGTTTCCCCGAACCTATCATCACCCCCACCACAAAGGCTGACGCAGGTCACGATGAAAACATCTCACGCGAGGAAATCATCGCCCAGGGAATAGTGTCAAAAGAGGATTATGAAGTGATGGAACAGTACACCCGCGCACTCTTTGCCCGTGGCACACAAATGGCTGCTGAAAAGGGTCTTATCCTGGTTGACACCAAATATGAATTCGGCAAACGCGAAGGAAAGGTCATCCTCATCGATGAGGTTCACACCCCCGACTCCTCACGTTACTTCTATGCCGACGGCTATCAGGAAAAATTTGAAAAAGGTGAGCCCCAGCGTCAGTTGTCAAAAGAATTCGTGCGCCAGTGGCTCATTGAAAACGGCTTCATGGGTCAGGCCGGTCAGACCGTTCCTGAAATGACTCCTGAATTTGTTCAGTCTGTTTCCGAACGCTACATCGAACTGTATGAGAAAATCACAGGCATGAAATTCGTGAAGGCCGATGAGTCAAAACTTACCGACCGCATCGCCGAAAACACTCTGAACTGCCTGCAGAATCTTCAGAAATAACAACTCACTTTCATGAGTGGTGATGCCCGGCTCTGACGGTGTCACCACTCTTGATTATTAACACCTATCATTATTTCCCTCTCCCCGCAGTCCACTCTCCTCCCCTAACCCAAATGGAAGTAAAAGCAGAGAAAATCAATCCCTACGTCAACGACACGCGCCCCAAAACCGATCAGGTGCGCGACATGTTCGACTCCATAGCCCCCGCCTACGATTTCATGAACCGCGCCATGACCTTCGGCATCGACAAATGGTGGCGCTCTCTGGCGGTAAAGATGATAAGGAAGCACTCCCCGGCGCAGATACTCGATGTTGCTACCGGCACGGCTGACCTTGCCATCAAACTCGCTCTGGAACTGCATCCCGAGCAGGTTACCGGAATCGACCTCTCGGAAGGGATGGTGGAACTGGGACGCCGCAAGGTGACCGAAAGAGGACTCTCTGACAAAGTCACCCTGACAACCGGCGACTGCCTTGCACTTCCATTTGCCGACAACTCATTTGACTGCGTGACAGTGGCCTACGGGGTGCGCAACTTTGAGCATCTGGATCGTGGCTACGCCGAGATGTTCCGCGTACTGAAACCGGGCGGAATGATCTGCGTCATTGAACTCTCTACCCCTCAGTCACCTTTGGTCAAACCGTTTTACCGCCTCTACACACGCACCCTCATCCCTGCCGTGGGACGCCTCATTTCAAAAGATACACGCGCCTACTCCTATCTGCCGGAAAGCATCGCCGCCGTGCCGCAAGGCGACCGCATGCTTCAACTGATGCGCGACGCAGGCTTCACCAACTGCCTCTGCCGCACCCTCACTTTCGGCACCTGTTCAATATACACCGCAACAAAATGAAGGAATTCATCCAAATACTACGACGCTTCGTACCCCCCTACAAGAAGTATCTCGTTCTGAGTATCATCTTCAACATTCTCGCAGCCTTCCTCACGCTGTTCTCATTCGCTGTCATCATCCCCATTCTGGAGATGCTGTTCAAGGTGAAGGAAGCGGTCTACCACTACATGACCCTCGAGGACGGTTCGCTCAAAGATGTTGTTTTCAACAATTTCTACTACTACACCCAGGTGGCTGTGGAGCAATGGGGACAGGCCTCGACACTGGCTCTGCTGGCCGCACTGCTGGTGGTGATGACCGCTCTGAAAACCGGTGTCACCTATCTGGCATCATATTTTGTAATCCCCATGCGCTCGGGGATTGTGCGCGACATACGCAACTTCGTCTACGATAAAATCGTTACTCTCCCCATATCGTTTTTCACTTCCGAACGCAAGGGTGACGTTATGGCACGCATGAGCGGTGACGTGGCTGAGATTGAAAACTCAATCATGGCCTCCCTCGACATGATGTTCAAAAATCCGGTTATGATCATCGTGTGTCTGGCCACCATGATTTTCATTTCATGGCAACTCACGCTGTTCGTGCTTGTACTCCTCCCCATAGCCGGACTCGCCATGGGTCGTATCGGCAAACGTCTGAAACGCAAGTCGCTCAGAGGACAGAACCAATGGGGGCTGTTGATGTCGAACATCGAGGAAACCCTCGGCGGACTACGTATCATCAAGGCTTTCAACGCCGAGGATAAAGTGCGCAGCCGCTTCCATCGCGAAAACGAGGTGTTCTATGATTTATCCAACAAGATTGCACGTCGCCAGGCTCTGGCTCACCCCATGAGCGAATTCCTCGGCACATGCGCCATAGCCATAGTTCTGTGGTTCGGCGGTTCGCTGATTCTCAACGGCTACTCATCGATGAATGCAGCATCATTCATATATTATATGGTGATATTCTACAGCATCATCAACCCCGCCAAGGATCTGTCAAAAGCGATGTACTCCATCCAGAAAGGTCTTGCCTCAATGGAACGTATCGACAAGATTCTGAGTGCCGACAACCCCATCAAGGACCCCGCCAAACCGGTTGAGATAAACCAACTCAAGGGACATATCCGCTACAATGATGTTTCTTTCAGTTACGGTCAGAACCCCGTGCTGCAGGATATCAATCTGGATATTCCGGCAGGAAGCACCGTGGCTCTGGTGGGCCAGTCCGGATCAGGAAAATCCACCCTGGCCGACCTCCTTCCCCGTTTCTATGATGTGAAGAAAGGAGAGATCACCATTGATGGCGTTGACATACGCGACCTGAAGGTGCATGACCTGCGTTCCTTCATGGGTAACGTGAACCAGGAAGCGATACTCTTCAACGACACATTCTATAATAATATCACTTTCGGTGTCAAGGAAGCAACCATGGAGCAGGTGATAGAGGCGGCAAAGATTGCCAACGCCCACCAGTTCATAGAAGAATCGGAACATGGCTATCAGACCAACGTCGGTGACCGCGGCTGCCGTCTGTCGGGCGGTCAACGTCAGCGTGTCAGCATTGCCCGCGCCATCCTCAAGAATCCCCCCGTACTGATTCTGGACGAGGCGACATCGGCTCTGGACAGCGAGAGTGAGAAGTTAGTGCAGCAGGCTCTGGACCGCCTGATGAAAAACCGCACCACGCTGGTCATCGCCCACCGTCTGTCGACAATCAAGAACGCCGACCTGATTTGTGTGCTCCACGAAGGACGCATCGTTGAACGTGGCACACACGACGAACTCCTCGCCATACCCGGCGGATACTACCGCCATCTGGTAGATATGCAGAAATTCTAATCCCCCCCAAATATTTTTAATTCTCTCTGAACAAATATGTTAGAACTCGACACTCTTTCTGAAATCATCAACGATGCACTCCGCGGCATTGAATATCCCGAACGTCCCGAAGGACTGTATCAGCCGATAGCCTACATACTTGACTGCGGCGGTAAACGTCTTCGCCCCGTGCTGACACTGGCCACCTGCCAGGCACTCTGCGGCAACTCCGACAAAGCCCTCAACCAGGCAATGGCCATGGAGATGTTCCATAATTTCACCCTTCTGCATGACGACGTGATGGACAAGGCAGACCTGCGTCGCGGTCGCCCCACCGTACACCGCAAATGGGACGAAGCGACTGCCATCCTGTCAGGTGATGCCCTGCTGACGCTTGCCACTCAGCGTGTTACGATGAACGCCGGCGAATATCTTAATGACGTGATGGATCTGTTCAACAAAACTGCCATGGAGGTTTACGAAGGTCAGCAGTATGACATGGATTTTGAGCAGCAGGATGACGTCACCATTGAACAATATGTTGAGATGATCCGCCTGAAAACATCCGTTCTCCTGGGTGCAGCGTGCGAGATGGGCGCCATCATGGGTGGTGCATCAGCAGAAGTTCGCAAAGCGATGTACACCTTCGGCGAAAAACTCGGTCTCGCCTTCCAGTTGCAGGATGATTATCTTGACACTTACGGCGACGCTCTGATATTCGGCAAGGAGATTGGTGGCGACATCGTCAACAACAAACGCACATGGCTCCTGGTGACTGCACTGAGCAAAGACTCATCGGGCAAACTTCACAGGTTTATTGACCACTGCCCGGTTTCCAACGCCGAGAAAATCGCCACAGTAATGGAGATATACAACGATAACGACATACCCCGACTCTGCACCGAAGCGATAAAGGGTTATGTCGATGATGCCGTGGCTGCAGTGAAAACAGCCGGACTCAGTCCAAGTGACGAGAAATTCTTCATTGACCTGGCTCTGTCAACCATTGGTCGCACCCACTGATTTCCTAACTCATGTTCATCGACACCCACACCCACCTCTATCTGCCGGAGTTCGCCCCCGACCCTGCCGCTGCCGTTGACCGGGCGGTAGATGCCGGTGTTGGATTCATGATATTTCCCAACGTCGACCTCTCGACGGTCGAGCCGATGAAACTCCTGCACAGCCGCCGTCCAGAAGTGACAGCCATGGCTATGGGACTGCACCCCACGGAAGTCAACAGCGACTACCGTCAGGCTCTGAATCAGATTGAGGCGGAACTTCTCGCTGACCCTTCGCAATATGTTGCCGTGGGGGAGATAGGGATTGACCTTTACTGGGACAAAACTTTCCGCGAGGAACAGATGGAGGTGTTCCGTACTCAATGCCGTTGGGCAGTGGATATGGACAAACCGGTAATAATCCACTGCCGCGAAGGGCTCGATGAAACACTTGAGGTGCTCGCTTCGCTTCCTGAGCCTCCGAGGGGAGTGTTCCACAGTTTCGGCGGCACGCCCGAAGATGTGGAGCGTATCCGTCGCACCGGTGACTTCTATTTCGGTATAAACGGCATAGTCACCTTTAAAAATTCCTCACTCCGAAACACCATCAAACATATTGACCCCGAACGGCTGCTGCTTGAAACCGATGCACCGTATCTGGCTCCGGTACCGATGCGGGGCAAACGCAACGAATCGGCTTTTATGATTCACACTGCCGCCCACGTTGCCGACTCATTGGGAATGACACCTCAACGGCTCGCTTCCCTGACCACTGAAAACGCAAAAAGATTATTTAGATTATGAACGAACTGCTCACAACCATCGCCGACTCCATCTGCGGCTACCCGCTCTTTATCATGCTCATTGGAGGCGGACTCTATCTGTTTCTCCGTTCAGGATTGATTTCTTTACGCCGTCTCCCCGAAGCATTTAAAGAACTGCGCCGAAAAGGGGATGGTGAAGGACAGATCAGTTCTGCACAGGCTCTTGCCTCAGTTGTTGCCGCCACTATCGGTCTTGGCAATATAGCCGGTGTGACCATCGCTATTGTTGTAGGCGGTCCCGGTGCAATTTTCTGGATGTGGGTCAGCGCACTTGTCGGCATGGCCACCAAGTATCATGAAGGGGTTCTCGCTTTAATGTACCGCGGCAAAGATAACAAAGGCAATCACCGCGGAGGTCCCATGTATATCATTGAGAACGGGCTTGGCATGAAGTGGAAACCTCTGGCCGTTTTCTTCGCCCTTGCCGGTATGGTTGGCACAATGTGCATCATCAACGCCAACCAACTTACCGAGGCGGTCACCACAGCCTTCACCACCCCTGAAGGACGCGAAGGGAGTCAGTTTTTAGGTATCCTCAGCAGCGCGACCGGATTGGACAACACCGAGTCGTTCCGTCTGCTCTGCGGCATCGGCATAGCCATTATCGTGTCGCTGGTGGTTTTAGGGGGCATCAAACGTATTGCCCGTGTGGCCTCGGTTCTGGTGCCGTTCATGGTGGGTGTATATTTCCTTATGGTGACATATATCATAGCCACAAACTTCGCACATGTACCGGAAGTGATAGCATCCATCTTCCGCGAGGCGTTCAATCTTGATGCCGGACTCGGTGCCCTGATTGGAGTGGCGATTATCGGTGCCCGACGCGCCGCGCTTGTCAATGACGCAGGTGTGGGCACAGCCTCCATCATGCATGGTGAGTCACGCAACGATGAACCGGTACGCGAGGGTTTGATAGCGATGCTCGGTCCCAGTATCGACTCCGGACTGGTCTGCACCCTGACCGCTCTTGCCATACTGCTTTGCGCCGACATCCCTGCCGGAGGCGACATCAAGGGGTTGGAGATGGCCATGACAGCCTTTGACAAGGCTATCCCTGGCGGTCAATATCTGCTTCTGCTGATTGTGCTCTGCTTCGGACTTTCATCAATGTTCTCCTACTCTTTCTATGGAAAAAGTTGTGCATCCTATCTGTTCGGCGAGGCGAAATCACAGATCTACACCTACGTGTTCATCGTTTCACTGATTATTTTCGCTGTCATACCTCTGAATGCCGCCGTTGCAGTCTGCGACCTCTTTTACGCCCTGATGGTTTTCCCCTCCATGATTGCCGTACTGGCGTTGAGCGGCAAGGTCAGGAAAGCCTCCAAAGAATATTTTAACAGGAACAAATAGCCCCTCAGCCGGTCAATAGTCTGATTGATAGAACGTTATCAGAATTAGGTTAAAGAAATATGTTTTTAAACATAACATAAAATCATTCTTTAATCAAACATTTATATAAATTTGCAGAATATAAGAAACTGTTCAAATTTATGTGCGAATGATTTTGAGGATATTTTTGGATGAGTTTTGCAAGTTGAGGAGGGAGCGATGCGGGCATCGTGACCGACGATACTTGGCAAAAATCGCCAAAAAGATCCTTAAAA
>JAAVGE010000019.1 GCA_014800385.1 Bacteroidales bacterium
CAACCACGAATTGGAAGGATTTTCACGGAATTTTTCACGGCAAAATCCGTGTAAATCCTTCCCATCCGTGCATACGAGCGCAGCAAGTTACCCGTGTGTATGATTACGAAAAAGATCCGTGAAAATCCGTAAAAATTCGTGGAAACAAAGCGAAGCGAGTTAAAAAATCCGTGTGTTTAAGAATCTCAATCAAATCCACGAACCACCACCCCGATAATCAACCTATTTCAAACCATCACCCCGTCTCACCAACCCCTTAGGAGGGTGTGTCAAAATAGGCGCATCCTCGCCGTATGTAGGATTATGCGGCTGCTCCATGGAGCAGCCCTACAGGGTTAATGTATTGATTGTCAAGAGTGTAGGGATGCTCCCCGGAGCATCCGCCGAAAACACTATACGTTATTGCGCAATCAGCGGATATCCCTTATCTTACGATAACTTTCCCGGAAGTTCCGTCTGCAAACTGACATACATATACACCTGCCGACACCCCGTCAAGTGTAGTGCCTATATACCTGCCGTCAACCGCAAACACTCCCGTAAGGATTTTCGCGTCGTTTCCGGAATCTGAAATCTCCTCCACACCGGTGGGTATATCCAAATCTTCCTGCAGATCCTCTCCGGCAGAGAAAGCGCGTGTGGGACCGTCAGTATAGAGCGACTGCAATGAGATGGTGACAGGATCTGTCTCGTCAGTATCAGCCAGCAGAGTCACCACGCCGTAATTGTTCACGTATGCTTTGGAAGGATCGGATGAACTCCAGAACAGATATGGAATCTCCACCTTATCTCCAACCAGAACCGCCTCATATTTGATCACATCACCGGCTTTACCCTCAACCACGGCTGCATAGGTTTCCGGGGTATCTTCCTCAGGGTTGGCGGAAACGCTCAGACGTCTTATTCTTATGTCCGTGGGAACGGCCATCTGTTCGAATCCCGAGAATTCTTTCCAGTAGTCCGCCTCCTCATATTTTGCCTGTGCTTCATCACCCTGGAGATGGAGAGTCCTGGTTGTTTCAGGAAAACTGGAACTTGCTATGGCCGGAGGAGTCTGTGCGGTAATATAGACATCCGTCACACCTGTGCCGAAAAAGGCATTATCATTGATAGATGTGACATCCGGACCGAGATACACGCTTTGCAGTGATGTACATCCGCTGAAAAGTTGCGCCGGCACCATTGTGAAAGCAGGGGGAAGCACCGCTGATTTAACATTTGTGCAACCTTTGAACGCCGAACTGCCTATTGAGGTGACGGAGGGGGGAATGACTACCTTGGTGAGTCCGGTGCATCCGTTGAATGCCGACACCCCTATCGTTGTCACGGAATTGGGGATAACCGCCTGCTCAAGCGAAGTACATCCGGAAAAAGCCGATGTATCGATGGTTTTCAGCGTATAGGGGGCGATGACGGTTTTCAGTGCCGTACATCCGCTGAACATCTGTTCCGGAATGGAGGTGATTGACTCCGGAATAGTTACGGATTTAAGCGCCGTGCAGTTTCCGAACACATATTTTCCCAGTGAGGTGATGGATGAAGGCAGTTCAACGTATTGCAGAGCCGAACAGTTCATGAACGCATACTGGCCCAGAGTTCCAAGTTTCGATGGCAATTCTATGGATTGCAGACTCTTACAGTTGCGGAAAGCATTGGTGTTAATGATTGTCACGCCCTCTCCCATGGTCACATCTTCCAGAGCCGTGCAATCCTGGAAAGCACTGGTCTGAATCTGGGTTACACCGGAAGGGATGTTGATATCTGTCAATGACGTACACCCCTGAAACGTGCTCTGCAGGATACTCTTCAGTTGGCTTGACAGCCGGACTCTGCGGAGGCTGCTACATCCGTTGAATGCATATGCGCCCAAATTAGTGGCATCGTCCGTCATATCGATCTCCTCCAGCGATGAGCATCCGTTAAACGCGCTTGTGCCAATCCTAAGGACGTTGATCTTGTTGATTGTCTGCAACTTGGGGCAATTGCCGAACGACCAGGTACCTATTTCATCGAACTCATCAGGAAAAACAACTGTCTCCAGGTTGGGACACCCGCGGAACGCGAAATCTCCGATAGACACCAGTCTCTGACAGCACTCCAGAGATGTGATGGTCTTGTTTCCATCGAATGCGCTCGCCACGATATTCGTCACGATGTACTTCTCGTCATTATACACCACGGTNTCAGGAATAACAAGGTCCGTCACACCCTCGCCGCTGACNACCTGAACCTTCTTGGGGTTTGTCACGGTGTTCCAGATCTCATAGGTCAGTTCACTCCCCTCATAGGGATAAGTGAACTGCACGACGGCACCCATGGAAAAGGCCGCCATAACAGTGAACAAAGAAAGAAATAACTTTTTCATAACTTTGATAGAGAAATAAGTTAACGATACTTCAAGATTCCCCTATAAAGTATATGATANTCCGGTTGATAAAAAATAAAAAAGCGTAGGAATCTGTATCTGTTACCGTCCTACTGTTGGAGGCTTCTCGCATTGCCCTTTAGAAGTTGGACGGCAACGCAGAAGCCCACGCCTGTATGTAACGCTCAACACCCGTGCAAACCACCTNAGGCTCACACAGGTCGCATAAATTACATAACCACGGGCATCTACCGTTGCTCAATCCCTGACTTCTAAATGAAAATTTTGCGAGAATTCCCAACAGTCAAGAATCAGCGCGGATAAACGCTTTCTATGTATGTTTTCGGATTTGGTCCGATTTTCAACATCCCACCTCTCATTCCCCGGACACGGGGCTTCTGATGGTAGTCCGTTTCTGCAAATTTATAAATTATTTACGGAATCAAAAAATATAAGAATGTTAAAATTTGTATACCTCAACTTTTTNTAAGAAACTGNTTAANTTTATGTGCGAATGATTNTGAGGATATTTTTTGATGAGTTTNGCAAGTTGGGGAGGGAGCGATGCGGACATCGTGAAGTAAAGCAAGATAAGATCCGTGAAAATCCGTTTTATCCGTGAATTAGAGCGAAGCGAAAAAATCCGTGTGTAAGAAAATCTGATTAATCGTATTATAAACCAATATCAAGAAAGAGAGAAAAAGGAATAAAACACACAGATTTTAGCGTTGCTGCGCCCGCAGTCACAGATTAGAACAGATAAACACGGATTGTAAAGTAATGCATGAAAAGTTCAGTTTCTTAGACGACTTCATATACCGTACCCCAATATTTGCATCGCTTGAACGCAAATATTGGGGTACGTTGTATTAAAATATATGAGAAGATATTCAGATCACTTCCATGTCGGCGTTCAGACGCTGGCGAACCACCTCATACATCATGATTCCGGCAGCGACCGAAACGTTGAGTGAGCCGATTTTACCGAACTGGGGTATACCGACCAATGTGTCACACTGGCGAAGTACCTCGGGGGAAATGCCGGTATCTTCAGACCCCATCACGATGGCTACGGGGGTTGTGAAGTCCCCCTGAGTGTAGTTAATTTCAGCCTTTTCCGAAGCAGCCACAACCTGATAGCCGGCATCACGGAGATAGCGCACTGCCGAGAGGGTGTTACGCTCACGGCACACGGGAATATGGAGCAGTGCCCCGGCCGATGTCTTGACAGCGTCGCCCCCCACACTCACCGAATCGCGCTCGGGAATGACTATGGCGTTGACACCCGCACACTCACAGGTGCGGGCTATGGCACCGAAATTGCGCACGTCGGTTATACCGTCCAGAACAACCACAAACGGCAGGAGACCCTCCTCATAAAGTTGGGGTACAAGATGTTCGAGGCGGTGATATGTGATTGCCGAAAGCATCGCCACCACACCCTGGTGATTTTTGCGTGTGATACGGTTGATTTTCTCTACCGGCACCTTTTTACACACTATTCCGCGCTGACGTATCAAAGCCATCAGTTCCATGGCAAGGTCGCCTTCAAGGTCCTTGCTCATCAGCACTTTATCTATTTCCTTACCGGCTTCGATAGCCTCCATAACGGCACGGATGCCGAAAATATAATCGTTGGTCTGCATTTTTAATTGAGTTCTTTAGTTAGAAGTGAGCGGGCATTGTCGAGTGCCGCACGGTCGATTTCCGATCCCCCGAGCATCACGGCAAGTTCGGTCACACGCTGGTCAGGAGTGAGGGTCACGATACAGGTGTTTGTGGCTGTCTCACTGTCATGCTTGAACACCTTGAAATGAGTGTCACCCTTGGCTGCCACCTGCGGCAGGTGAGTGATGACGATAACCTGTATGCTGCGCGATATATCTCTCATCATGCCACCCATCTTGTCTGCCACCTTACCTGACACCCCGGTGTCGACCTCGTCAAAAATGATCGACGGGAGTTGCATCCGTGAGGCCACGATCGATTTTATCGACAGCATCAAGCGTGATATTTCACCACCCGAAGCGGTTTTGCCCACGGGGAGCGGTTCCTGATTTTTGTTGAAAGCGAAAAGAAATTCCACATTGTCGATACCTGTGGCAGACATATCGGCCGGTGTAACCTCGATTTTCACTGTCAGATTTTCCATTCCCAAGGGTAGCGCTCGGTTACGTAACAGGTCGCCGAAGTCGGCTGCGGCAGCCTTGCGTGCCTCGGAAATTTCGCGTGCCTTCTCGCGTGCGTATGCTTTGGCTCGTTTGGCTTTGGTTTCCAACTCCTTGAGCAGTTGGTCGGCATTGTCCACTGTGTCCAGGCGCGTGCGGAGTTTATCGGCTATTGCCATCAGTTCGTCGGTGGTTTCGACACTGTGGCGACGTTTCATCGTCGCAATCTGCAACAGACGCTGCTCAATCTCCTCGAGTTGCATAGGGTCGGCATTGACACCGCTGTCATAGTCGGCAAAGGTGTCGGCTATATCCTGCAGTTCAACCCTTACCGATTCCAGACGCTGAGCCAGCGAATCGGCCTCCTCAATCAGATCCGACAGTTGGTCAATCTCATCTTCCGCCTCGCGGATAAGGGAGATGGCGGACGGGGTCCCGTCCTGCAGATTATCCAGAACCAGGCGGAGCGAGTTCTTTACATCGGTAACATTGGCCAGCAATTCACGCTCGCGCTCAAGTTCGACATCCTCCCCCTCGGTCAGGTTCAGGGCATCGAGTTGCTCCAACTGATAGCGCATGAACTCCTCGTTCTCATTGGTTTTGTCAATGTCACGGCGTAGGGCTACATATTCTTTGAGCGCAGCCCTGTATGCTGCAAAGCGCACTGCATATTCCTCCAGGCGACCCTCGTTGCCCGCCATCACGTCAAGAATACGCATCTGGTAAGGTGGGGAGACAAGCAGGAGGTTCTGGTGCTGGGAATGTATGTCCACCAGATATAACGACACCGCTTTCAACTGGTCAAGATTGACCGGAGAATCGTTGATGAAGGCGCGTGACCGCCCTGTCGGGAGGATTTCACGGCGCAGATAACAGATGGTGTCATCCCATTCTATTTCCTGTTCGAGACAATAGTTACGGAGCGCGTCATATCCGGCAACGGAGAATGAGGCCTCGATGACAG
>JAAVGE010000020.1 GCA_014800385.1 Bacteroidales bacterium
CAAACGTCTGGTCAGCGGTGTGGACATCTGGTTGAACACCCCCACCCGTCCCCTCGAGGCATCAGGTACTTCCGGCGAGAAAGCGGAAATGAACGGTGTACTCAACTTCTCGGTTCTTGACGGGTGGTGGTATGAAGGCTACCGCTTCAATGAAAAAGCAGGATGGGCACTTACCGACAAACGTACATTCTCACCCGAGCAGCAGGAACAGCAGGATAAACTCGACGCAGCAACAATCTACTCAATGCTCGAAAACGAGATTATCCCCATGTACTTCGAACAGAACTCAAAAGGCTATTCACCCAAATGGATTGAATACATCAAAGGTTCAATCGGCGACATCGCTCCCCACTTCACCATGAAACGTATGATCGATGACTACATCAGCCGTTTCTACGATAAGGAAGCAAACCGCGCCGACAAACTGATGGCTGACAACTATAAACTCGCCAAAGATATCGTTGCCTGGAAAGAACGCATCGCATCGCTCTGGGACGGCATCAAAGTGTTTGATGTTATCGCTTCAGAAAACACCAACACCATCACCGGCGACAAACTCAACACACGCATCATCATCGACACCAACGGCATCGGTCGTGACCTGCGCGTTGAAGCAGTATTCTACCGCCAGGAAGAAGGCGAAGAAAAACTGGTTGAAACCCGTCAGTTTGACATCGTCAAGGAAGAAGGCAACGTAATCACCTACGACCTCACTGAAGAAATCAACAACGCCGGCGTTTACCGCTACGCTTACCGTATTTACCCCTACAACCCCGAACTCCCCCACCGTATGGACTTCGCTTACACCCGCTGGGTATAAGCACAGTTCCGGGATAAAAATATGCAACGAGGAAACCTTTCAGGCTTCCTCGTTGTTATATTATTGAAATTACTCTAATACTAATTATAGCGAAAACACACTTATTTATCATCCTATTGTTTAAGGAAGTTAAAAACATGTTTTAAAACATGTTTTTAATATTCCGCTGACTGTCAGCATATTAGACATCGTTTTAACATATCGATAGAATTAATTAAGATTTTTACACATGCCCGGTTAGCATATTTCGGACGAAATTTGTAACTTTACGGTGTGAAAATCTATCCTTGGTGTATGGTTTTCGCCCTTAAAACAAATCATAAACATGGAACAGTCACTCATAATTATCAAGCCCTCCGGCGTTCAACGTAACCTGATAGGGAAGATTATCGACAGATTTCAGCAGAAAGGGCTGATTATCTGCGGACTCAAAATGATGAATCTGAGTGAAGAGTTACTCCGTGAACATTACGCTCATCTGGTGGAGAAACCCTTCTTCCCGCTGATCCTCCAATCAATGATGGCCACGCCCGTGGTGGTGATGTGCCTCAAAGGAGTTGACGCCGTAAACGTCATCCGAACTATGGTCGGATCAACCAACGGCAGAAATGCCGCTCCCGGAACCATCCGCGGTGATTTCAGCATGAGTTCACAGGAAAACATCGTTCATGCTTCTGACTCTAAGGAAAACGGCATAATCGAAACAAACCGATTCTTCAAACCTGAAGAACTGTTCGATTACTCTCCCGTTACTCTAAACTATATTTACGCACCCGACGAATTAAACTAATCTATCATAATGCAGTTATTTAAATCGAAAATATCAGTATTGCTTCTGACACTGGCGAGCAGCGCCCTCTCCCTCTCAGCGCAAACCTACCGTCTCCCCGGTGCCCACATAGCAGAACACAACGATCTCATAGCCAAACAGGAAAACATCCCCAACGAAATCAAAGCAGAGAACGCTCAGCAGTTCCTGGACAACCTCTTCAAGGAAGAAGAAGAACCGGAACTTGATATCTACACCGAAGGATGGGATAGCCGTCGCGTCAACGCCTACGCCGGTGCAGAAGTACCTCAGACACGTATCATTGACGTCAGCAACTTCAGCATGCCTCACCCCGGCTATGTCACCTCACCCTACGGCTACCGTCGACGCTTCAAACGCATGCACAAAGGAATAGACCTCAAAGCACATATCGGCGACACCATCCGTGCAGCCTTCGACGGTAAGGTGCGCATGACCAACTTTGACCGTCGCGGCTATGGATACTACGTTATCGTGCGCCACGAAAACGAACTTGAAACCGTTTACGGTCACCTCTCAAAATTCCTCGTTGACGAAGACACTTACGTTAAAGCAGGCGACCCCATCGCACTGGCCGGTAACACCGGACGCTCAACAGGTCCCCACCTCCATTTCGAAACCCGCTTCATGGGTTACCCCATCAACCCAGCGGCGATCTTCGACTTCGCCAACCAGACAGTGCATACCGATACTTACACATTCGACAAGAACACCTATCAGAATGCACGTAACTTCGACCCGAACGCCAACACTGAATACGCAAAACAGTATCAGGCCGAATATCAGAAAAATCACCCCTATCAGGCATCTACCAAGAAATCCAACTCAGGCAAGTCCTCAACCTACACCGTACGTAAAGGTGACAGCCTGAGCAAAATCGCCTCACGCACAGGGGTTTCCGTTAAACAACTCTGCAAAGTCAACGGACTGAAAACAACAACAAAAATCCGTCCCGGACAGAAACTCAAACTACGTTAACAACTCCTCAACTCATACGTTCTAATCGAGAGACTATGTCACAAACCGTTGACATAGTCTCTTCCTTTTTCCCATCCATATAATCCATATATCATTTACCTTATTTTTTAAAAAGTTTAGACGACTTCCTTGGTAAAAAGAATAGGATTGATTAAATTTGCATTTAAAATTTGACTAAAGTAGATAAAAAACAACAACACCATGCAAATACAACGCATACAGACAGTTTATCTGATAATTACCATTATCCTGATCGGGATGTTCTGCACATCCTCTCTCGGCTCCCTGACCGTTGAAGAATCAATAACACAGATAATGGTTAAAGACTATCCCGTACTTCTCATTGTGGGTATTGCGACAGCCGTTCTCCTCCTCATCAATATTTTTCTGTTCAAGAACCTCCGGTTACAGAAACGGGTTACACTGATTTCAATGCTACTGATGGCAACTCTCTGCGTGTCTGCCCTTTTCATAATCTACGGAGCCGTTCCCGGAGCACAGATGCTGTGGGTCGGAGGTGTACTCATCCTTATCGGGGCAATGTTGTTCGCCCTGCTCGCCTACAACGGAATGAAGAAAGATGAGAAAAAACTCCGCGATTCTGACAGAATAAGATAACTCCCAAAATAACAGGATACCAGCAACCGATACAGACATTGACTCCTTACGATGCACCATTTCATTGACATAGCAACAAGCGGTCTTCTCATTGGGATACTCATATCCGCTCCCATGGGACCCATTGGAATGTTATGCATCCAGCGCACGCTCAACAAAGGTCGTTGGCCGGCGTTCTTCACAGGTATCGGAGCAGCGCTGTCAGATCTCATTTACTGTCTCCTGACCGGATTAGGACTTTCGTTTGTAACCGACTTCATTCAGGCTCACCAGAACATACTCCAGATTTTGGGAAGCATGGTTCTGGCAGGCTTCGCATTCTTCCTTTTCCGCAAAAATCCCGCCAGACAACTAAAGCCTCAGGAAGAGGTATCAAACAACTTCTTCGCCGATTTCGGAACAGGATTCCTGTTCACATTCTCCAATCCGCTGATACTCTTCTTCATCATAGGATTGTTCGCACGATTCAATTTCCTACAGGAAGAATTTCTATATTACCACTACACGGTAGGCTACACAAGCATCTTCGTCGGCGCTCTGCTGTGGTGGTATATGATAACATATTTCGTCAACAAAGTACGCGCCCACTTCAACGTTCGTTCAATGTGGCTTTTCAACAGAATAATCGCAATCATCCTGTTCATCATGGCCATTGTCGGGTGCTACATGAGCATCAAGAACATGATCGCATAACATTTCACCATCATGCACAAAATCAAGGAATTAGAAATACCGTTTATACCTACGCTTCAGGGGTTTGATCCCGATGAAGTTCTCTCCATACTTCAGGACCACGGCAACAAGGCATCAATAGAATGTGTCAACTGGCGTGACCGTTACCCCTATCAGCCCCTGACTGTAGTCAATGTGGCTCACAACGGGAAAATGCTCTATATTGACTTCTTTGTCAGATGCAACTACCTGTGTGCCGTGAACTACACCAACAACTCTCCCGTGGCAAGCGATTCCTGCATTGAATTCTTTGTCTCCCCTACATGCGACAACCACTATTGGAACTTTGAGTTCAACTGCATCGGCACAATCAACGCCTCACATCGCTCTGAACGCAAAAATCCCCACCGCCTGACGGATGAAGAACTGTCAAGAGTGCTCCGCTACGCCTCATGCGGCACACGTCCTTTCCAGGAGATTGAAGGGCTGTTCACATGGAACGTTCTCATCGGCATACCCCTCGACTTGATAGGAGTGGAATACAAAGGTGAACCGATTGAGATGCGCGCCAACTTCAACAAATGTGCATCCGGAACCTCCCAGCCTCATTTCATGTCACTGTTCCCGATAGACACCCCCGATCCCGACTTCCATCGCCCCGAATTTTTTGGAAAAATTATACTGAAATAATTTGTTTAATCAGAATTTTTAAACTAACTTTGCATCGTCAAAAGCGAATGACACGCAAGGCGATTTAGTGTAGTGGCCTAGCACGCCACCCTCTCACGGTGGAGACCCGGGTTCGATTCCCGGATTCGCTACAAAACAAGGCTGACTCATAAAGGGTTAGCCTTATTTTTTTAAGTGTTTTTTATCAAAACATATATTAAATTTCATCACTGAATCCGATGACCTCTTTCAACTCAATGCAGGCCGTAAAACGACAGTTCTTTGCCCTGCGCAACGGCATCATCGCCGACACCATACGCAAAACCACAGGTGCCTACAAAATAATCTTTGGCCTTAACCTCCCCCAACTGTCGGATATTGCCGCAGCAACAGGTAAAAACGAGCCCCTTGCCGACGCACTCTGGGAAAACAAGTCGACACGCGAATCAATGATGCTCGCTCCAATGCTTGTGTCAGCCGAAACTTTTCCCATTAAAAAAAGTCGGAAATGGGCATCTGAAGCACCTACTCAGGAGGTTGCCGACATACTATGTCACAAACTTCTTCGCCATACACCCTACGCCCTCGAACTGGCAGAATCCCTTGCTCAAAGCCCGGTGTCAATGGACCGCTATGTTGCGATACGCCTCCTTTTTAACCTCCTCCCCGCATCGGCACCCGTAGCACGCAAGGTTTGTGAACATGAATTAACACTTCACGACAGTGAAACTATGTCAATTACACGGCGGTTACTTGATGAATTAGATTTTTTTCAGTAATTTTGTAAACTGGAATAAACCCATTTGTAATGACCAATCAAAAGAAAATAGCAATACTCGGTTCAACCGGCTCAATCGGCACTCAGACGCTCGATGTCATAGCGCAATACCCCGACCGCTTCAAGGCCACGGTGCTTATTGCCGGAACCCGTGTGGACACCCTCATACAACAGGCACTGCAGTTCCGTCCGGAATGGGCCATTATTGCAGATGTCGCCCAATATTGGAAACTCCGGGAGGCACTTGAACCGGCAGGCATAAGGACAGCAGCCGGTCAGGATGCCATCAACGATGCAATGATGCTGGATTGCTTCGACACGGTTGTCACCGCTACCGTAGGCTACAGCGGACTGACCCCCACCCTGCGCGCCATACGTGCAGGAAAACAGATTGCACTGGCCAATAAGGAAACCCTTGTAGTTGCCGGCGACATCGTCTGCAAGGCACTCGCCGAATCGCGCTCTACCATGCTCCCCGTCGACTCCGAACACTCTGCAATCTATCAGTGTCTGGTTGGCGAAAATCATGACCGTGTCCGCAAAGTCATCATCACCGCCTCGGGTGGTCCTTTCCGTTCCTTCACCAAAGAACAGATTGAGGCTGCGACAGTTAAGGACGCTCTCCATCATCCCAACTGGAACATGGGAGCGAAAATCACAATCGACTCGGCCACAATGCTAAACAAGGCTTTTGAAATCATTGAAGCGCGATGGCTGTTTAACCTTACCCCGGATCAAATCGAACCGCTTGTGCATCCACAGTCGATAGTTCACTCCATGGTGGAATTTGTCGACGGTGCGGTCAAAGCGCAGTTGGGTATTCCCGACATGCGTCTCCCCATACGTTATGCCCTTGGAGAAACCACACGTCTCGATGCACCCGAAGAACATCTTGACTTCACCAAATACCCCACCCTCACCTTCGAGAAACCCGACGAAGAAAAATTCCCCTGCATAACCCTTGCCGATCTTGCCCTTACCCGTGGCGGTAACACCGCCTGCGTGATCAATGCGGCTAATGAGGTTGCTGTCAAGGCATTCCTGACTGAAAAAATAAAATTCACCAACATCTATCCGCTTATCACCGAAACTCTCGCACACATACCTTTCATAGAGTCACCCTCTTACGAGGACTATGTGGCTTGCAACGATGAGTCACGTGCCATAGCAACAGAAATAGCGGAAAAAATCTCAAACAGAATCTAAATGGAAACAATACTCATAAAAGGGTTGCAACTGATTCTTGCACTGGCCCTGCTTGTTACAATCCACGAGTTCGGTCACTTCATTTTTGCACGAATATTCGGTATGCGTGCCGACCGTTTTTACCTGTTCTTCAATCCCTATTTCTCAATTGTCCGCTATGATCCGAGAACCAAGAAGTGGGCTTTCTTCAAGCGCAATCTGACCGAACAGGAGGAATTTGAACGCTCGGAAGCCGTTAAACGTGACACCGAGAAAAATGGCAAATCCACCTGGCGCGACACCATTTACGGCATTGGCTGGATTCCGTTGGGAGGATATGTTTCAATCGGCGGAATGATCGACGAAAGCATGGACGACAAGCAGAAGGAGCAGATGGAACTACCCCCGCATCCCACCGACTTCCGCGCAAAAGCGGCATGGAAACGCCTGTTGGTGATGGCCGGAGGTGTGATTTTCAACTTCCTTCTCGCCATAGTAATTTATATCGGTATAGCATATCACTGGGGTGAAAAATACATCCCCTACGAGAATGCCTACGAAGGGATGGACTACGTTGAAGCGGCTCATGCCATCGGTTTCCGTAACGGTGATATTCCCTACATGGCTGACGGCGAACTGCTTGATGCGAAGGAGAATGGCACCCTGATCAAAATGGCTGAGGCAAAACAGGTGACTGTGCTTCGCAAAAACAATGCCAACGGTTATGACACAGTCAACATCGCCATCCCCGAAAAATTCCTGCTCACCTTGTCCGAAGCGGGAGCCTTCATGGGCTACCGTATGCCGGTGATAGTCAAGGAGGTTATGCATGGCGAGCCCGCGGCTGATGCCGGTTTGCTCGCTGACGACCGTATCATTGCCATAGGTGACTCGGTGACACCTTCCTACACCGAATTCGCGCAGGCCATCAAGGCGTACGCCGACAAGGATGTCACTCTGACAGTCATCCGCGACTCAGAGGAGATTACCCTGAATGCTCACCCCACACCCGAAGGCAAACTCGGCTTCCAGTTCAAACCTATCACGGAGGTCTATGATGTTCAGACCATTGAATACGGTTTGTTCGAATCAGTGCCGAAAGGTGTCAAGGACGGAGTCAATCAGTTAACCGCCTACGTGTCATCATTAAAATATATCTTCACCAAAGAAGGAGCGCAGTCAGTTGGCGGTTTCGCAGCCATCGGCAACATGTTCCCCAACAAATGGAGTTGGCTCTCATTCTGGGAAATAACCGCCTTCCTGTCTGTCATACTGGCATTTATGAATGTCCTTCCGATACCGGCTCTTGACGGCGGACACATCGTTTTCGCACTGTGGGAAGTGGTAACACGTCGCAAACCGGCCCTGAAAGTTCTCATCTATTCGCAGTATGTGGGTATGCTCTTCCTGGTGCTCCTGCTCCTGTATGCTAATGCTAACGACATCTACAGATTCCTGATAAAATGATAAAAGAGATTAAACTTAAACGTGGCAAAGAGGAATCGCTTGACCGCTTCCATCCCTGGGTTTTCTCAGGTGCCATAGCCTCTCTTCCCAAAGATATTGAGGAGGGTGAAGTGGTGACTGTGGTCACTCACGACGGACGCCTCATCGGAACCGGACACTATCAGATTGGCAGTATCGCTGTCCGGATCCTTGATTTCTCCGACAGAAAAATCGACAAGGAGTTTTTCAAGGAACGATTGTCCGAAGCGCTTGCCCTGAGAAAGGCGCTCCAACTGCTGCGCCCCGACAACACCGCCTTCCGTCTGGTTCACGGCGAAGGGGATTTCCTTCCCGGTCTCGTCATAGACATCTACGGTAACACGGCCGTGCTGCAGGCCCATTCCCCGGGTATGCACTTCGCACGCAATACCATTGCGTTAGCCCTCACCGAACTCGACGGCATAAACATCGGAAACGTTTACTACAAGTCGGAGACCACACTCCCCTACAAAGCGAGTCTGGACCCCGTGAACGACTATCTGATAGGAGGATTTGAAACAAATCTCGCCATGGAAAACGGTTTGCAGTTCTATGTCGACTGGCTCAAAGGTCAGAAAACCGGATTCTTTGTCGATCAGCGTGAAAACCGTGCCCTGCTCGAGCATTTTGCCAAAGGGAGAAAGGTTCTGAACATGTTCTGCTACACCGGAGGATTCTCATTCTACGCCATGCGCGGAGGTGCCGAACTTGTCCACTCCGTCGACTCTTCATCAAAAGCCATCACCCTGACATCGGCCAATGTCGAACTCAACTTCCCCGGCGACAAACGTCATGAAGCATTTGCCGAAGATGCCTTCAAATTCCTTGACAAGATGGAAGATGGTCAATATAACCTTATCATACTTGACCCGCCGGCCTTCGCGAAACACCGGAGCGCCCTGAAAAACGCACTCCGCGGCTATCAGCGCATCAATGCCCGCGCATTTGAAAAGATTGCCCACGGCGGCATCCTGTTCACGTTCTCGTGCTCCCAGGCCGTCAGCCGCGAACAGTTCCGACTCGCCGTGTTCTCGGCTGCCGCACAAACCGGACGCAAGGTGCGCATTCTGCACCAGTTGACCCAGCCGGCCGACCATCCTATCAACATTTATCATCCTGAAGGTGAATACCTTAAGGGTTTGGTTCTTTACGTAGAATAATAACTTTTTTTGACCATGACATCATTATCAAAATATTTCGCTGCATCGCTTTGTGCAGTTTCTTTATCCTTGACAGCAATGAATGCAGAAGATAATTTCAAATATACCGTCGACAATTTCGCCGACATAGAGGTACTCCGTTACAAGGTACCCGGATTCGAAGACCTCTCCCTAAACCAGAAACGTCTGGTTTACTATCTCACCGAAGCAGCCCTCCAGGGTCGCGACATCCTCTGGGACCAGTATGGTAAATACAACCTCGAGATTCGCGGATTGCTCGAAGATGCCTACACATCTTACAAAGGTGACCGCAATACACCCGAATTCAAAGCCTTTGAAAAATATCTCAAACAGGTTTGGTTCGGCAACGGCATACACCATCACTATTCAACTGACAAATTTACTCCGGAGTTCACTCAGGAGTATTTCGAAACACTCATCCCCGCGGAGAAACGTCCTGCCAACTTCAGCACTATATGCGAGGTTATCTTCAACCCCGATGTCATGCCCAAGCGTGTCAATCAGGCTGACGGTGCCGACCTCGTGGCCACCTCTGCCTGCAACTTCTATGATGGGCTGACCCAGAAAGAGGTTGAAGAGTTCTATGCTCAGCGCAAGGACACCACCGACCTTACCCCCATATCACACGGTCTGAACACCCGTCTGGTTAAGAAAGACGGAAAGATTGAGGAGCAGGTTTATAAAGTTGGCGGCCTCTACTCCCCCGCAATCGAAAAAATCGTCGCCAACCTTGAAAAGGCGGTAGCATACGCCGAAAATGATGCTCAGAAAAACATCATCGAGGCACTGATAAAATACTATCGCACAGGCGATCTGCACGATTTCGACACCTACTCCATCCTCTGGACCGATGACACCGCATCGCAGGTTGACTTCATCAACGGATTCATTGAATCATACGGTGACCCTTTAGGGATGACCGGATCATGGGAATCAATAGTAAACTTCAAGAATCAGGAGGCCTCAAACCGCACCGAACTCCTCTCCTCCAATGCACAGTGGTTCGAGGACCGCTCACCCGTCGATCCCCGCTTCCGCAAACCCGTGGTGAAAGGTGTGTCTGCAAAGGTTATCACTGCCGCTATCCTCGCCGGTGACTCCTACCCCTCCACCCCTATCGGAATCAATCTGCCGAATGCCGACTGGATTCGCGCCGCTCACGGCTCAAAATCAGTGACCATTGAAAATATCACTCAGGCTTACGACGCTGCATCACACGGCAACGGTTTTAACGAAGAATTTGTCATCGACGAACCAACCCGCAAACTTCTCGATGACTACCTGTTCATCACCGACAACCTCCACACCGACCTCCATGAATGTCTCGGTCACGGTTCAGGCAGACTGCTCCCGGGTGTCGATCCCGACGCTATGAAAGCCCACGGCTCAACCCTCGAGGAAACCCGTGCCGACCTTTTCGCCCTCTACTATCTCGCCGACCCCAAACTGATCGAATTAGGTCTGTTGGATAACCCCGAAGCCTACAAAGCCGAGTACTATAAATATATCCTCAACGGTCTGATGACCCAACTTGTGCGCATCGAACCCGGCAAAGATGTTGAAGAGGCACACATGCGCAACCGTCAACTTATCGCTGCATGGGCTTTGGAACATGGCAAAAAGGATAATGTCATAGAGATGGTTGAAATCAACGGCAAACATTTCATTAAGATTAACGATTACGAAAAACTGCGTGGTCTGTTCGGTGAGTTACTCGCTGAAATTCAACGTATTAAAAGTGAAGGCGACTACCAGGCCGGAGCATCGCTCGTTGAGACCTACGCTGTTAAGGTTGACCCTGCCATCCACAAGGAAGTGCTTGATCGCTACTCCAAACTGACCATCGCTCCCTATCGCGGATTCGTAAATCCCGTTTATACTCCCGTGTTTGACGAAAATGGCGAAATATCTGACGTAACCATCTCCTACACTGAAGATTACCCCACTCAGATGCTCCGTTATTCACGCGACTACTCACCCTTGACAAAGTAACAGCATGCCGCTTACATTTGAACTACAGGCCACTGCCCCCGACACCAATGCCCGAGCAGGGAAAATCACCACCGACCATGGTGAGATTCTCACACCCATCTTCATGCCGGTGGGCACCGTAGCATCGGTCAAAGGGGTGCATCAGCATGAACTGCGCGACGACATCAAGGCGCAGATAATATTGGGTAACACCTATCATCTGTACCTGCGTCCGGGGTGTGAAATACTGCGTCAGGCCGGCGGATTGCATAAATTCAACGGCTGGGAGCGCCCTATCCTTACCGATAGCGGCGGCTTTCAGGTATTCTCCCTTTCAGGCAACAGAAAACTGAAGGAGGACGGTGCACATTTCCGAAGCCATATCGACGGATCAAAGCATATCTTCACCCCCGAGAATGTAATTGATATCCAACGTATTATCGGCTCCGACATCATGATGGCTCTTGACGAATGTACCCCAGGAACGGCCGACCGCGCATACGCCAAAAAATCGCTCGACCTGACTATGCGCTGGCTTGAACGAGGGTGGAAACACTACAATGAAACATCCCCCCTTTATGGTCATCATCAGGCCTACTTCCCTATCGTTCAGGGGTGTACCTATCCCGACCTACGTCGCGAAGCAGCGCTCCGTGTGTCCGAACTCGGAGCCGAGGGTAACGCCATCGGCGGACTGGCCGTGGGTGAACCTGCCGAAGTGATGTACGACATGATCGACGTGGTTAACGAAGTCCTCCCTGCCGACCGTCCCCGCTATCTGATGGGTGTAGGCACACCGGCTAACATCCTTGAAGGAATTGACCGCGGTGTGGATATGTTCGACTGCGTCATGCCTACCCGCAACGGTCGCAACGGCATGCTCTTCACCCGACATGGCATCATGAACATGCGCAACAAAAAATGGGCCAACGACTTCTCACCCATTCAGGAAGATGGTCCCAGCATCGTCGACAGAGAATACTCCAAAGCATATCTCCGTCATCTGTTCATAAGCAACGAACTGCTGGCCATGCAGATAGCCTCAATCCACAACCTCGCCTTCTACCTCTGGCTCGTAGGTGAGGCCCGCAACCACATCCTGGCAGGCGATTTCGCACAGTGGAAAAAGGAAATGATAGTTAATGTAACAAACAGACTCTGACAATAATGAGGGCACCGGTTAAAATACTCGACCTTTACATCATCAAAAAGTTCCTCGGAACATATATTTTTGCCATTATTCTTATTCTGGCAATCACAATCATGTTTGACATCAACGAGAAACTCGATGCTTTCCTCAAGGCTCCGCTGAGTGCCACCATTTTTGATTACTTCCTCAACTTCCTCCCCTACTTCGCCAACCAGTTCTCGCCCCTTTTCACCTTCATCGCCGTAATCTTCTTCACCAGCAAACTCGCTGATAACTCGGAGATTATAGCCATGCTATCGGCAGGCGTGAGTTTCCGCCGTCTGCTGCGTCCCTACCTCATCTCGGCTGCCATTATCGCCGCCTCGACTTACGTGCTGAGTGCCTACATCATCCCCCCGGCCAACGTCAAGCGTATCGACTACACCAACACCTACGTCAAGAACCGTCGTGTGGACTACGGCTCCAACATCATGATGCAGGTCGCACCCGGACAAATAGCATTCATGAGCCGATATGACAACGGTACCAAAACCGGCTACCGATTCTCACTGGAATCATTCAAGGATAAGAAATTAGTGTCGCGACTGACCGCCCACACCATCCGCTACGACACCCTCCATCAGTGGCAGGTGCGCGACTACATGATACGCGATTTCAAAGGCTCTCGCGAATATATCACCAGAGGGATATCGCTCGACACCATCATTCCCATCGAGCCTCGCGACTTCCTGATCGCCAAAAATGACCACGAGATGCTCACCACACCCAAACTGTCGGAATACATCTCGCGTCAACACGAACGCGGAGTGGCCAACATCAAATCATTCGAAATCGAATATCACCGCCGATTCGCCATGTGTGCCGCCGCTTTTATCCTTACTGTCATCGGCATGTCGCTCTCCTCACGCAAAGTGAAAGGGGGAATGGGTATAAACATCGGTATCGGACTGGTGCTGAGTTTCAGTTACATCCTGTTCATGACCGTCACCTCGACATTCGCCATCTCCGGCTACACATCTCCCATGATAGCCATGTGGATTCCCAACATGATCTATCTGATTATTGCCATAGTCCTATACCGCAGAGCATCAAAAGGATAATGGCTGAAAGAGTCTGCACACCCGATATTGTCACCTCTCTCGCCGAGGATGAAATCCTTGTGTTCGGAAATAACGCCGCCGGTGACGCCGATACACCCATGGCACGTCTGGCTCGTGAAAAATTCGGAGCCGAGATGAATAACCCGGAAGGTCTGCAAGGTTCGACATATTCCGTGGCCGTTCAGGGGGTGACATTTGACAAACTTAACGAAGAAATCTCGGTGTTGCTTGACATCATTTATGAATGGGATCAGACAACATTCCTTGTCACACCACTCGCCATCGCCGAGTCAGGATTCTCCAACAAGGAGATAGCACCTCTGTTCGCTGATGCGATCGGCTATTACAACATACGTCTACCCAGAGAATACCTCGACATCATTTCCCGAATCTCATAACACGGCATCAACGCTTCGGAGATGCACAAGCGTACAAAAAAAAGGAGGAAACTGACGTGGCAACGATTGCGTTCACTCAGTTTCCTTCCTGTTTTCCCCTACTCTTCAGTAGGTTATCAACCCTAAAACATACCTTGATTAATCCGGATAAGTAGTAAAGCAGAAGGTTAAAATTATATTATAAACTAATTTTCAACTTCTACTTACTGAACTTAGTTCCTTTCTATTCCATCTCAAAGTCGCGGTCAAGAGTGAATTTCACACTCTCCCTGATATCCCTTGACGAGGAGCCTATGAGAAGTTCAAAATCTCCCTTCTCGGCGACCCAGCGATGGCGAGTGTCATCAAAATAAGCCAGTTTCTCAACCGGTACCTCTATTGTCACATTCGCGGTTTCATTCGGCTCAAGATATACTTTCCGGAAACCTTTCAACTCCTTTACCGGACGCGGAAGAGTCGATTTGAGATCTCTGACATAAAGTTGCACGGTTTCAGCACCCCCTTTGAGCCCTGTATTTGTTACCGGAACAGTGACGGTCACCATACCATCTTCTTTCAGTTTCGAGGTGTCCGTATCAGGCTTACCATACTTAAACGTTGTGTAACTTAATCCGTGACCGAATGGGAAAAGCGGGTTCACCTTTTCCTTGTCGGCCCATCTGTAGCCCACGAACAGACCCTCGTTGTAACGGCAGTCAACAATGTTGGAGCCATCATTTCTTGCCACCCCGGGATATTCACCCGATTTATGCGCACCAACATCCTCCAGTTTTCGGGGGAAAGTCATGGGGAGTTTTCCTGAGGGATTAACCTGCCCTGAGAGAACAGACGCTATGGCGGAGCCACTCTCCGAGCCTAGATGCCATCCCTGGAGCACGGCCGGCACATTCTTGATCCACGGCATTGCCACAGGTGTGCCGGAGATATTGACCACAATCAGATTCTTGTTTGCCGCAGCGAGTGCCTCGATCAGTTCATTCTGACCATACGGGAGATCAAGCGACGCGCGGTCCACACCTTCGCAATCCTGACCGCCGGTTTTGTTCAGTCCGCCGACGAAGATGACATAGTCGCTCTTCTTTGCCATATCCACCGCTTCCTTGGAGAGTTCTTCGTTAGAACGTGACTCAGAAATATCAACTGATGACGACACACCGTTGTATTCGCTTAGTTGTTCACCGACATATCCTCTGGCATACCGAACATTTGCAGCGCTTCCAAACATGTTCCTTATACCTTCCAGAGGTGAGACCTCTTTCTTTACCTTCAGCGATGAACTCCCCCCGCCAAAGGTCATCGAACGGATGGCATTTTCACCGACAACGAGGATATTCACCGAATCCTTCATGTCAATCGGGAGCAGTCCGGCATCATTTTTAAGAAGCACTATACCCTCCTGCGCAATCTTTCTCGCAGCATCGAAATGATCCGGAGTAGCGAATGATCCGAAAGGACGGTTGCGATCCATGTTGGTTCTGAAAGCCAGTCGCAGGATTCTGCGTACCTTGTCATCGAGACCTGCCACCGAGTATCGCCCATCTCTGAGACCATCCAGATATGGGTTTGCGAGAAAATATCTGTCGTAGGCATTTTCAGCACTTGAGGTGAGACCGTCGGTCCATGTGCCGAACTCCATATCCAGACCGTTCGCGGCAGCCTCTTCCGTGTCGGTCACACCGCCCCAGTCGGAAACTACAACACCGTCAAAACCCCATTCACCTTTAAGGATATCGTTCAGAAGATATTTGTTATGACATGCCTGCTGATTCTTGTAAAGGTTATAACTTCCCATGATGCTCCAGGCTCCGCCATCTTTCACAGCCGCCTTGAAGGCCTGCAGATAGATCTCGTAAAGTGCACGGTCATCCACAATGACATTGGTTGTGTTGCGGTTCACCTCATGATTGTTCAGTGCGAAATGTTTCACACAGGCCGCAACTCCGTTTTCCTGCACACCTTTGACATAAGGCACAACCATCACAGAAGCCAGATAAGGGTCTTCGCCCATATATTCAAAGTTTCTGCCATTCAACGGCGTACGGAGAATATTCACACCGGGTCCGAGCAGTACGGTTTTATTTCTGTAACGCGCCTCCTGACCAATGCTACGACCGTAAAGAAGTGACATTTCCGGATTCCATGTCGCGGCCAGACAGGTCAGTGCCGGAAAAGCCGTACATGAATCGTTGGTCCATTCAGCCTGGTTCCATTCATCCCACATCACTTCAGGTCGGATCCCATGCGGTCCGTCGGTCATCCAGAATTCCGGTATCCCGAGGCGGCTGCTGCCGGGTGAACTGAATTTTGACTGTGCATGAACCATAGCCACCTTCTCTTCCAGAGTAAGTCGGTGCAACGCATCCTCTACCCTCTCCTCAAGCGCAACGGTGCTGTCAAGGTATCGTGGTAACTCTTCGCCACGGACATTATTCAGACATACCAGACATATCAGTGCGCACAATCTCAATCCTTTTGAAATGCAATTTTCTTTCATCTTCATTTTTGAACTGAACTTTTTTTGAAATTAAAAAGGAACCGATGCCAAACATCCTGTTAAGCCCGGTTCCTTCATCTACCTAATTCAATCTTAGCATTAACCTTTTGTAAGTCGAAGTTAAAAAAAAGAATGTATATATGGCAGGATATCATTATTGAACTACCAACAAATTCTATAAAACCACGTATACATTCTTTCTTATCAGAAATCGAATCCTTAGAAACTAATTAAATTTTTATCAGTCTGATGGCCGATCCGCCGCCGGGAGCAAGTTTTATTTTCAACTCAGACTGTGCAGTCACAGTCTCTTGACGGATGTTGAGAGGATACGGATCAGTTTTGTAATCGGCGCCGGGACCATCCTCATAAACCGTCATCTTGTATGAGGCATCCTTGTCGAGAAAGTCGAGCGGCAGAGAAATTTCACGGGGAGTCTCATCCGTCACACTTCCAATAAACCAGTTCTCCGAATCACGGTCCTTGCGTGCAATTGTCACATGCTTTCCTATCTCGGCAACCGGAACTACGGTTTTTGTCCAATTTGTAGGACATGATTCGATGAATGTCAGAGCCGGATGATTCTCATAGTTCTCAATCATGTCGGCAGCCATCTGTAGAGGTGAATAAATCACGATATACTCAGCCAACTGCTTTGCCAGCGTGGTCTGGGGGTGAGTACCCGGAACAGCCTTATTCTCGAAATTGAAGATTCCCGGAGTGAAATCCATGGGACCAGCCAGACCGCGTGTGAACGGTAGGATGCAGATATGATACGGAGGATTACCCCCATCATCGGACCAGGCATTATACTCCTGACCTCTCATACCCTCTCCGGCCATCATATTGGGATAAGTGCGGCGAAGACCCGAGGGCATTGCCGGCTCATGATTGACAACCATGATTTTGTGACGTGCAGCGGTTTCCAGAACCTTCCTGTAATGGTTGATACCATACTGGCTGTGCTGCAGTTCTCGGTTATCAAGCAAGGGGTTGACATAGCCGGTTTTGACACAGTTGATACCTAACTCGTTGTAGAGTGCAAAAGCATCCTCGAGCTGATTCTCATAGTTCTCAGCCGCGCCCCCTGTCTCGTTATGCGCGATAAGGCGCACACCCTTCGACAAAGCATATTCCTGAAGCCCTTTCAGGTCATAGTCAGGATACGGTTTCAGGAAATCGAACTCGTGACCGTTGACAGTCCAGTCATTGTCCCAGCCATAGTTCCATCCCTCGACAAGAACTCCTTTGAAGCCATGCTTCGAGGCGAAATCAATGTAACGCCTGGTGTTTTCGGTCGTAGCACCATGTTTCTCACCCTGTTCCCAGGTGTAGTCCTTCATGTGCATACCCCACCATATTCCGACATATCGGCCTGGTTCGATCCATGAAACATCATCGAACCTACACGGTTCGTTAAGGTTGAGCGCGATATAGGATGTGATCAGTCCGCCCGGAGTATCGGATACGGTTACCGTACGCCATGGGGTGACACACGGAGCCTTGGCATAGACTTTCACTCCATTCTGCCACGGTGTGAGAGCCGCTGTGAGCACCTGAGTGCCGTCAGCCTGAGAACGGGGAGTAAGGTTCAGACTGGCATAGTCGGTGAGATTCGCCTCATGTATGGCCATGAACAGATTGCCCGGCATCTCGATCGTCATAGGTGTAGAGACGGTGTCCTTGCAACTGATAGGGTCGCAGGTGTAGAGAGCCTCGTAATATTTTGTCCCGTTAGTCGGTTGTGACCAAGCCTTTGCATCGCAGGGGATGGCAAACTCCGTCACTTCATCCATGATACGGAACTGATCCATATTTTTCTGGTTAGGGAACTCATATCGGAATCCTATCCCGTCGTTGAACACCCGGAACACGATTCTGAGTTTCCTGTGAAGCCCCTTTTTCTCTTCAAGATTGAGCGCAAGCTCGTTATAATTGTTTCTGACAGAGTCAACCTCACCCCAGGGCTGTTCCCATGTCTCATCCTTGCTGTCACGTGTGACGTTCACAAGTTTAAAACAATCGCAGAATGATCCGTCATGCAACACAAACCCGAGCGAAGATGGTTTGATCACCGTCTCACTTCCTCTTTGCAGGGAATACTGGGGTTTGCCGTTACGGACATCAGCCGTAAGGGTCAGATTGCCGTCCGGCGAACTCACCATCGGTGCCGCACCCGCGTGCAGCCCCAGCAGCATAAGAGCCGGGAGAACTATTTTTCTGAGCAAATTCAATTTTCTCATAGCGAAATCAGTTTAATCCTTTCATGATCGACCGAGCTTTTTCAGGCTCGAGATTGGCAAAAGCCTTGAAAGCTTCGTTGAGTCGGGCTGTGGCATCCGCATCGCCTGCATACTGACGACGAAGGAGATAATGCTGATAGATGCTTTCCAGAACCGTAACGTCATATTTAACCTGTGCGAAATCCTGTACCATTTCAAGATATTTGAAACGGTCCTCGACGGTAGGTTCAATCTGAGTGCCTTCTCCGAAGTCATTCCATGTAACGAGTTGAAGCATCGGAACCTTCTTGGAGTTTGCCACTGTGAGCTGATCACGGAATTCCTGACCATCACGATAATCGACGGGGGTGATATTGTCGCCCCAGCCTCCTTCTTTGTAATAATCCTTGAAACCGGGATAAGCCGAACCCATGTAGTAGTTGAATTTTGACTTCAGGTTATCAAGGAAGTCAGCATTGTTGGCATTGACCCATGTGAACTCACCCATAGCATTTTTGTTACGGCTGTCATTGGCATTCTTTGACGCGCCATAGAGGGCGAGGAAACAGGGGGTCATCTTGCGAACGGTCAGGGGTGAGAAAATTTCGCTCCACATTGTGGGTGCATTCTTGAAATTATCCGTGCTCACCTCGATAGGACCGAAACACATCAGCAGGGGTTTGTCGTCAATCTTGGTATAATTATCTTTTTTGAAGAAATTATTGTAGAGATAGACCATATCGTCCTGTCCCCATTTGATTTTCTGGCTTTCCGAGGAGGCACCGTCAAGGTTGTTGCGGTCCTCATAGACGATGGCCAGTTCCAGACCGGCGCGTTGCATTGCCGCAAAAAGAGCCTCGGTTGATTCCGCACCGTTGCGTGAGCCGTACCAGTCGACAAGCACACCCTCGATACCTGAATATTTCATAAGAAGGGCATGATAGTCAAGCACCACAGGGTCACGGCTGTCATATGGCTCTGCCAGAGGGTAGAAATGTGATGCAATCTCACGTTTGCCGTCGGCCTTGATGTTATCGGGGTTACAACGGTCCATTGTCCAGTGCATGCCCCATGCACCACTGTAATCCTTGCTTTGGAACCAGGGCATATAGTGAACGAAAATTCTCATGTCGTCGCGTTTCTGCACTTTGGCTGTGCTCGCGAAATTGGAGTCTGTGTCGGTCTTGAACACAGGTTCTTTTTCTGAACATGAGGTCATCGCCATTACGGCGATGGCACTCATGATCCATTTATTGCTGAAAAACTTCATCTGTCTTCTACTTTAAGAGAGTGTTTGGATTTAAATGATTTTATCACAAAGAGAGATTTTGAACACTCTCTAAATCAATAATCGGAATTCTGAACGAGATTGGGATTGAGGGTGAGGATATTGGCGGGGATGGGGAAGAAACGGCTCGCCTTATTGGCATCGTATCTTGACACAGGTTTTTCCCACCATTCGCCGAAATATGTGCCGAAACGGATATTCACTGTGCGACGCTGTCCTTCAAAGATGAACTCATGCAGCCATTCTGTGTCGAGATCTTCCATTGTCACGGCAGTCAGATCTTTCAGACCGGCACGGCGACGGATCTGGTTAACCATTTCCAGACCGGCGTCAGGTGTGCCGAGACGGGCGTAACATTCAGCCTTCATCATAAGAATCTCGGCATAGCGCATCAGAACCCAGTCATAGTCTCTCTCCCACTCTTCGTCATCACGGAACTCATATTTGAACAGACGGGCACCCTGACATTCCGAACCTTTAAGGTCCTTACGGTTGTCGATTGAAGTAACCTCTTCAGTGTAGATGAGCTGATTTCCTTCTGTGGTCATGATGATACTGCCGTCAGCCTTGCTGCGCTGCTCACCGATGAGCAGACACTCGCGACGCACATCTGATTCTTCAAATGAAGAGTATACACCGGGCTGCGCACAGATACCGTTGGCTGACCAGTTACCACCATATTGAGTTACGGAGAACGCTTTCCACTGCTGGGCGTTGACGCTCATTGAGTTCAGATAGTTGCCGGCTGTACCCTGCTTGTGGTCGTAAGGTATGGCAAAGATGATTTCATTGCTGCCGGGCTGTGTGGCATCGGTGAAATTTGTCTTATAGTTCGGTTCGAGTGAATAGTTCTTAACCTTGTCACATGCATCAAGACAAGCCTGCCATTTAACTTCGCCGATGTAAGTTTCAGAGTTGATGTAAAGGCGGGCAAGCAGAGTGTTGGCCACATCCTGAGTGAAACGTCCGTAGGTCTTGTTCTCGCTCAGATAAGGCATAACTTCATTGATTTCCGACTCGATGAAGGCATATACCTCTTTTCTATCTGACTTCGCCGGAAGTTCAGTCTGTTCGAAATCAGTCACAACAGGCACATCGCCGAAGGTGTTGAGAAGCAACCAATAGTAATAGGCACGCAGACCTCGGGGTTCGGCACTAATCTTTACCATATCTTCGGCTGACTGACCTGATTTTTCAATCTGGTAAATAACGCTGTTACAACTTGTTATACCGTTATAGCAATATTTCCAGTAGCTTTCGAACAGTTTGTTTGAGGGATCCCAGTCATGACGCTGAGCCTCGAAATAGACACCGTTGTCATACCAGTTGTCGCCACGGGCAGGGATACACGCTTCGTCAGAAACAGCTTCATCAAGGAAGAACACGAACTCGCAGGTTGGGTAACTTGCAATGCCGGTGGTGTTATCGCTCAGTCCGCGCAATGAAGCATAGATGGCTGCGGTGATTGTCTGGATCTCAGAATCCGTTGATCCGTATTGGTCCATGGGAACCTTATCGTAAATTCTCTCGTCAAGGTCAGTACATGCGCTTAGAGTCATCAGCGCACCCATCATGGATATGATTGATTTTCTAATTTTCATAATGTTTGGTTGATGTTTAGAATGACACATTCAGTCCGAAGATAAATGATCGTGTTTTGGGATAGACGTTGCACAGGTCGATACCGGGGTTGTCAAGACCGCTGGTGTTGATTTCAGGATCCACACCGGAATATTTGGTCAGAGTGAACACGTTGTCGACAGTGCCGTAGACACGGAGGTTATCAATACCGATTTTCTTTGTTCCGGGGATTGTGTAACCCAGAGTGATGGTCTGCAGACGGAAGAATGAACCGTCTTCAAGCCAATAGTCGGAATAGGTGATTTTGTCAGGTTTGATACCCTGTTCAGCGAATTTATCGGGGATATTCTTCCCGGGCATACGTGTATCGGTGAACAGCTGCATGTTTGTTGCGTTCAGAATCTTCTGACCGAACATGCCGTAGCCCGCTACGCTGAAATCGAACCATTTCCAGGTCACTGTGGTTGAAATACCGAGGTTGAATTTGGGCTGCGCTGAACCGAGATATACCTGTTCATCGGGGTTTTCGATGATATACTCGCCGTTGGCATCGATACCGCTGCAGCGAGGTCCGAAGAAGGCTCCTGTGGGATAGCCGGCCTTAACCATCTGGGTGTAGGCGTTTGACAGACCGTCGATACCGTGAAGCTGACCTGCGGGAGTACCGAGATCCTGGAATGTATCGTTTGACAGACTGGTGATTTCCTGATGGTTGTATGCGAATGTGAGGTCTGCGCTCCAGTCAAAATCCTTGGCAGTGAGGATGGTGGCGTTAAGGGTAAGTTCCACACCCTTGTTAACCAGGTCACCTACGTTGGCAAGCATCGAGCTGTAGAGATACGGGGGCTGTGAGACGGGATAGTTCCACAGAAGGTCAGAAGTCTTTTTGTAGTAAACATCTACAGTACCGCGGATACGGTTGATTACCGTGAAGTCAATACCAAGGTTATACTGTGCGGTTGATTCCCATTTCAGATCGGGGTTGGCGTTCTGTGAAGGTGAGTAAGTCGCTTTCCATGAGTCGGTAAGGGCATCGTAGTAACCACCACCGCCTGCACCTAACAGGGCGAGAGATTTGTATTCGCCGATTCCGTCCTGGTTACCTGTCACACCATATCCGAAACGGAGTTTCAGATTGTCGAGCCAGCTGCGGGTGTCACTCATGAACGATTCCTCAGAGATGCGCCATCCCAGGGCTGCCGAGGGGAAATAACCCCATTTGTGGTTCTTTCCGAAGCGGGAGCTGCCGTCCGCACGCATTGTTGCGGTAAGCATGTATTTGCCGTCGTATGAGTAGTTTACACGTCCGTAGAATGAAGCCAGACGAGCCTCCCCTTTGTTGGAGTAAACATCATCTTTTCTGTAGTCGTTACCTGCGCCGAGGTTGTTAAAGAGGAATGAGTCTGTGTCAAATCCGCTGCGTGCCGCACCGAATCCTTCATAAACGTATTTTGAATATGAATAACCTGCCATGGCATTGAATTTGTGCACCTTGGCAAAAGTTTTGTCATAACTCATATAGGTTTCAATCTGATAGTTGCTGTTATCGGCCAACTGACGGCGACCGGTACCGCCGACGCTGTTTCCAGCAGCATATGAAGGCTGATAATAGCGGTTCTGCCATGAGCCGTATTCATATGAGAGGTTTGCTACGGCATGCAGACCGGTGATGATTTCCAGATCTGCCTTACCGAAGGCGAGCATGCGGTGGCGGGTCTGTTCGGAAAAGTAGTTGTCGTTATATTCCACAGGGTTCTGCATGTTGGTTCCCCCCATGCGGGTGTAACGTCCCTGTTCATCTTTCACGGGAACGGTGGGGTTCTGGTTGATGGCGTAGTTGAAGATGCCGTAGAAGCCGTAGTCGGGCGCACGATATTTATCGTAAGTGTAGTTCAGACCGAGGTCTACTTTCAGGTGGTTGTTGAAGCCGTACTGATAGGCCGACAGACTTCCGGCCAGGCGGTTCATGTAGTTGTGTTTCACGATACCTTCATTCGCCTGATATGTGGCTGCGGCGCGATAGCCGTTATACTTGCGTGAGTTGCTCATGCTGAAGTTGTGGGAGTGAGAAACGGCGGTCTGCTCGAGTTCTTTGATCCAGTCTGTGTCAGCACCGTAGTCGATGGCGTCGAGTATTTCATTTTTACGAACATAGTCGCGCCACTGGTTTGCTGAGAGCATGTCGATGTTTTTTGCGGCTTTTCCAACTGAAACCCATCCGCTGTAGCTCATTTTGCTTACTTCGGTTTCTGTTGCACGGTTGGTGGTGACGATGATCACACCGTTGGCACCGCGGCTACCGTAGATTGCTGCTGCAGAGGCATCTTTGAGCACGTCCATGCTAATGATTTCAGAGGGCTGAACCGTGTTGATGTCCACGCCGGGAATACCGTCGACAACGATAAGAGGCGAGTTGCTCGCGCTGAGCGATGTTCCTCCGCGCAGACGGAGTGCAGAACCGGTTGTGGGGTCGCCTGATGACTGTGTCACGGCGAGACCGGCGATTTTACCCTGCAAAAGCTGTTCGGTGCTGGTTACGATACCCTGCTTGAAATCTTTGGCAGAAACGGAGGTGATTGCTCCGGTCAGGTCCGATTTACGCATTGTGCCGTAACCGATACCTACTACAACTGCTTCCTGAAGCATCACGGAGTTCTCCTCAAGGACAACATCCATCGGATTTTTTGCAGGCATCTCCTTTGAGTCGTAGCCGATATAGCTGATTTTGATTATCGCACCCTGCGGAACCTGAAGAGTGAACTTTCCGTCAATATCAGTCATTGTTCCGTTGGCAGGATTTTCTTTTTCTACGATAGAGGCACCGATGATCGGTTCACCCTCTACGTCCCTGACTGTACCGGTCAGAGATATGTTTTGCGCGGAAGTGATAAGCATAGAAAGCATGAACAACACGCTGAATGCCGTCTTCCTTATCTGATTATTTATCATTGAAATGTGATTTAGATAGTAATTTAAAAACGTCTGATTATTCAATTTCAGAAACCGGAACCAGAGGAATAGTTCTGTCTTCCACCACGTTACCGTTGCGGGTGATGACGATGTGGAGACGCTCTACATTTATCCCCTTGAATGCATCCAGAAGGTTGATGGTCACGGTACGCATCTGGCGTGTGCCGCCGAATTCCCCTGTCAGCACTTTTGTTCCGCCGGTGATCTCATACTCAAGATTAGAAAGACCATCGTCATACTGGCGGTTGAGCGTCAGGAAGTCAAGTTGTGACAGTCGTGTGGGGAAATAAGAGAAGACGGGATCGGGTTCAGGCTCAACCTCACCTAAGTTGAGAACGAAGTTGTCGCCACCGGCAGTCACACCGAGATTAACCCAGTCAGTAGTGGGAAGGTTGAACATGATATTGGTCATCTGATAGCCTCCGAGAACTTCCTCGTCGGTTACACCATAGTATTCTTCGGGAATCATATCGAGTTTGTAGATGTAACCGCTGCCGAAGTTTACTTTTTTGAATTTTGTTTTTTCAACCAGTTCGGGATTACCCATGTTTGCTTCAATGATATGGTCGGCAAAGTTGTTGGGACCACTATGAATATGGAGGTTACCGAATTCTTTCCCTACAAGCGCGCCTATTCCCTGACCACTGATATTCAGTTGACTGATATTGACCAGGATTGAGATTTTGTCCTTCATGGTGAATACCGAGGGGTAAACCTGGAGGTCACGATCGGTGTCAAGGAAATTCTGGAATTCGCTGTTGAAGGGGTGCGGAGCCTGGAGCGAGCCGGTCACATCTTCTTTGGCATCGTTGCGGATGTTCATCCAGAATACGTCGGCATTGGCGTAGAGTGATTCGGCTGTCACACCATAGAATTCGGTGGGAATCATTGTCAGTTTGTAGATGCCGTTCCCAACATATTTAAGTGTACAGGCGTCGGAGGGGTTATTCCAGGCATCANGAGTTCCCAGAACATCTTCGGGGTTACTCGGCGCCCATGTCCAGATATAGAACGGTTCACCCTCAACCTGCATCACGTCACTCATATTAAAATACCAGGTTACTTCCTCATCAGGGGCATAAATCACGGGATAACTTGTGATTGTCACCTGGGCTGAAGCATACAACGATGCCAGCAGTACGGTCAGTGTAAAAAGAATCTTCTTCATGGCATCAGTCGTTTGTCTGCATTACAGGAATTAATGTATAGACGTATGAAACAAACGGGGTNCCGTTTGTTGAACGTGTCATAGTCAGTTCCATCAGGGGAACTGAGCCGGGTACGGAAGTGATTGACACTTCTCCGGTCTGGTTGGAGCAGTCGGAATCGCTGAAGAACATAATCTTCACAGGGGTACCGTCCCAGTTCTGGAACGCACGATCCAGTTTCCAATAGCCGTCGGTGGGGAGTATCTCAGGTGCTCCGCTTGTTGTGAATGTCGAAGGAGCGTATGAGTTTGATTCGTTCAGCGAGATGCTGAAGGTCTCGAAGTAGTCGGTCAGATCCACTTCTGTAACTCCTGACTTGTTTGCGACTGCAAGTTCATCGACCTGCTTGATTCGTGAAAGGTTCCATGTGCCACCTATCTTTTCGTACATCGTCAGAGGTTCCGTAAAGACCCCGTTGTCCGTTGCACAGGAGGATAATATTGGTGCCCATAGTGCCAGCAAAATAACTTTTTTAAATTTCATTTTCATCTGGTTTAAGGTATTTTATTTTCTATGATTGGTTCTATTATGATACAAAGCAGACATTGTTCCGCTGTAGTTACCTTGCAAAATTAGAAGATAAATTCACCCTGACCAAGAAGTCAATGAATTGTATAATGAATTTTATGGTTGTATAAGGCTAAATCGCTGATAATCAGATAGCGCAACCTCACGGTTGTATCACTGCAATATCCGCTTTCAGGAGGGTGAAACCATGCCTATTTCCATGATTTTTGCCTCGAACTGCTCGTTGTCGACCAGCGATTTATTCTTCACCCTGGTCTTATAAGTGTTGATGGTGTGAATGGATTTGTTAAGGAACTGGGCTATTCGCTCGCTCTCGGTCACACCAAGCCTGATGAGGGCGAAGATACGCATCTCCGTTGTCAGCGAATCGCTCTTGTCGGGATACTTGCGGTCCTCCTCCGGGAAGAGGTTGTTGTATTGCTCCACGAAGTCGGGGAATATGCGGAGGAAGGTTTTGTCAAAAACGGTAAACATGTTGCTGCGCTCCTCCTTTATCATGGTGTTCTTCAGATATGTCCCTACATCATTATATTGACGGGCGGCGATCTTCACGGTAACGGTCTTGTAGACATTCTCTATCTTGTCGATGAACCTTGCGCTCTGATAGAAGGAGTTGCCGATATATTCATTCTTGATTTTGTTGACCTCGCGCAACTGTCCGTTGATCAGCGTCAGATGTTCGTTATGCACCTCGATCTGACGTTGGGCGTCCTCTATCTTCTTTTTCTGCTTGGACATGGCATAGAGCGCATAGGTCAGCGCCAGCACAAGCAGAAGGATAATGGCACCCCCGATAAGCATGATGTTTCGCTGATAGCGCAACAAACGGTATCGCTCTTTCTCGATGATGGGGAGGATATTGTTGACCTCGATCTTGCGGTGACGGGCTCCGTAGAAGTTGGCGTCGTCAAGCGAATGCTGGATATAGTCATTAGCCCGGTCAATGTCGCCCCCGTTATAGAGTAGTTCCGCTAATCCGCAAAGTGATGTGGTTTCTTTAACCGAGGCCCGGATGTCACACTTGGCCGATTCTGCCAGATTGATAAGCCCCTGACCGGAATTGCCGTTCTGCCAGTGCATCCACCCCAGGCAGGAATGGATAATGGCCTTTGAATGAGTGTCGACACTGTCGCTGTTGACGATCTTTTCAAATGTGGCTATTGAGCCGGGGTAGTCGCGGTTCTTCATCTGTTTCTGCGCCACATAGTAGTTCCAGTCGGACGAACCCGGTTCAAGAAGCCTGAGCAGGGAGTCTGTGTAGAGGTTTCCGGTATCGATATACTTATCGTAGAACACCGATGTGCGGTTATAATCGGCGATGGCATAGTTCAGACGCACTGCAAGGGAATAATATTTTTTCTTATACGAGTCGCTTACATTGCCGCAATCTACCTTCTGAAACACATCGAACGCTTCCTTGAACAGGCCTGCCGAAAGGAGACAGAAAACAACCGCACATTTCGACTCCAGTTTATATTCCGGATTATGCAGATTGTCAGCCAAGGCGTAGGAATCGCTTGCGTAGTGATATGCCGAGTCATATTGATAAGCCTTATATTCGTCGTAAAGCCTTATGCTATAATCATATCGGCTTTCCGGAGTACTGCTTTTCCGCAAATTATCTTTCAACGCGGCAATGTTTGATGCTTTCTCCTCATCATAAGACTGCTTATTTTTTAAAAGACAGTCCAAGGAATTGAGCGAATCTCTCAACTCCCTGTCATAGGCCGTGGCATTGAAGGCGGTCAGTACCGATAATATGATGGTTATATATAATAATGTATATCTTAACATGGCAGTAGAAACAAAGCCTCTTTCACTGCAAAGTTAGTAATTTTTATAACTCCTCCAAACCTGACTGTGTATTTTAACATTTAATCCTCAATTTTACTGAAAAGATTGAACGATTGACCTGAGAATACAACTTTTTGCTCCTGAGAGTGTTTAACAATATATATATCCTTAATTCATCATATATAACCTTAATTCATCAATATGAAAAAGATATTCCTTCTGATTTCAATGTTAGTGCTGGTTCTCTCGGCACAGGGCGCAGGCCGTAACAACAAGAATACGCAAACCTCCAGAAACACAATGTCGGCAGCAGCTCAGGCCAAGTCTGAATCTCTTTATCAGGCTGTCCGTAAGGCTTATGGTTCAGGTCAACTTTCCGCTGACGGAGTTGTTGACAAAGCGCTATACCACAATGTATGGAGTCCTCAACTGGCAGAGCGTTGTCTGCTGCTTGTGTCATCATCCAATCCTCGCGCCATGGCCGAATTAGGACACCTCTACACCGACTTCCACACCGCATATCTCTTCCCCGGCAAAGAAGCGGAAGGTGTAAGCCTGCTGCAGACAGCAAGCAACCGGGGCAACCACGACGCATCGGACTATCTGGGCGTTTACTACTGCCAGAAAGATCAATACGACAAGGCAAAAGACGAATTTAACAAAGCCTTCCCCAACAACAACCCCTTAGCACTCAAATACATCGCAGGAATGTACGACTCCGGTCACGGCGTAAAGAAAGACTATTCCAAAGCACGCGAATACTACCGTCAGTCAGCCATGAAAGGAAACGCCGGAGCAGCAGCCAAATATGGTCTTAAACTCCAGCGCGACTTCTACGGCACCGTCGACATGCCCGCAGCCTTCGAATGGATCTATATCGGCGGCGATCTCGGCGATGACTCCGCACGCTCCAACCTCGAACTGCCGCTACGTGGCGAACGCTTCGGCGACGACCAGCGCACCGCACTGATGCGCCGTGCCCTCGCCATAGGCGAAGAATGGAACAACATGCACAAAACAAAACTCCGCACCTCCAAACTCTATAACGAAGGGTTCGCAGGCGGAATAAGCAGCATGGGCAAAAAAGCACAGAGTGGCGACCAATGGGCAAACTTCTACCTCGGCTCCATGAGTTACAACAACGAGTTCCTCAACCGCCGCTACGAACTGGTCCTCGAATGTTACGAACCCCTGATTAAATCCAACACCCTACCCAAACCCGCCCTCGCCCTCGTCTACGAACGTCTCGGCGAAATGTACCGCAACGGTCACGGCGTAAAAGCAAACAAAACCAAAGCCGCACAATACACCCGCACCGCAGCCAACCTCGGCAGCCTCGCAGCATACAAAATAATCGAAAACATCCCCGATTAACCCCTCAACAATAGCGCGTACTTCCGGCGCAATCCGCAAATAATAATATAATTACAAACAAGCCCATGAGCGTCCTATCCGGCACCCATGGGCTTGCAAAGCATATAATTTTCCCAAAATGTAGTGCTGATAATTGGTTTCAGGCACTACGTTGCCAGTATAAATTAATTCTTTGTACTTTTGCAATCAAACAAAGTAAGTGCATAATACAACCGTAGGTCGAAGAGAATCATTGCAAATTCTCAAAGAGAATAACAATTGATTCTTTCGACCTACGATTATATTTACGCCATCATCCGATCAGCAACCGCTTCTGTTCAGCCACAGTGATGGGCGATGAGTGACCGGAGAGAAGGATGGTGTCAGGGGGGAGAGTCAGGATTTTGTTGACTATCGTTTCTTCGAGTGTCCGGCGGTCTCCTCCGGGGAAGTGGGTCAGACCGGGACCGTGCTCATAGAGGAGGTCGCCAACGAAGGCGGCGTGCTCCTCCGGAGTGTAATAGGTGACAGACCCAGGTGTGTGCCCCGGAGTGTGAATAACCCTAAGGTAGAATCCAGAGTTGGCTTTCAGCCGGATTATCTCCCCGTCGTGCAACTCCTCATAGTGTGGCACGGTAATAGGGGTGCCGGAGTTGGCACTCAGGTTAAGATACGGGTCGGTCAGATAATGGCTGTCGTCGGGATAGATATATATCGGGGCCACAAGGCGCTCCCGCAGATGTTCTGCCGCTCCGAAATGGTCGAAATGACCATGCGTGAGCAATATCTTTTCAATATGCCATCCCTGGCGCACTATCACGTTGTATATCACCCCTGCCTGTGCACCGGGGTCAATGAGGAACCCCGCATTTGAAACGGGGTCGATATAGAAATAGGTGTTTTCGGCAAATACGCCCTGCACCTGAAGTTCTCTGATCATTCTTGTTCCTTTCAATAAGTAGATGTTGGAAATTATTTTCTACTTAGTTTGTTTCTGTTTTCGAGTGATATTTTGTTTTTGAAGAAGGAGTGTAGTGAACTACACGACTGATGAAAAGACGAAATAGCGCCGAAAAGAGAAATAAAATAAGTAGAAAAAACATCTACTTAATATCTTTAAATAATTTCCAACTTCTACTTATAGTTTACATCCTTCGGGGCCACACTGATGAGGCTTTTCGGTTTCAGCGATTTCCGCAGCCTGCTTGGCCTGACGTTTGAGTTCACGGTTCAGTGCCATCTTGAAGCCGTCGACAGTCATTGCTCCGGGGACGGCAAAACCTCCGTTGAACACCATGTAGGGCACTCCGCGTACACCGCGCATCATCGCCTCACGTTCATCCAGGCGCACCTCATCGGCATATTTGTCAGAGTTGACCACTTCCTTGACATCATCCTCTTTCATCCCTGCCTCAACACCTTTTGCAAGTAGCACTGCAGGGTCGGCAAGTACAAGGTTTTCAACAAAATAAGCCTTAAACAATGCCTCATTCAGACGTTCCACCGTGGCCCGGTCATACTTGGCCTCGGCAAGTTTCATCAGGCGATGGGCATCGCGGGTGTTGGAATACTGTGTGGTGGCATATCGGAAATCAATTCCCAATTCCCTGCCTAAGGCAGAAATCTGATCAATCTGGTCTTTTGCTCCTTCAAGCGACAGACGATACTTGCGTGCGAAACGTTCCGGAGTGGAAGAAACCACCTCTTTCGATGCCTCGGGATCAAGTTCGTAGGCACGGTAGTCAATCTGTACTTCATCGGCAATGCCGAGTTCATTAATAGCATTCTGTAATCTTGTCTCCCCGATATAGCAATAGGGACAAGCGAAATCTGACCAAATTGTAATTGTCATCATAGTATTATCCTTTCTATATTTTTAAGATTTGTGTAGATTTACTTTCATAACATCGACAGTTTCAAAAAAGTTTATTAACTTTGCATGGATAAAAACAGAGTGATGAACGGCTTATTTAACAGAGGCGCACAAAACGGATTGTTCGTGGGGCTATACCTCACGCTGTTGTCATGGGTACTCATCCTGGCCATTGACAGCAGTCTGATGAATATTGTGGCACTGCTGATGCTGGTGTGCATACCCTTGGGGTGCTTCATCATGCTCCGCAGGTCATACATTCAGGAGAACTGCACCACGCCCCTCTCCGGACTGTGGCTCGAGGGGATAGTGACATTCATCTGCGGCAGTATGATTTACGCACTCGTGGCATACTGCTACCTCCGATGGGGCAATCCCTCCTTCATACCCGAGCAGGTGAGTCAGGCCATTGAGGTATATGAAAAAATCGACGATGATCAGGCACGCGAGATTGTCAGTGTGCTCCAACAGATCGAAAAGCATAAAGCCTACCCCACTGCGCAGCAGATTGTCGTGCAATTCGGGCTGTTAATCACTTTCGTGGGATCGATACTGTCGCTTCTGACAGCCTCTTTCCTGAAATTTCAAAGAAAACGTTAAACAACGATGGATATATCAGTAATTGTTCCTCTATATAACGAAGCGGAATCTCTTCCCGAACTGGAAGCATGGATACGCCGGGTAATGACTGAAAACAACTTCAGTTACGAGATTATTTTTGTCAACGACGGCTCCACGGACAATTCATTCGAGGTTATCCGCTCGCTCAGCCAATCCAACCCCGCCGTCAGGGGGATTTCTTTCCGACGTAACTACGGCAAATCGCCCGCGCTGAACACCGGGTTCCGTCGGGCTAAAGGTGACGTGGTCATCACCATGGATGCCGACCTTCAGGACAGCCCCGATGAAATTCCGGAACTCTACCGGATGATCATGAAGGATGGCTACGACGTAGTTTCCGGATGGAAACAGAAACGCTACGACCCGCTCTCAAAAACCATTCCGACAAAACTGTTCAACGCCACCGCCCGCAAAGTCAGCGGCATACACAACCTCCACGACTTCAACTGCGGACTGAAAGCCTACAAACAGAAGGTGGTGCAACGTCTGGAGGTTTACGGCGACATGCACCGCTATATCCCTTACCTGGCCAAAAACCTCGGGTTCAACAAGATAGGTGAGAAAATCGTGCATCATCAGGCTCGCAAATACGGCACATCGAAGTTCGGTCTGGACCGTTTTGTCAACGGCTATCTCGACCTGCTAACACTTTGGTTCACTAACAAATTCGGCAAGAAACCGATGCACTTCTTCGGTCTGCTCGGAACACTGATGTTCCTGCTCGGATTCATAGCCGTCATTGCCGTGGGCGCCATGAAACTCTACTACCTACACTCAGGTCACCCCTACATCCTTGTAACCGACTCCCCATATTTCTACATCTCGCTGGTTACCATGCTGTTAGGCACACAACTGTTCCTCACCGGATTCCTTGGTGAACTGATAGTACGCAACTCCTCACGCCGAAATGAATATGAGATTGATGAAGAAATATAACACGCCGGTTGTCGTGATGACGGCACTCCTGTTCGCCATCATGCTGCACGGATGCAACACCACCGGATGCATGGACAACCGCTCTTCGTTGCCCATAGCAGGCTTCTACTCCTACGAGAACGGCGCCGCTATCAGCATCGATTCAATCAGTGTAGGTGGCATAGGTGCTCCCAACGACTCGCTGCTGCTCGCCCCCGGCACTCAGGCTCAGCAGGTCTACCTCCCCTTCTCAAGCGAGACCGACAAAGTGCAGTTCGAGATCGGTTATGCCTGGAAATACGCTCCCCCGGGCGACATCCTGACCTTTGAGTATGAAACCATACCATACTTCGTCAGCGAAGAGTGCGGCGCAATGTACCGCTACCGCATAACACGCTTTGATTACACCACCAATCTGCTTGATTCAGTGGCTGTTGCCGACTCTCTCATCACCAATGTGGAGAAAGTCAACATCAAACTCTATTACCGAACCGAAACAGCAGAAGAGGTATGAGAAAAGGTTTACTGCTCCTGATAATCTTGCTTTTACAGTTGACGGTGGTAACTGCACAGCGCCGCATCACTCCGGTCAACACCCCCGCCACAATCACTCAGTCGGTGAACGAAACCAAACGTGACTCACTCGACCGCTCACGCCTGGTAAAAATGCAGGATGCCGAGGGTAACACCATCCTTGTCGACACCGTGGCAGGAACAGAATTTGTCGACTCGGCAGCCACCGCCAAGCAGATCCCGAAGATGATTTATCCGCTGCTGAATTCCGTAACCGTGGGCGTTGACCTGTGGTCGCCGCTGATGCGTGCCTTCGGCACTTCCTACGGTCTGATAGGTTTCTCCGGACAACTCAACATGCACAACCGCTATCTTCCAACCGTGGAAGTAGGTTTGGGCAAAGCCGACTATGACCCGGAAAACAACAACTATCGCTATAAAAGTTCCATGGCGCCTTATTTCAAAATCGGNGCCGACTACAACTTCCTCTACAACTCCAACCCCGACTATCTGCTCTATGGNGGCTTCCGCTTAGGTTTCACATCGTTCAACTACGACATCACCGACATNTCCATNTCCGAAGGGTACTGGACTCCAGAACACACCATGACCATACCCTCTCANCACGCCAACGCCACATACGTGGANTTCCTTATCGGCATCCGCGTCATGCTGTTCAAAAACATCTCCCTGGGGTGGAGCGTNAGACTGCATAANCTGATGCACAGCACAACAGGCGAATATGGNAACGCATGGTATATCCCCGGTATGGGCACTCGAGGATCAAAAATAGGTGCTACACTGACCCTNTCCTACACCATCCCGCTGAAGAAAAAGACCAAGCCGGTGGTTGACGACATCCCGGCCATAGACGNAAAAAACGAGCCTGCACCTGACATAATTAACCCCGAAAACCGGTCTGACTCAGAGCAGGACAGTCTGACATCATCNAACAACCCCGAAGCCTGATGAAGCCNCGCATAGTCATAATCGGTGCATCCTCCGGATTAGGTCTGAAGATAGCGATGACNCTGGCCGCACGTGGCTGGAAAGTGGGTATGGCCGCACGCAGAGAGNNGCCGTTGGTGACAGTCAAGAACCAATATCCCGACAACGTGAAGTTCGCCGCCATAGATATNACCGNCCCTGACGCCGGNGAGAAAATACTCGCCCTGATAAAAGCGCTCGGCGGAATGGATATAATGCTGAACTGCGCGGGAATAGGATGGTATAACCCTACGCTGGAGATCGAAAAAGAGCAGGCAACGGTAAAGACAAACGTTGACGGCTTCGTCACCGTGGTTGACACCGCCTTCAACTATTTTGCAACAGAGANGCGTGGCGGTCAGATAGCAGCCATAACCTCAGTNGCCGGAACACGTGGCATCGGTGTAGCCGCAGCCTACAGTGCATCCAAGCAGTTTGAGAACTGCTATCTTGACGCATTGGACCAACTCAGCCGTGTGCATGGCCTCGGAATAACCATCACTGACATCCGNCCCGGATTCATCCGTACACCGCTTCTCGACCCCNACACCNCGTATCCNGGCATTATGACCGTGGAAAAAGCAGTGCCCCTGATTGTCAAGGCCATCGAGCAGAAACGAAGAGTGGCCTANATTGATTGGAAATGGGGCTGGCTGGTCAGAGCATGGCGCGCNATANCTTTATATATATGGAGAAGAANNAAAATCAAACTCAAAGATAACTAAACCGCATATAATCATGATAGCAAAAAAAGGAACACCCATCGGCATGTGCAGCGACCATGCCGGTTACGAACTGAAAAGCATAATCCAGGGCTACCTTGAAGCCAACGAAATAGAATACAAGGATTTCGGCACATACAGCACCGACAGTTGCGACTATCCCGACTTCGCTCACCCTTGCGCTGAAGCCATCGAACGTGGCGAATGTTATCCCGGCATTGCAATGTGTGGCAGCGGTGAAGGTATCAGCATGACCCTGAACAAGCACCAGGGGATACGCGCGGCTCTCTGCTGGGCTCCCGAAATAGCACGCCTGGCACGCCAGCACAACGANGCCAACGTCCTTGTTCTTCCCGCTCGCTTCATCGCCCCCGAAGTGGCTCTGGAAATCGTCGACATCTTCCTCAACACCCCCTTTGAAGGTGGNCGCCATCAGGGCAGAATCGATAAAATCCCTGTAAAATGAACCGGGGAAACGCACCCATAGGTGTGTTTGATTCCGGCTACGGCGGNCTGACTATCCTCAAAGAGATTATGCGNGAACTCCCGGAGTATGACTACATATATNTGGGTGATAACGCTCGTGCCCCCTACGGTAGCCGCTCGTTNGACATCGTCTATGAGTTCACCCTCCAGGCGGTGAAATATCTCTTTGAACAGGGGTGCCGGTTGGTGATTTTAGCCTGCAACACCGCCTCGGCAAAAGCGTTGCGCACCATTCAGCAACANGANCTGCCGGTCATAGCACCCGACCACCGNGTGCTCGGTGTCATACGNCCNACGGTCGAACAATTAGGNGCCATAAGCCATAACGGTCGAATAGGCATATTCGGCACTCCGGGAACAATACTGAGCCGATCCTACGAGATGGAGACAGCCAAACTGTTCCCTGAGTTCGTTACNACCGGAATAGGATGTCCGATGTGGGTGCCACTGGTGGAGAACAACGAGGCTGACCGCCCCGGTGCAGACTATTTCGTACGTCAGGAGATCGACCGACTGCTCGCAGCCGACCCCGACATCGACACCATCGTACTGGCATGCACCCACTACCCCCATCTATACAAAAAAATCCGGCAATACACCCCCGGGCATATCAATATTATCTGTCAGGGCGAGATTGTGGCGGAAAGTCTGCATGACTACCTTAACCGTCATCCCGAAATTGAACGGATGTGTGGCAAAGGTGCCACGAGAACCTATCTGACAACTGAAAATCCGGAAAAATTCGCCGATATGGCATCTCTGTTTCTCGGACATCAGGTGACAGCAAAGCGTGTTGAACTATAACGATTATCAGAATGATTGAATTTATTAAAGGAGAAATATACCGGCTAACCCCGACCGACGCCACCATTGAAACCACCTCGGGCGTAGGGTATCTGCTTAACATATCGCTCAATACCTACACTCCGCTGAACGGACAGAAATCATGCATGTTGTGGGTGCATGAGGTAATCAGGGAAGATGCACACACCCTCTATGGATTCCTCACCGAACACGAACGTGAACTGTTCAGGCTGCTCATCGGAGTATCGGGCGTAGGTGCTTCAATAGCACGCATGATACTTTCATCCATCGCACCCGCCGAACTGGANCAGGTCATNACCTCGGGAGCCACCGCCCGACTGAAATCCGTAAAGGGTATAGGTGCAAAAACAGCAGAAAGAATAATTGTTGACCTNCGCGATAAAATAAAACCGACAGGTGATACGTTAATACTTCAGGCTACCCCTCAGAGCGAAGTATTCGAGGAGGCTCTCGCCGCCATGGTAATGCTCGGGTTCCCCAAACCCCAGGCTCAGAAAGTAATGAAAAAACTGTTCGAAGCCAACCCCGACATGAAGGTGGAAGATGCCATCAAGAAAGGTCTTACAATGATGTAGTCCCCACCTCTCCCCCAGCCCTTTATCAGGCTGACCGTCAATAGTTTCTATTGACAAACAACTCTGTACTCTCCCCCACAACCCCTGACTCTAATGAGCAACGGACTGAAGAATCGTAAACCAATCATAGTGTGTGTGACAGTGATGCTTGCCATCATTGCCACCGCTCTGTTGTCTGTTGGACAAACCCCCTCGTCTTCTTTTCGCGCGCCTGCGCCCGTAGCACCCGCGATCCCCATGAATGTAGCCGCTGTCGACAGCATAATGATGCCCTTCCCCGTCCAGCAGACTGTACCACAGGATTATGAACAACTGATGGAGGACCAGTTTGCGGCTGACCTTACCACCCCCTCCAACCTCAAACCCGAGGTGGAATTTGACCCGGAAACAGGGTTCTACACCATCCGCACTATGCTCGGCGACCAGCAGGTGGGCACTCCGTTCATGCTCTCCCAGCAGGAATTCAACAACTGGCAACTCCGTAAATCGATGCAGCAGTATCTGGCCGAACGCAACCGCCAGTTAGCCACAGAGAAGGAAAAAGAGCCGTTCAACGTCCTCGACATGAACTTCGCCCTCGGTCCACTGGAAAAAATCTTCGGTCCCGGCGGTGTGCAGTTGAAAACACAGGGTAACATCCAGATAAAAACGGCCGTCAACTCAAACAAGACGGACAACCCGGCTCTTTCGCTCAACTCCCGCCGAAAAACATATTTTGACTTCGACCAGAAAATTCAGGCTACCATCAATGCTTCGGTTGGTGACCGCCTGAAATTCAACATGACCTACAACACCGACGCTACATTCGACTTCGACTCAAAAAATCTCAAACTTGCCTATGAGGGTAAAGAGGACGACATTGTCAAGAGCATCGAAGCGGGTAACGTCAGCATGACAACCGGTTCATCGCTGATACGCGGTTCCACAGCCCTTTTCGGTATCAAGACTCAGTTGCAGTTCGGCAAACTGACCGCTACCGCTCTGGTGTCACAGCAAAACTCCGAATCAAAAACCGTGAACACCAAAGGTGGCGTGCAAGCAACGGAGTTTTCCATCAACGCCGACGAGTATGACCAGAACCGTCACTACTTCCTCAGCCATTATTTCCGCGATAATTACGACCGCTTCTGCTCCAATCTCCCCTTCGTAACCTCCGGAATAAAGATTACACGTGTTGAAGTGTGGGTGACCAACAAAACCAACAACTACAACCAGTCGCGTAACATCGTCGCATTCATGGACCTTGGTGAAAACCAGGTACTTGCCTCCAACTACTGGACACCAAACATGTCGGTGCAGGTTCCGTCGAACAACTCCAACAACCTTCTTTCGGTAATCAAGGAGGATTATCCCGGCGCACGAAACATCAACTCCGTGACTCAGGCACTTGCCCCTCTCTCCAACTTCGGAATCGAGGGTGGTCGCGACTATGAGAAGGTGGAGAGTGCACGTCTGCTCAACAGCAACGAATATGATCTTAACTCCACCCTCGGATACATCTCAATCAAAAGCCAGTTGAACGCCGACGAAGTCCTCGGCGTGGCATTCGAGTACACCTACAACGGACAGGTTTATCAGGTTGGAGAATTCTCCGGCGACATCACCACCACCGACATGTCACTCTACGTGAAGATGCTCAAAAGCACCACCGTAGCACCACGTCTCCCCATGTGGGACCTGATGATGAAAAACGTTTATTCTTTAGGCGCATATCAGGTGCAGAAACAGAACTTCCGCCTGAACATCAAATACTTGAGCGACACCACCGGCACCCAGATAAACTATCTTCCCGTGCCCGGACTGAACAACATCTCACTGCTCCAGGTGATGAACCTTGACCGAATCGACTCAAACGAACAGAGCAATCCCGACGGCTTCTTCGACTTTATTGAAGGTTACACCATCCTTCCTCAGAGCGGCAAGATCATCTTCCCCGTTGTCGAACCCTTTGGTGAACACCTTGCCCGAAGGATCAACAACCCCACTCTGGCGCAAGAATATCTCTATCAGGAACTTTACGACTCCACTCTGATTGTCGCACGCCAGTTTGCCGACAAAAACAAATTCATTCTGTCAGGTTCTTATCAGGCTTCGGCAGGTTCACAGATTCGCCTCAATGCAATGAACGTGCCTCGCGGCTCTGTCGTGGTTATGGCCGGCGGAGTTCGACTCACCGAAAACAGTGACTACACCGTCGACTACTCCATGGGTGTCGTGACAATCACCAACCAGAGTATCATTGACTCCGGACAGAGCATCTCCGTTACCCTGGAAAACCAGTCAATGTTCAGCACCCAGCGCAAAACCCTCCTCGGTCTTGACCTGCAGTATGCGTTCAACAAGAAATTCAATCTCGGCGGTACCATCCTCCACTTCTCCGAAAAGGCCCTCACCGAAAAAGTAAACATCGGCGATGAGGTGGTCAACAACACCATGTGGGGACTGAACATGTCATACAACACCGACTTCATGTGGCTGACCAACCTCCTCAACAAAATACCCACAGTCAACGCCACTGCCCCCTCTACGCTCAACCTCACCGCCGAGTTCGCTCAGTTAGTACCCCACGCTCAGAAAACAGGCTCAAACAAAGGTAGTTCCTATGTTGATGACTTTGAATCAACCCAGATTGGTATAGACCTCCGCTCACCCTATTCCTGGTTTCTCGCATCAACCCCCTACGACCCTGCTCCCGACGCACTTTTCCCTGAGGCAACTCTCTCCAACAATGTCAATTACGGCAAAAACCGTGCATTGCTGAACTGGTATTACATTGACCGAATGTTCACCCAACGCAACTCTTCGCTCTGTCCGGGATACATAAAATCTGACCTCAAACAACTCTCCAACCCTTACGTCCGTGAAATCACCAACCGTGAAATTTTCCCCGGACGCGAACTAACCTATGGCGAATCGTCAACCATACAGACTCTGAACCTCTCGTTCTACCCCACTGAACGTGGTCCCTACAACATGGATGCCGACAACATCAATGATGAAGGCGACCTGCTGTACCCCGAAAAACGTTGGGGCGGTATCATGCGCAAAATGGAGAACACCAACTTCGAGCAAAGCAACATCGAGTATGTCCAGTTCTGGCTGATGAACCCCTTCCTTGACCCGGAAAACCCCAACTATGACGGTGGTGACCTCTATTTCAACTTCGGTGAAATCAGTGAGGATATCCTTAAAGACGGTCTGAAATCCTACGAAAACGGCATACCCTACGACGGTGATGACCAGTGGCTTACGGAAACCGTGTGGGGACGCGTGTCAAAACAGAACTCTCTGACCTACTCCTTCGACAACAACTCCGGTTCCCGAACCGTGCAGGATGTCGGTCTCGACGGTCTGCCCAACGATGATGAGTTCAACTTCTCATCCTATAAAGACTATCTCGAGCAACTGCGCCGCAAACTCTCCCCCGCCGCTCAGGAAAAGATGATGAACGACCAGTTCTCCCCTTTCAATGACCCCGCCGGTGACAACTACCACTTCTTCCGCGGCTATGACTATGACGAGGAACGCCTCGGCATCCTTGACCGATACAAGCGCTACAACGGCGTGGAATGGAACTCACTCTCTCCGGAGGACTCCCCCAACCCGCTCTATCAGTCGGCTCGTTCAGTCCCCGATGTGGAGGATATCAATCAGGATAATACCCTTAATGAATATGAACGCTACTTCCAGTATAAGGTCTCAATACGTCCTGAGGACCTTGTGGTGGGCAAAAACTACATCACCGACAAACAGGTGTCGCTTGTGCGTACACGCGACGGTCAGGACACCGAAGTGGAATGGTATCAGTTTAAAATTCCTTTGAGCGATTACGAACGTGTGGTCGGTTCTATCAGCGACTTCTCCACAATCCGTTTCGCACGTATCTTCATGACCGGTTTCAAACAGGTCACCCACCTGCGTTTCGCCACTCTGGAACTGGTACGCGGCGAATGGCGCGGCTACGACTTCAACCTCAACTCCCGTGGCGATACTCCGGCCGAGGGTCAGTTGGACCTCTCTGTCGTAAACATTGAGGAAAACGCCAAACGTGAGCCCGTCAACTATGTGCTCCCTCCCGGCGTAACTCGTATCGTCGACCCCGGTCAGTCACAGATCACTCAGTTGAACGAGCAGTCAATGTCTATGAAAGTTGTGGGTCTGCAGCCCGGCGATGCCCGCGGCGTGTACCGTAACACTCAACTTGACCTGCGAAACTACAACCGTATGCAGATGTTTGTCCATGCCGAACGACTGATTGACGATGTCACCAACCTCCGTAACGGCGACCTCTCTATCTTCGTACGTCTCGGAACCGATGTCAAAAGCAACTTCTACGAATATCAGATTCCTCTGGTTCTGACCCCCGCAGGACTCTACAACAACGACCTCTCCTCCGACCGCCTGATTGTTTGGCCCGAAGATAACTTCATGGATCTGCCCCTGCAGAACCTCGTCGAACTCAAGAAGGAACGTAACCGCGCCAAAGCCGAGGAAGGTAGCGGAGTAGGTTTCGCAACACTTTTCACCGGTCGTGACCCCGACAATGAGCGCAACACGATGTCGGTGATGGGTAACCCCTCGCTGAGCGATGTGCGCGTGATGCTTGTCGGTGTACGAAACAACTCCTCTACAGTCAAAGACGGCACGGTATGGGTCAACGAACTGCGTGTCACCGACTTCAATGAATCAGGCGGTTGGGCTGCCAAAGCAAATGTCAACATCGGCGTTTCCGATATAGCCCAACTCAATTTCGGCGGACACATTGAAACAGCCGGCTTCGGTGGCGTCGATCAGTCGCTCAACGATCGCCGTATGGATGACTATGTTCAGTATAACATGGCCGTCCAGGGTGATGTCGGTCGTTTCCTCCCCGAAAAAGCCAAACTCAAGGCACCCGTTTTCTTCTCATATTCTAAAGAAAAATCCTCTCCCAAATATAACCCCCTGGATCAGGATGTACTCCTGAAGGATGCTCTCAACGACGCGCCCGACAAGCATGCCCGTGACTCAATCAACTCTTTCGCCATCGAGCAGACCACGGTCAAGAGTTTCAGTATTTCAGGTCTGAAATTTGATGTCCAGAGCAAGAACCCGATGCCCTGGGATCCCGCCAACTTCACCCTTAACTTCTCATTCAATAAACAGGCTAAGGTCAACCCCACAACTGAATATGAGAACACGAACGACTACCGTGGCTCTTTCCAATATTCCTACGCACCCTATTTCAAACCGTTCAAACCGTTCAGTTTCATCAAGAGCAAGGATAAAAACCTCAAGTTCATCAAGGACTGGGAACTGAACTACCTCCCGACATCGATATCTTTCCTGACCACCATGTCGCGCTACTACTACGAGCAGCAGACACGTTCGGAAACCGATGTCATGTTCCAACTCCCGGTTTCCGTAAGCAAAAACTTCCTCTGGGACCGTCAGTTGGCTCTTAGTTGGAACCTCACCAAATCACTCTCCCTGTCGTTCAACTCCAACACCTCAGCACGTATTGAGGAAACTGCAGGTGCGGTCAACAAAAAACTGTTCCCCGATGAGTACAAACAATGGAAGGACACCGTCATGAGCAGCATCCTTTCAATGGGTACCCCATGGGCCTACAACCAGTCTTTCGTAGCGCAATACAAAGCACCGTTCAACCGTATTCCCGCCCTTGACTTCATCACAGCATCCGCATCCTACAACGCTACATACCGTTGGGACCGCGGTGCGACAATCGGTGATGTCACAATGGGTAACACCATCGCCAACCAGGCCACATGGAACGTTGACGGACGTCTGAACTTTGAATCTTTCTACAACAAAATCCCCTATCTCAAGGAGGTGAACAAACGTTTTGCCAACACTCGCAAAACAAACGTTGCACGCAAACCTAAAAAATTCGAACGAACCTACAAACTGAAAAGCGACACCTCGCTCTACATCAAACATAACCTGCGAAACAAAAAGGTTAAAGTCACCGCCACAACAACCAAAGGACAGCCGTTTAAAGTGGTGACACGTGTCATCGACGCCAACCAGATAGAAGTCAAGACACGTGGCGACCAGAACATCAAGTTCACCATAATCGAACAACTCGAAGAGGATAAAAACATCTGGAAAGAGTTGGGCGTATATGCCACACGTCTGGTTATGTCACCCCGTTCGGCCTCAGTCCGCTGGCGCACCTCCCAGGGTCTGACTCTCCCGCTGTTCCGCAACGATATTGGTAACATTTTCGGTCAGTCGACATCCTACGGCCCGATGTCGCCCGGTCTGGATTTTGCCTTCGGCTTCACCGGTCAGGAGTACATCAACCGCGCCCTGGAACGCGGATGGCTTATCACGGATGACGGTCAGACTTCCCCCGCTATCTGGCAGACCACCAACGAACTCAACATCGAACTGAACATCGAACCTGTCAAGGGATTGAAAATACAACTCACCACAAACCGCACCGACAACCGTAACACTCAGGTGCAGTTCATGTATGAAAACATGCCTCTGACACGCTCCGGTTCCTACACCAAAACCCACTGCGCCATAGCAACAGCCTTCCAGTCGTCAAAAGCAGAGGATGGCTACAACTCCGCGGCGTTTAACAAATTCCTTGAAAATATCCCTGTCATCGCCTCACGCGTACAGAATCAGTATGCGGGTACCACCTACCCCACCGGAGGTTTCATGAGCGACAACCCCCATGCCGGCGCCCCGTTCGACCCCAATGTCGGCACTGTGTCGCAGACCGGCAGCGACGTTCTCATCCCGGCATTCCTCGCCGCATACACAGGCAAGGACCCCAACAAAATGTACCTCACGCCGTTCCCCTCCTTCGCAGAGGTTCTCCCCAACTGGCGTGTCACCTACGATGGTCTGATTAACCTGGGCAACATGCGAAACATCTTCAAAAGTTTCACATTGAGCCACGCCTATCAGTGTACCTACTCCGTGGGCTCCTATTCATCTTACCTCAACTGGATAAGTGTTGACGGAAACTCCATGGGATTCACTCTCGACGAACTCACGGGTCAGCCTATCCCCTCCTCTCCTTATAATATATCTACCGTGGCCATCACCGAAAAGTTCGCCCCCCTTATTGGCGCAAAGGTGACAATGAAAAACGACCTCAGCGTCAACGCCGAATATCGCGACAGCCGCACACTCACGCTGAACACCTCTGCCGGACAGGTTGTGGAAGCAACTACCAAGGCTCTGGTAATCGGCGCAGGATATAAAATTGTAGGGTTCAACACCTTCCTCAAAATGAAAGGAACACAGAGCGGTGTCAGCAACGACCTCACCCTCAAAGCCGACGTTTCGCTCCAGAACAACCAGGCTTTGATACGCCGAATTGAAAGCAACTACACCCAGGCCACAAGCGGTACACGCACCTTCGGCATCAACTTCACCGCCAACTACATCATGTCGAAACGACTCACAGTGGGCGCATTCTTTGACCACCAGGTCAACACTCCCCTTGTCACCACTTCGGCATACCCCACCACAAACTCATCCTACGGTTTAACCTTCAACCTCTCCCTGACCCGCTAACCTCTTACCTACCCCTTTATGCTGACATTCAGAAAAGCAACCGAACATGACCTGCCCCGAATAATGGAGATATGCGATGGAGCACGCCGCTTCATGCGCTCCGCAGGAAACCTCACGCAATGGGTCAACGGATACCCCTCGGAGCAGGTTATCCTCCGCGACATTGAAGCCGGCAACAGTTATGTAGGAATAAATGACAGCGGGGTGATTGAAGTTACTTTCGCCTTCATCCTCGGCGATGACCCTACCTACAAAGAAATATCCGGCGGGGCCTGGCTAAACGACAAACCCTATGGAACCATTCATCGCATGGCCTCGGCGGGATTGCGAAATGGCATGCTTGACCGCGTGACACGTTTCTGCCTCACCTTGACCGACAACATCCGGCTCGACACACATCTCGACAACAAACCGATGCTTCGGGCCGCATCTCGTTTAGGTTACCGACGGTGCGGTGTGATAATATGTCAGGACGGTACTCCCCGCGAGGCTTTCCACCTAATCAATAAAGAAATATGAAAAATCTAAGAATAATATTGGCTTCGGCACTCATAGGTCTCACTCCCCTGATTGTAGCCGCTGTGCTTTATTTCATCTTCGGCAGCGAAGGGAAAATCTATGACGGCAATGCCGGAACAATCTTTGGTGTTGACATGGTCGGAATGGCTGTAATGGGAGCCTTTTCCTTCATTATTGCCCTCCCCGCCTTCTTTTGGGCTGTCAACCGCCGTGAACGTAATCAAGGTTAAATTTGTTATAGTGACATTATGGAAACAATAGATTTGAACAAAATTAACTCTCCCGAAGATATCCGCAAAATGGATACCGGTAAACTGGGTACACTCGCATCTGAACTGCGTAAAACCCTTATCGAGAAACTTTCTGCTCACGGCGGTCACTGTGGACCAAACCTGGGTATGGTCGAAGCAATCATTGCCCTCCACTATGTTTTTGACACTCCAAAGGATAAGATTGTCTTTGATGTTTCTCACCAGACATATCCCCACAAAATGATTACCGGACGTATCCGCGCCTTCACCGATCCCCTTCACTACGACGACGTGACCGGCTACACCAATCCCTCCGAAAGCGAATATGACCTGTTCTCGCTCGGTCACACATCTTCTGCCATCACCTTGGCCTCCGGTCTGGCTAAAGCACGTGACCTCACCGGTGGAAAAGAAAACGTTGTAGCCGTTATCGGCGACGGATCGCTCAGCGGCGGTGTGGCTTTCGAAGGACTCGACTACGGCGCTACTCTCGGCACCAACTTCATTGTTGTGGTCAACGATAACGACATGAGTATCGCCGAAAACCACGGCGGTATTTACGATAATCTGCGTCTGCTCCGCGAAACCAACGGAACCGCCGCTGACAACCTTTTCCGTGCATTCGGTTATGAATATATTTATGTGCCTTACGGCAATGATATAGCAAGCCTGATAAAGGCGTTCCGCGAAGTCAAGGACAGCAACCGACCCGTTGTAGTTCACATCAACACCATGAAGGGTATGGGTCTGCCGGTGGCTGAATCTCACAAAGAACAGTTCCACTACACCGCACCTTTCGACCCTGCGACAGGAGCACCTCTCTGCGGTAGTCCCGCCGGAGTCGACACCGACACCTATGCCGACCTTTTCGCTAAGGATTTCCTCGAACAGATAAAAACTAACCCCGGACTCGTGGCAATCACCGCCGGTACACCCGGTGTGATCGGCTTCGGACCTGACCGACGTCAGCAGGCAGGCTCAAACTTCGTCGATGTAGGTATCGCCGAACAGCAGGCTGTTGCAATGGCGAGTGGTCTGGCCAAAGGTGGAGCATCCCCTGTTGTAGGATTGGCAAGCACATTCCTGCAGCGTGCCTACGACCAGTTCAGTCAGGATATTGCCCTGAACCATCAGCCCGCTACATTCCTCGTGTTCTACGGCTCAATGTTCGGCATGAACGATGAAACACACCTCGGTTTCTTTGACCTCGGGCTCCTTTCCAACATCCCCGGTCTGCTCGTTCTCACCCCATCATGCAAGGAAGAATTCATGTCAATGCTCCGATGGTCTGAAAATCAGCGTAAGACACCTGTGGTAATACGTATCCCCGGTGGCAACGTCCTCTCCAACCCTGAAATCACCCTTCCTGAGGATTACTCAGAGGCAGGCTACGAAATCGTCCGCTCCGGCTCTCGCGTCGCCCTCATCGGTGTAGGCGGATTCCTCCCCATCGTAACCAAAGCAGCCGACATGCTTGCCGCCGACGGCGTAGAAGCCACTGTCATCAATCCCCGACAGGTTTCTACTCTCGACACAGCCACACTCGACACCCTCCGCGGATATGACGTTGTCATAACTGCCGAAGATGGCATCCTTGACGGTGGCTACGGTCAGAAAGTGGCATCGTACTTCGGCAACGATCCGGTAAAGGTAATCAATCTGGGTCTCCCCAAACAATTCCTTAACCGCTATAACGCCAAAGAACTCCAACACAGTTGTGGCATGACACCCGAGCAAATCGCTGCCACAGCATTTGACAACATCAAGAAATAACCCCCTAATAAAGGTTGATATTCAAAGGGCTGTATCAATTGATGCAGCCCTTCCTTATATTTTTTATGTGTTGTGTATTAGGCGGATGCTCCAGGGAGCATCCCTACTCTCTTGACAATCAACGTATTATCCCTGTAGGGCTGCTCCATGGAGCAGCCGCATAATCCTGTATACGGCGAGGCTG
>JAAVGE010000021.1 GCA_014800385.1 Bacteroidales bacterium
CCCCCGTATTGAAAAATCTTCTGCAGAGAATCAATGACCAGTTAGGGGGTGACTCCGAAACAATGTTCCGCGCCACTGCAGGATCATTCATGATTTCTGCCGATAACGCCCACGGACTGCATCCCAACTATGTGGAGAAGCAGGACCCCACCAACCACCCCGTGTTAGGAGGAGGTCCGGTAGTGAAAGTGAACGCCAACTGCAAATATATGTCTGATGCCCATTCGGCCGCCATTTTCCGTTCGCTCTGCGAAGGTGCAGGTGTGCCTTGCCAGACCTTTGTCAACCACTCCGATGTGGCAGGTGGTTCAACTCTGGGCAACATCCTGACCGGACAACTCGATATTAGAGGTGTCGATATGGGTGCCGCACAATGGGCCATGCACTCTTGCCGTGAAACAGCCTCTACGGCCGACTATCTCTACACCGTAAAGGTATTTACTCATTTCTATAACATTTAGTCAGGAAAATGAAACTGTTTGATGTTTATCCTCTTTTTGACATAGCCATTGACCATGGCAAAGGTTGTCACGTAACCGACACCGAAGGTGTGGAATATCTTGACCTCTATGGAGGGCATGCCGTTATCTCCATCGGTCACAGCCATCCCCGCTATCTGGAGGCCCTCAATCGCCAGGCAGCCAAATTGGTCTTTTACTCCAACTCCGTAATAAACCCCTTACAGCAGCAACTCGCCGACCTTTTGGGGGAGGCGTCAGGTTACCCCGACTATCAGTTATTTCTGGTAAACTCCGGAGCCGAGGCTAACGAGAATGCACTCAAACTGGCTTCGTTCGTGACCGGTCGCCGTCGTGTGATCGCTTTTTCAAAAGCGTTCCATGGCAGAACTTCATTGGCAGTTGAGGCAACCGATAACCCCAAGATACAGGCACCGGTCAACCGCAATGATGTAGTGACCGTACTCCCCTGGAACGACACTGAGGCTCTGGCTCGCGAACTGGAGAAAGAGGATGTCGCAGCCGTTATAATCGAGCCTATTCAGGGTGTAGGCGGCATACAGGTTGCATCGGACGAATTTCTCAAAACCATCCGTGAATTAACATCCGCACACGGAACACTGATGATAACCGATGAAATTCAATGCGGCTATGGACGCAGCGGACGTTTCTTCGCACATCAGTATTCAGGCGTTCGCCCCGACATCATCACCATGGCAAAGGGTATAGCCAACGGCTTTCCCATGGGCGGACTGCTGATTGCCCCTGACATCAAACCTGTCTACGGAATGCTCGGCACCACATTCGGCGGAAACCATCTGGCATGCGCTGCGGCAATAGCCGTTCTCGAAGTGATGAAAGATGAGAATCTGCTTGCCAACGTAACGGAAACAGGCAACTACCTCATGGAGCAACTCAAAGGATTGCCCGGCGTACGTGAAGTGCGTGGCCGAGGCCTGATGATAGGTATCGAGATGGAAGAGCCTATGAAGCAACTCCGCTCCGACCTTATCCACAAGGAACATATCTTCACCGGCGCATCAGGAACAAACGTAATCCGTCTTCTGCCACCACTTTGTCTCACCCGCGATGAAGCGGACCGTTTCATCAGCAGTTTCCGCAAGTTGCTCGGTGTCGGTTAACAGAGTCATACTCGTAGGAAATGTAGGCGCGGACCCACGAATGCGCCATGTTGACCGTATTCCGGTGGCCGAGTTCTCCCTCGCCACAACCGATCCTGCCCATGCCGGACCTAACGGAACAATGATTCCGGAGCGTACGGAGTGGCATAATCTGGTGATGTGGGGCGATAAGGCGGAACTGGCAGAGCGATATATCCGGAAAGGGACGAAACTCTATGTTGAAGGACGGCTGCGCTACCGCACCTGGCAGGACCATAACGCCATCAAACGCACTGTAGCCGAGGTGGCTGTGGAAAAGGTCGAGATACTGCAGCGCGCCGCTTCATCCTGACATTCATCATCATTATCACGTTAACATCTATTTATGGGAATACTTGACATTATCATATTACTGACATTGATTATCTCCGGNGGATACGGCTGCTGGAAAGGAATAGTCGTTCAGATAGGTTCACTGGCCGGGGTNGTTGTGGGTATTCTGGCATGCCGTCTGTTCGGTGTGTGGCTAACGGATTTCCTCCACGTGCATCTGTTCAGCGGAGNCGGCGACGCCAACACCGTCCACTACATCTCGCTTGTGGTTGCCTANGTAACCCTGTTTGTTGTCGGGTATGCCATCACACGACTGTTGGCACGTCTGGTACAGACNGTGGCAAAGTCGCTCAATCTNACTGTGATAGACCGTATACTCGGAGCATTGTTCTCCATTTTTCAGTGGATGCTCGTGCTGAGTATTCTGATGAATATCTGCATGATAATATTCAAATTCAACGTGTTGGTTTACGCCCGTCTGGCNCATGGTGCCGTAGGACGTGCCGTGGCAGAACTCGCCCCATTGGTGTTCGGCTACAGTTATTAAACCATGTGTTGAATTGTTTGTTGATATATAAAAACAGACTTCACGTGCCGGACGCACGGAAGCAACATGAAAAGTAATTAAAATTGATTTTTCGATGCAGGAATCTGATGACCAGATAATTAACAAGGCCACCGATGGCGAATACAAATACGGATTCGTCAGCGACATTGAAACCGATATCATTCCCAAGGGTATCAGTGAGGATGTGGTGCGCCTCATATCGCAGAAAAAGGGTGAACCGGAATGGCTGCTCGACTTCCGATTGAAAGCCTATCGCTATTGGCTCACACTCAAACAGCCTGACTGGGCGCAACTTGACATACCTCCNATTGACTATCAGGCGATAAGTTACTATGCNGCTCCAAAACAGACNAAGGCACCCGAGTCNCTNGATGAGGTTGACCCGGAACTNCTCAAGACATTCGATAAATTAGGTATACCGTTGCATGAACAGAAAATGCTGTCAGGCATGGCTGTCGATGCGGTGATGGACTCGGTNTCTGTCAAAACCACCCACCGNGAGAAACTTGCCGAATTAGGAATCATATTCTGCTCCTTCTCGGAAGCNGTGAAAGANTANCCCGAACTGGTAAAGAAATATCTGGGTAAAGTGGTGCCATACACCGACAACTTCTTTGCCGCGCTGAACTCGGCGGTGTTCTCCGACGGNTCGTTCGTATATATCCCCAAGGGGGTTCGCTGCCCCATGGAACTGTCAACCTACTTCCGCATCAATGCTGCCGGAACAGGACAGTTCGAGCGTACGCTNATTGTAGCCGATGATGACGCCTANGTAAGTTACCTTGAAGGTTGCACGGCACCTCAGCGNGACGAAAATCAGTTGCATGCAGCCATCGTGGAGATTATCTGCGAGGAGCGNGCCGAAGTAAAATATTCTACCGTTCAGAACTGGTATTCCGGTGACAGCGAAGGTCGNGGAGGNGTATATAACTTTGTGACCAAAAGAGGATTATGCCGTGGTGACAACTCCAAACTGTCATGGACNCAGGTTGAGACAGGTTCTGCCATAACATGGAAATATCCCGGATGTNTACTCAAAGGGGATAACTCCGTCGGAGAGTTCTACTCCGTGGCTGTTACGAAAAACCGTCAGCAGGCCGACACCGGTACGAAGATGATACACTTNGGGAAAAACACCCGCTCTACAATCGTATCAAAAGGTATATCAGCCGGATACAGCCAGAACTCCTACCGCGGTCTGGTGAAAGTGGCGCCCGATGCCATAGGNGCNCGTAACCACACCCAGTGCGACTCACTNCTGCTCGGCTCAAACTGCGGTGCCCACACATTCCCCTACGTGGATGTGGCGACCCCCACCGCTATTGTGGAACATGAGGCTACAACTTCCAAAATCAGCGAGGANCAACTTTTCTACTGCAATCAGCGCGGCATCCCCACCGAAGAGGCCGTAGGATTGATTGTAAACGGCTATGCCAAGGAAGTGATGAACAAACTTCCCATGGAATTTGCGGTGGAAGCACAGCGGTTGCTGCAGATAACGCTTGAAGGTTCAGTAGGTTAAACAGATAAATGATAAAGATATGAATAACGATATATTGCTCGACGTCAAAAATCTCCATGCCGGAATCGAGGGCAAGGAAATTTTAAAAGGTATCAATCTGACCATACGCCCAGGTGAGGTACATGCCATCATGGGACCCAATGGTTCAGGTAAAAGTACACTCTCATCTGTGCTGGCGGGTAACCCNGTGTTTAACGTTACCGAGGGTTCCGCNACATTCCACGGCATNGATTTGCTGAGCCTNTCACCCGAGGACCGCAGCCACGAAGGTCTGTTCCTCTCATTTCAGTATCCTGTTGAAATACCNGGTGTGTCGATGGTCAACTTCATGCGTGCGGCAATCAATGCCAAGCGTAAGTATTTTCATGAAGAACCCCTCTCGGCAGGTGACTTCCTCAAACTGATGCGTCAGAAACGTGCGGTGGTNGAACTGGACAACAAACTGGCGTCACGTTCTGTCAACGAAGGTTTCTCGGGNGGTGAGAAGAAGCGTAACGAGATTTTCCAGATGGCTATGCTTGAACCGCGCCTCTCCATACTTGATGAAACAGACAGCGGTCTGGATATCGATGCCCTCCGAATTGTGTCAGAAGGTGTGAANAAACTGAAGAGCAGCGAAAATGCNACCATCGTGATTACTCACTACCAGCGNCTGCTGGACTATATAAAACCTGATTTTGTCCATGTCCTTTACAAAGGCAGGATAGTACGTTCNGCCGGTCCCGAACTGGCTCTTGAANTGGAAGAACGGGGCTACGACTGGATCAAACAGGAAATCGATGAAAAGTTTGACTGATGCCTATGGATGCCTTAAAGCAATACATTGACCTTTACACCGCCAATGCCGGAGTCATCGACTCCCATTCGGCTCCGGTGATGAACGAGTTGCGTCAGGCAGCCTGCACACTGCTCATGTCAGGCCGTTTCCCCACACGTAAGGACGAAGGGTTCCACAAAACATCCATCAACGATATGTTTGCTCCCGATTTTGGTGTGAACATCTCGCGGGTGAATATTCCGGTGGATGTGGCTGAATCGTTCCGGTGCGACATCCCCAACGTGAGCACACTGCTCTCNCTTGTGGTGAACGACCGCTTTGTTGCAACACGTTCGCTGCTCAACAATCTTCCCGAGGGTATAACAGTGACCTCTCTGGCCTCGGCAGCGAGTCAGAACCCCGAACTCATCAGAAAATATTACGGCAGGATAGCACCTGCTGACAATGTCAACGTGGCCCTCAACAACATGCTTGCGCAGGATGGCGTGTTCATCCACATCCGCAAAGGTGTGGTGCTGGAGAAACCGCTTCAANTGGTAAATATATTCGCCGGTCCTGCTCCATTGGCTGCTTTCCGCCGACTGCTTATCGTGGCTGAGGAGAACTCAAAGTGTGATATTCTGGTCTGTGACCATACCCAGAACCGCGATGTAGATTATCTGTCATCGGAAATCATAGAGGTTTCATTGGCTGACGGTGCATCGGTCGGATTATACGGCATAGAGGAGTCATCGGCCAAAACAGCACGCTATTCACAGATGTTCGTGCGNCAGGAAANCAACTCATCTTTCTCATCCGCTTCGGCAACTCTGCTGAANGGNGTCACCCGCAACGACTTCAGTGTGACACTGCANGGTCAGAACGCTGAAACAAATCTTGCCGGAATAATCATCGCCGATGGTAANAGCCACATAGACAACAACTCCAATGTCATNCACGATGCTCCTCACTGCCGCAGCAACCAACTTTTCAAATATCTGCTTGACGGTGAATCATCGGGAGCCTTTGAAGGAAGTATCGTTGTCAATCCCGACGCTCCCTTCACCGAAGGTTATCAGAGCAACCACAACATACTCGCATCGGACAATGCACGCATGCACACCCGACCCCAGTTGCTCATTTTCAACGATGAAGTGAAATGCTCGCACGGTGCCACTACNGGCCAACTTGACCGCGANGCTNTGTTCTATATGCAGACCCGTGGNATTCCGGAGGATCAGGCACGNCGTCTGCTGATGCAGGCGTTCATGGCCGATGCNATCGACACCATCCGNNTGGAGGCTATCCGTGACCGTCTGCGTCATCTGGTTGAACGCCGTCTGACCGGTGAAGATGCCCTATGTGCGGAATGTGGCTCNGAATGCCATAAGTAAAAAATAGTAAGAAAAAATGGATAACGAACAGTTACAACATATCCGCTCACAGTTCCCTATTCTGGACAGAACGGTTTACAATAAACCGTTGATATATCTGGACAACACCGCCACTTCGCAGACTCCGCGACGGGTGGTGGATGCCATTGATTCGTCATACTACCACACCAAGGCCAACGTTCACCGCGGGGTGTTCTCAATCTCGCAGGAAGCAACCGACCTGATGGAGCAGACACGAATCCGTGTCAGGGNTTANATCAATGCTGAATCGGAACAGGAGGTGATTTTCACCCGCGGCACAACCGAGGCCATCAACCTTGTGGCTGCATCGTGGGGAGGCACGTTCCTGCATGACGGCGATGAGATTATCCTCACCGTGATGGAACATCACGCCAATATCGTTCCCTGGCAACTGCTTCAGAACCGTGTGAAGTTCAGCATCAAGGTTGTTCCTGTCAACNAACGTGGCGAACTGGATTTGGANGTGTACCGCAGTTTGTTCACNGAGCGTACAAAACTGGTTTCGTTCACCCATGTATCAAACGTGCTGGGNACCGTTAATCCNGTCANGGAGATGACTGAGATTGCCCATGACCATGGAGCCGTNGTGGTTGTCGACGGNGCACAGGCCGTGCCGCATCTGAGTGTGGACGTGCGTGACTTAGGTGTCGATTTCTATGCCTTCTCATCCCACAAAATGTATGGNCCNACNGGNGTNGGTGTGCTNTANGGCANGAANGAACTNCTNGANGCNATGCCACCATATCAGGGTGGGGGAGAGATGATTTCCCACGTGAGTTTCGAGGGNACNACATTCGCTGAACTCCCGTTCAAGTTTGAGGCGGGTACTCCGGACTTCGTCGATATCGCCGCNTTNCCCCGNGCGCTCGATTTTATCGGNGAGATAGGGATGGAGAATATNGCGGCTCANGANCAGGAACTGCTNGATTACACCACAGCAAGAATGATTTCAGAGATTCCGGGAGTGCGCATCTTCGGNACAGCCCCCCATAAAAGTGCCGTAATCAGTTTCCTTCTCGGCAACGCNCATCACTATGACACCGGGATGCTCCTTGACAAATTNGGTGTTGCGGTACGTACCGGACACCATTGCGCACAGCCCCTGATGCATGCCCTCGGGATAGAGGGAACAGTCCGTGCATCCTTTGCGGTTTACAACACTCGCGAGGAGGCCGACAAATTTATTGATGCTCTCAAAAAGGTTAACTCAATACTNAACAGAATATGAAGAATTTAACTCTCACCTGTCTCATCGCGTTGTCATCTCTTCTCTTCTGCTCATGCGGAGCATGGTGGGATGCAACCACTTCCTACGACTTCTACGATGACCCGATGGCCCCACCTCCGCCGATGGTCTATCCCATAGGTAACGTTCCGGTGTACTATCCCAACTATAACCCTGCACCTCCGCCACCTCCACCTTCCTATAATCCCGGNTTTAATCCCGGTTTCAAGCCNGGNAACAATCAGCCTAACCGNCCTAATTCCGTGCCTAATCCNCCCCAGAATAATAATGGCGGNCTGATGGGTAACCCCGGTAACAACAATAACAATAACGGCGGTCAGCGTCCGGGTGCGAACAATAACAATAATGGAGGCACATATAACGGTAAGCGTCCCGGCACACGATGATTCTGTTTCCTAACTGTAAGATTAACCTCGGGCTGAATATTGTGGAAAAACGCCCTGACGGCTACCACAATATCGAGACCGTTATGGTTCCTGTACCGTGGTGTGACATCCTGGAGATTGTCCCCTCTNCCGANGGTGTGCTCAAACTGTTCACNTCNGGAAATGCCGTGGATTGTCCCATGGAGAAGAATCTTGTGGTGAAGGCGTATCGTGCTGTGGCAGAGCAGTATGACANCCCACCGGTACATATNTATCTNCATAAGATTATCCCTGACGGTGCCGGATTGGGGGGTGGCTCATCCGATGCNGCCTCAATGATCATGGGGCTGAACAGNCTCTTTTCCCTCGGAATGACTGATGACCGGATGGCTGCTATAGCGGCTNCNATCGGTGCNGACTGCCCCTTCTTCATCTATAACCGCCCCATGCTTGCAACNGGTATAGGCACNGAGTTCGGCGATATTGACCTCGCGTTNGAAAANCTGTGGATTGTCGTGGTCAAGCCGGATGTCAGCGTGCCCACCAANGAGGCATACGCAGGAGTNACACCCCGGCTTCCCCAGCATAACCTNCGTGAATCCCTTTCGGAACCTATNGCAAACTGGTCGGGGAAGGTGAAAAATGATTTTGAACCCGGAATTTTCGCGCTTCACCCNGTTGTCGGAGAAATNAAACAGGCGATGCTCGACGGNGGAGCCATCTACAGCGCCATGTCAGGCTCAGGATCGGCCGTGTTCGGTCTGTTCAACAGCGAGCCGGAAGCCACTGCCGTCANGGCTCTNTTTGAAAAAAATCACTCTTTCATGGGGAAACTCTGAACGGAAAAGCCACTTTTTTTGTTATTATTGCAGATTTACTCTTCGGAGCGATGAGTTTGGCAACGTTTTTGCTAACATTTCATGCAGGCACAAACGTGTCTTTAACCGATTAATGAAATAAAAAAATAACAAAATATGGGCAACAATAAACATAACAATCAGGAAGAACAGGAGCAGATGATCCACGAACAGCCTGTGGATGCCCCTGAAGTAGATGATGTAGCCGTTGAAGATGAAGAAGAAAGCGGCGAACTGGAAACTCTGAAAAACGNGCTCGCGGAGTCGCAGAATCAGTTGGAAAGTCAGAAGAAGGAATACCTTTTCCTGATGGCTGAGTTTGATAATTTCCGCAAACGCAACGTGCGTGAGCGTGCTGATTTGATGAAAAACGCTGCTGAGTCTGTNCTCAAAGGTCTGCTCCCTATTGTNGATGACTTCGAACGCGGNCTTGATGCCATCAAGGACAGTTCGGACGCTGCGGCAGTGAAAGAAGGTATGCAACTGATTTACAANAAGTTCGTTAAATACCTTGAACAGAACGGCGTGAAGGAAATACCCACTGCAGACGCGCAGTTCGACACCGAATATCATGAGGCGATAGCCCTTGTTCCGGTTGATGATGAATCCAANAAAGGTAAGATTATCGACACTGTTGCCAAAGGCTACACTCTGAACGACAAAGTTTTACGCCACGCTAAAGTTGCCGTGGGTCAATAAGAGAGTGTTTNAATTTAAACCAAATTTATAATTTTGAGAGTTTTGAAAATTTTTGATTTCATCACAAAGAATCTTTTGGGCGCTTTTTAAAAGATTTCATCAGTCGCGATGCCCGCATCGCTCCTTCTTCAACTTTTAAAAATCATCCCAAAATCTCTCTTTGTGCTAAAATCATTTAAATCCAAACACTCTCTAAAAATTATGGCTTATGAGTAAACGTGATTATTATGAAGTGCTTGGCGTTGACAAAAAAGCCACCAAGGACGAGATAAGGAAGGCCTACCGTAAACTGGCCATCAAATATCACCCCGACAAGAATCCGGGTGACAAGGAAGCCGAAGAGAAGTTCAAGGAGGCTGCNGAAGCCTACGANATTCTTTCGGATGANGAAAAACGTGCCAAATATGACCAGTTCGGTCACAACATGGGTCCCCAGGGATTCGGNGGCGGTCAAGGTGGCGGTGGCTACTATTCAACCGGCGGCATGTCAATGGAGGATATATTCAGCCAGTTCGGCGATATATTCGGCGGACGTTTCGGCGGTCAGTGGAGCAGCGCCACAGGTGGTCGCTCTCGTCGCCGTCAGGCTAAGAAAGGAAGTGACCTCCGTATTAAGGTCAAACTNACCCTNGCTGANATCGCTCAGGGNGTGACCAAAACTCTCAAGATACCTGTCTACGAAAAGTGTACCCACTGTAACGGAACAGGTGCGAAGGATGGCACTGCGTTCACCACTTGTCCGACCTGTCACGGATCAGGTACAGTAGAACAGGTTGCCAACACCATGTTCGGTCAGATGGTTTCCGAGGAGGTTTGTCCTACCTGTCATGGTGAAGGTAAAATCGTATCTACTCCCTGTTCATACTGTCATGGCGAGGGTGTGGAACGCAAGGATTCGGTTGTGACCATAAAGATTCCCGCAGGAGTCGCTGACGGCGATGTACTCACAGTGCGTGGCAAAGGTAACTACCCCCGTCGACCCGGTGCTGACGGTGTACCCGGTAACCTCCTTGTGGTAATCGATGAGATAAAAGATCCTGAACTTATCCGTGATGGTAACGATGTGATCTACAACCTGATGCTGGATCTCCCCACAGCAGCACTGGGCGGATCAGTGGAAGTACCGACCATCACCGGTCGTGCACGCCTCAATATTGCGGCAGGCACACAACCGGGCAAGGTGCTCCGACTGCGTGGCAAAGGTCTCCCCTCCACTCAGGGAGGTCCCACCGGCGATGAACTTGTCAACATCATGGTCTTCATTCCCGAAAACCTCAATGATGCCGAAAAACAGGCGTTTGAATCGCTCAAGGGTCAACCTAACGTTACCCCTGACGAGTCAACTAAAAAACGACTTTTCAGCAAGTTGCGTCACATTTTCGAATAATTCGGAATATAGGAATATAATTAATGCAGCCCTTGGAGATCCGGGGGCTGCATTATTTGTTAATGGGGTTATGTTTTATTCTTCCGGAAGAATCTCCGACAAATCTTTCATCTCGGCATATTCGGCCCAGTCAGGGTCATTTTCGCAGTAGATGGTCAGCGGCAGGGTAGGGAACGGCTCAAGGGCTTCGTTGAGTTTACGCCCGAAAATATGTGTGCTGAGCGAATAAAACACCCAGTTACGCTTGTTGTCGCCCGTGTATATGCCGGTAAGGATTGCAACAGGATCCTTTTTGAACATCTCCTGTAACACATCCTGAACTTTCTCCATCATTTCGGAGGTTTGTTCGTCAGGCATACCCCCCGGAGTAGGACCGTAGGTCCATGTAACCTCGATACGGATATTGAACTTGGGATTATTTCGGAACTTTGCCACGTCACGACGTCCGGTGACCATTATTAGATTACCGTTTTCACTTTCTGCAGGTGATGTCCACCAATCTTCTTTCTCATTCATGATTGCAAAATTAGATATTTTTTTTAACTTTGCAAAAAATAGATAACGTATGACAAACATTGTAGTACTTGATGGTTATAGCGTCAATCCGGGTGATATGTCGTGGAAAGGGTTTGAGAACTTAGGCAACCTCACCGTCTACGACCGTACCTCTCCTGACCGGATTGTGGAGAGGGCTGCTGATGCTCAAGTGGTTATCACTAACAAGGTGCCATTGAAGGGGGATGTTCTGAGAGCGCTCCCAAACCTGAAATATGTTGGTGTGCTTGCCACCGGTTATAACATCATTGACCTTGACGCAGCCCGTGAGTTGGGCGTGGTGGTGACAAACATCCCCGCATACAGCACCGAATCAGTGGCACAGATGGTGTTTGCCCATCTGCTAAATATTGTACAGCGCATTGACCTTTATACCAATGAGATACGTGCCGGTGAATGGTGCCGGTGTGCCGACTTCTGCTACATGAATTTCCCCCATATAGAACTCGCAGGTAAAACCATGGGAATTGTCGGATTCGGAAACATCGGGAAAGCCGTGGCGCGCATCGCCCATGCCTTCGGGATGAACGTCATCACACCATCCTCCAAACCCGCATCGGAATTGCCTGATTATGTGACCAAAGTGACCATGGAGCAATTGCTCAACCTCAGCGATGTGGTGAGTCTGCACACTCCGCTCACTCCCGCCACGCGTAATCTTATCAATGCATCAACCCTGGCTCAGATGAAGCCGACCGCCATACTGATCAACACCGGACGCGGACCTCTGGTCAACGACAGTGACCTTGCTGATGCCCTCAATAACGGGGTTATTCATGCNGCAGGACTGGATGTACTGTCAACCGAACCTCCCCGCGAGGATAATCCGCTTCTAACCGCCAAAAACTGCTTCCTGACACCCCACATAGCGTGGGCCACCACCGAGGCCCGTACTCGCCTGATGGAGATAGCAGTGAATAATCTGAAATCATATCTTGACGGAAACGTCATCAATAACGTAGCAAAATAAATCTCTTTAACATGTCACATTTCTTACGTNGTTTTCTGGCACTGGCTGCCGTAACNCTCGGTCTGACCATGTCAGCACAGTCATCATCGGATAATGCTCATTTCGGNATACGTGTTGCGTATGACTACAACAGCACAACATCCGAACACAACATTGTTCACGGTGGCTCAGGTGCTTCAGCAGGTTTCGCCTACTATGCNCCGTTCGGAAAATTAACTTACTTCAACACCGGTCTGATGTTTTTCTATGACACCCTTAACTACGACGGAGAAACCGGAGAAGATACCTCATTGGCTAAAATCGATGGCTCACTGAGTATGTTAGGTCTGAAACTCCCCCTTCATGTAGGTGTGAAATTCTATGAACGGGAAANCATGCGNCTCAGTCTGTACACCGGTCCGCAACTCTACTATAACTTCAGCATGCGCAATAAATTTGACCGCAAACGTGCCGGCGGAACGGAATATATCCGCCATACAATCAACTCGCAGGGGATGGATGTGGCATGGAGCATAGGNGCGGCNGCCGACATCAACCGCCGNTGGCATGTCAACGTGGAGTATAACATCGGTCTGGTTGACTTCGTTTCGGTCAAGACTCTCGAACTGGGAATGTACGGCAATCTCAAACGCTCCGAAATATCNGTCGGCGTGGGGTATAATTTTTAGAAACTGTTTAAATTTAAATAGTTTCTTAATTGTAGATAAGTTTTCAGCACAAAGTTTGCGTTTCTGAAAATGGATGCTTAACTTTGTACAAATAAATAAGATAAACATGGAAATAGAAGGAAAAATCATTTATAACTTAGGCGAGACTTCCGGAACNTCAAAAGCCGGTCGCGCCTGGAAAAAACGTGAATATGTTCTTGAAACTCAGGATACTTACCCCCGTAAGGTATACTTCGACTTTTTCGGTGAACGTGCCGACCAGTATCCTCTTGAGGTAGGTGATGTCATTCGTCTGAGTTTCGATATTGACAGCCGTGAGTACAACGGTCGCTGGTACACCAGTATCAGTGGTTGGAAGGCTGAAAAACTCGATGGCACAGCCGCTGCTCCCCAAATGAACGCCGGNNCCGCTGCTGCCCCCGGTTTCCAGGCTGCTCCTGCTGCACCCGCCGCTCCTGACTTCGGTTCGGACGAAACTGACGATCTCCCCTTCTAACAGAAGATAATAGGATAATCCACGAGGTTGCGTCGTAACTTATGTTGCGTCGCAGCCTCGCTTTTTTTGTGTAGATGTTGATATTAGTTTATGCTTAGTTCGTTTGCTTGATAATATAAAATCTTTTCAACTTCTACTTATATAGTTAAAATTTAGCCAATGTGGGCAAAAAACCGTTAAAACGCTATNCTTGCTGAACCAATTTTCAGCGTGAGCGTTTTAATGGTATAAAAACGAAAAACTTAAAACTATGACATATACACAACCTAAACTCCCTTATGCCAACGATGCTCTGGCACCTGCCATCAGTGAAATGACTATTGACTATCACTATGGTAAACATGAGAAAGCCTACATNGATAATCTTAACAGACTGATTCAAGGCACCGAATATGAAAACAAGGAACTTGAGGAAATCATCTGTTCATCGGAAGGCGCATTGTTCAACAACGCTTCGCAGGCNTGGAACCACATCTTCTACTTCTTCTCATTCTCACCCTANGGTGGAGGTGAACCTGANGGAGAACTGGCNAAAGCGATTAAAGAGAAATTCGGCTCGTTCGAACGATTCAAGAAAGATTTCGTTGATGCCGGTGTAGGTATTTTCGGCTCAGGCTGGGTGTGGCTTGCACGTGATGAAAAAGGTGAACTTTTCATTGTTCCCAAAACCAATGCTGGTAACCCTCTGACCGACGGACTGACCCCTATCTTGGTTTTCGATGTGTGGGAACACGCATACTACCTCGACTACCAGAACCGTCGTGCNGATGCTCTCAATAAACTTTGGGACATCGTNGACTGGGACATTGTAGGCAGCCGATATTGATGAAAAAATAAAGATATATCATACTCAAAGATAAAATTTGCAGACATGAAATAGCACTTAATTGTAAGCATAATGTGATGAATGGAGAGAGAGGCACTCGTGAGAGCCCCTCTTTTTCTTTTNTNCAGGCTNATGAATGATCCTTTTTGACAGGAGCACAGGAGAAACAGTAGATTATCCTGCATNGCGGCTGCTNCGTGGANCAGCCCTACGGGGCTAACGAACCGCGNGNAAAATCGCCATAACAAACTAATTGCCAAGAATGTAGGGCTGCTCCATGGAGCAGCCGCCCCCTATTTTGTTTTTGACAGGAGCACAGGAGAA
>JAAVGE010000022.1 GCA_014800385.1 Bacteroidales bacterium
AATCTACAAAAGGAGCGAAGTTCGGCGGATGCTCCAGGGAGCATCCCTACACTCTTGATAATCAATACATTAACCCTGTAGGACTGCTCCATGGAGCAGCCGCATAATCCTCTCCTAACTTGTATATATACCATTATATATATTAAGCGACCGCATCANTANTGATGCGGTCGCTTNGTGGGGTGAAATGTGGGTTTCGAACCCACGACCTTCGGAACCACAATCCGACGCTCTAACCAACTGAGCTAATCTCACCATGTTGTCGTTTTACGGGTGCAAAGTTACACACTTTTTTCGAAACTGACAAATTTATTTGCAACTTTTTTAACACAAATAGCGGATAAAGTTTCTTATCCGCTATTTGTCAAGAAGTTACTGNTTATCTTCGTTACCTGCGAATTCCATCAGATAGGCCTTGATGAAGTCATCGATGTCGCCATCCATCACGCCACCCACGTCGGAGGTCTGGTGATTNGTGCGATGGTCTTTGACGCGACGGTCATCAAAAACGTAGGAACGTATCTGTGAGCCCCACTCTATTTTCATTTTGCCGGCCTCAACCTTNGCTTGTTCCTCCATTCGGTGCTTCAACTCTTTGTCGTAAAGTATTGAGCGGAGTTGACGCAGAGCGTTTTCCTTGTTCTTGGGCTGGTCGCGGGTCTCGGTGTTTTCAATGAGGATTTCCTCTTTTTCACCTGTATAAGGGTCAGTGAACTGATAGCGGAGTCGTACGCCTGATTCCACTTTGTTCACGTTCTGACCTCCNGCACCACCACTTCGGAATGTGTCCCATGACAGGAGCGCCTGCTCCACNTTAACCTCAATTGTGTCATCAACCAGGGGNGTNACGAACACAGANGCGAACGATGTCATGCGCTTACCCTGAGCATTATANGGTGACACACGCACCAGACGATGCACACCGTTCTCACTTTTGAGATAGCCGTAGGCGTAATCTCCTTCAATGTTGATTGTGCATGACTTGATACCGGCCTCATCACCCTCAAGGATGTTTGCAATGGATGTTTTGTAGCCGTTTTTCTCAGCCCAGCGGAGATACATACGCATCAGCATTGATGCCCAGTCCTGACTTTCAGTACCACCGGCACCGGAGTTGATTTTGAGCACCACGCCCATTTTGTCCTCCTCGCGACGGAGCATATTGCGGAGTTCAAGGGCTTCAATTTTTGAGATAGCCTGAGCGTAGAGTTCATCAACTTCCTCTTCGGTTACGAGTTCCTCTTTGTGGAAATCCCATCCGTTCTGAAGTTCTTCTACTGCGGCCTCTACCTCCTTGTAGCCATCTATCCACGCCTGGATATCCTTGATTTTTTTCATTTGTGCCTGNGCCTCTTTCTGATGNTCCCAGAAATCGGGCACATGAGTGCGGAGTTCTTCTTCTTCGAGTTGGATTATCTTTGAATCGATGTCAAAGATACCTCCTCAACGCCAACTTGCGTTCAAAAGTCTGTTTTAATTGTTCTTGTGTAATCATTTTCTTACTGCAAATATTATTAATATTATACCTATTATTATACCGAATATGCATGCCGCTACCGACACCGGCTCCGACAGTTCTACCAATGAGCAGAATATGAACAGATAGCCTGTGATAGCCACGGGTGAGCCGAAGGTGCGACGAGTTGTCNCGCCTGTTCGCGGATTGAATTTACCCATGAACAGAAACTGCGACAGTGTCACAAACATCGCCATGAAAAACATTACCCAGAACTCCAGTTCNATGAAAGCGAGTGCCATCAGGAAACCGAAAANCAATCCTCCGGCAATTCCAAGGAAGTTACGCAAGCCATAGCCCGAAGGTTCTTTGACATATCCGGCTTTNACGTTACTGTTGTATGGGGGCTGTGGCGCNGCCTGACTCATGCTGATGGGACGNCCGTTGACATAGCGNACGGGNGAACGCCGGCCGTTGGGNAGNATGTAGGTTATCCCCTCCCCTTCCATCCCCNTNGGGGTGTCGCGCCAGGTTCCTTCATAACAGGTCGAAGTTTCGGCCCAGACCATGCGTCCGCGACCGTTGCGCTTACCGTTCAGGAACTCACCGGTGTCGGTTCGTTTGTTNACGGAATCNAACATCGAGCCNNGNCCGTGAGGNCCGTTGTCNTTCCATCCNCCTTCATAGAANTCGCCGTTGCGGAACACNATTTTTCCGCGTCCGGTTCGTGAGTCATCGGCATATTGACCGTATTCCTCGAATGATTCTGTAAAGGTTTTGCCTATGCCATTGCGTCCGTAATCGTTCAGCCCCCCTTCATAGCGGTTGCCGTTAGCNTATTGTATCTGACCGTCAACAGGTTTGCCATCGCGGAACAGNGCAGTCCACACGTCGCCGTCACTCTTGACGATTTTACCGTTTCCATGAGGTCCGGCNGCCGACCACTGACCGGTGTAGACCGATCCGTCGGNGTAATGNATGGTNCCTGNNCCGTAGGGTNTGCCTGAGGCATCGAAAGTTCCCTCCCANACATCGCCTCTGATGGTGCGTCGTCCGGCATTATCCGCCTGATTTGCACCGGCATANGCAGCCGAAGAGCGTATGCGGTTGATGTTGACATCGGTCGTNGCCTTCTGCTTCACCGANTCGAGNGTCTCGGCAAANGCNCTGATATTTTTGAGTATCTTGCCTGATTTTCCGGCGAAATCCTTTGCTTGTTCGCCGAATTTGTCAGTGCTGTTATATGCTATTTCACGGATAATATTCTGTGATTCAANGAATTTATCTTCATCTACAGATCCGCGTGCGGGGGTATTGAAGATATATTCGAAAGCCTCCTTTTCATTTGGTTCAAACCGGTTGAGATGGTCCCGGAGATAGCAGGCNGCACTCCACCAGTCGGCAACGAATTTGGTCAACTTTATATTATTGTTGATTGCGCTTACCGATGANCCCAAGCCAAGTTGCGAGTCNTTGTTATCCATATACTGCACGGTTTAAATTGACATGATTATGAACAGCATCATCAGAATCGCAGAAACAGATGTCACAGCAATCTGGGCAGTTGAGAAGATTTTCTGTTTTTGGACCGACTNGGNTGACTTNACTGATGACACCCAGTTTCCATTNATGAACTGACCCGGTTCTGTTTCTTTGTTGGCGAAAGTATATACCCCCTTTACATTTTTCAGCAGGTCGCCGAAAGATGATGTCGGAGGAATGGGTTCAGTAGTGAAACTGTCGCCGTTAGGCCACCGGAAGGTTAGTCGTCCTCTGACTGTTCCATTATTGAAGGTTGTNGAAACAATCCATCCTTTGCGTGCGGGAGAACTGAGCCNTCCCTCCCCTTCGGGACCTGANGATGACCATCCCCCATGATAGACTATGCCGTTGAAATATGTTATGGTTCCTTTATTAACCGGCGTAACGCCACGAAATTGTCCTGACCAGCGGTTACCTTCAACCATACGGTTGCGGGTCACGACCGGTTCCGANNCATTCTCGGAAGAAACGGCGGTTGTTGNTCCGGATAACTCGGGAGTATCCTTTTCATTCAGAACTGTGGCAAATGCCCGGCGCGACTTGATAATCTGGCTTATCAANCCGGCGAAACCGCGCAGTTGCNTACCNAAATCGTCCTGATGNAAACTCGCCTCCTCATGGAGTTCGAACTGTATCTCCTTGAGGCNGTCATCNGTCAGTGGAGTNGATGCAGGATTAAACATCTCCCTGACCTGACGATACAGCATAGCCGCATCGGGTGTGGAAAATTCATTGATGTGAGAGTCGACGTAACNTGCGGCTTTCTCCCAGTCACGAACCTTCCCTTTGAATATTCTGTTGTTTTCCGGATTATTCATCATTCAATCACACTACGTCGTGACCTCCGAGTTCAAGTTTTGCANTCTCGACTTCCTTGTCGGTGGCACCCTGAACCTGTACGCTGAAACTGGTTTTACGTCCCATACATTCGCCGTATACCTCCAGAATACCGTTGGTATTGAGTGTGAACACAACCTTGATCGGCGTGCCTTTGGGGAACGCCGCGCCCAGATTCANCACGTTCTCAGTCAGCAGACGTGAGATGGTCAGACGGGTTTGTTCGCCATAGTCGCGGTTTTCATATATGCTGAGCAGAATATCTTTCTGNTTGGGGGTGCTGGTNACAAAATCCTGGGAGTGAGTGGTGCCGGTGAGTTCACCACGACGGATAATATTGGTTACCACCTGCTCNCCGTTGCGGATACAGCAGAGTCCGTAGGAGCAGGGTGATACAATCTTGATNGGGGCACCTGTTGCAGGCGCATTGCCGGAGTTAGCGGGGGTATTCGGTGCTTCGCCCTGCNTCACAACATTTGGGTTGGCCGCATATATGGCGGCNCCTTCGGCTATGGCAAGATTGGGCTTGAGGGCATCGCGGCGGATGCGGGCATTGGGGAATGCCTCCATCACCGCTCTGGAAATCATGGGCATGTAGGATGAACCGCCGACAAGGATAATTTCGTCAATATCAGCCGCTTTCANAGGAACACGCGAATTTTTGATTGCGCGTTTCATCAGCATGATTGTTGATTCAACGCGNTCTTCAGTCATCTCCTCGAAATCNTCGCGGGTCACTTTGGTGACATAGTTCCTGTTCTTGTNCATTATTCGCGCATTGACCTCCTCGGTGTTTGACAAACGTTTCTTGAAGTTTTCCGCGCTTAGAATCATGCGTCCCAGTTCGCCGGAGTTGCTGATGTCGCGCTGTTCNAGATAAGANGGNATGCCGTGGCTTTCGAGGATATGGTCAAGCAGGCAAATATCCCAGTCCTTACCCCCTAATTTGTGGTCACCGTCNTTGGCAAGTTCTTCAAGCACACCGTTGTTGGCACGCATGATACTGATGTCGAAAGTGCCGCCNCCAAGGTCATATATCATGAATGTTTTGCCGTTCAGGTCACGTACNCCGTAACTGATTGCAGCGGCAGTGGGTTCGGGAAGCACACCCAGCACATTGAGTCCNGCAACTTCGCCGGCCTGTCGGGTNATTTCACGTTCACGCGAGCCGAAGTAGGCGGGTACGGTGATGACAACATCCTTGACAGGCATCTCGCCATCCTCGGAGCGCACCTCATTNGCATCAGCCACAAGTTTTTTCANAATCATTGCCGAGATTTTCAGGGGGGTGATAGCCTCTCCGTCAATNCTTCGGCGGTATTTNTCGTTTCCTATCTCACGTTTGATACATTCCACNGTTCNGANGGGGTCNGTTGCCATAAGTTGCTTAGCCTCATCCCCCACAAGCACACAACCATCCTCCGAGAAGTAAACGACAGANGGTGTTGTCTGGAATCCGGAAAGATTGTTGACTACGTGGGGTTCACCGTCCTTACCGACGATTGCCACACATGAGTTTGTTGTTCCAAGGTCTATGCCGTATGCTGCCATTATATATTCTTGTTAAGTACGATTTTTGTAACTTCCTCGGGNCGCAAAATGTGGTCCACGACTTTAGNTGTGCCACTGTTGCTCACTTCTGTTGCTTTCACAACAAACCCGGTGCGGTCGGTTACATATATGACGTTGGTATCGTAATCAAAATCTGCGAAACGGGAAATATCATCGGTCATCTCACGTCCGGTAACNGTCTGNTANGGCTCCAGTTGGTCGGTACCGGCGGGATGGGATTTAATCTCNACCTGATTATCCTCGAGCGTACACTTGATAACCTCGAGCAGTTCATCGAGTTTGGCGCGGAGAATGCGGCAACGATCCTCNGGCGANNTGAANCNGTCGGTCACAGCCTTGTCGTCCTCCTCGATACCGAACATAACGGTTTCGTAAAGGTCACACAACTCCATGAGCAACGGTTTGCGTGATTCCAGAACNATNCCCTTGCTGAATCGGTCGATGGTTTTATTCTGTATCTTGATGATNTCCTGGAATTTCTCCACTTTCTCGAACACTGAGTTCACAGCCTCATAAATCCCTTCCACATCGGCTGCGGTAACAGCAGAGGGNGCNGGAGAGAANGGAGGTGGCACAGGGGCNGACTCCGCCACAGTGGAAACAGCGGGCTTTTCCTGCTCCACAACTATCTCGTTGATTGATTCTTCAATAGGGGCGAAAGGNACATCGCGTGAAACAGGCGCGTCATATACCACGTCAAATTCCGAATCAGATCTGTTCTCCGATGTCATGCTTTCCTGTTCATTGATTTGCGATACCTCATCCATGTCCCAACATACATTTGTGGGATCAGGCTGAGCCCAATAGTCGTTTGAGCCAACAGCAGGCGTACTGGGTGATGACTGCAGAGGCTTACCTCCGTTTAACTGTGAATAATCCTGGTTTTCCATCGTGAGATTGTGTTTAATGTGCAAATATAACTATTTTAATGGAAATAATCAGTATATTTGCGCATAATTAGACAATCAGACGCACAAAAATGAAGAAAAACGGTCAGGATTTGGGTAAATGGGGCGAGGAACTCACCATGGAGATGCTTGTTATGAAAGGGTATGCCATACGTGAAACCAACTGGCGGATGCCTCCGCTGGAGATTGACATCATTGCCATCAAGGGGAACCGCGTGGTTTTCGTGGAGGTTAAGACGCGTGCCGATGGGGAGTTCGATCCGGTTCTGGCCATCAATAAAAAGAAGCAGACCAACATGATTCGTGCCGCTAACGCATATATCAGCGCATACGATCTGCCGCACGAAGTGCAGTTCGACGTCGTGCTGATTGTCGGGACTCCCGAAACGGGTCATACTATCGACCATATTGAGGATGCATTCTACCCCTCGCTGAGACGTTACTGATTGCCCTGATTTCAATACGCTTAAATAGAAAACAGCCCGCGATACACATCGCAGGCTTATATTTCTTGACGCTTCCGGGCGTCTTAAAACAACGCTATAATTAATTCCATTGCAAAGTTAGCGAATGAATTATTCAGGCGCAATACCCTGTTGTGAGTATTTTATTAAAATTCAGGAGGTTGCAATGTCATCTGACGTGCAACCTCCTGATATGGTTGATATAACAAAATTAAAACTTTCAGCAATTACTGCATACCTGAAACGGTGGCATCAGCGTGAATCTTCTTCACCAGACCCTGAAGCACTTTGCCGGGGCCGAGTTCCACGAATTCAGTAGCACCGTCGGCAACCATGTTGCGCACTGTCTGTGTCCAACGAACGGGAGCGGTAAGTTGTGCAATCAGGTTAGCACGGATTTCAGCGGGATCGGTATGGGGAAGTGCGTCTACATTCTGATAAACGGGGCAGATGGGACGATGGAAGTCAGTTGCTGCGATAGCCTCAGCGAGTTCGGCGCGTGCAGGTTCCATGCAGGGTGAGTGGAATGCACCACCGACCTTCAGAGGGAGCACACGGCGTGCACCGGCTTCGGAAAGACGTTCAGAAGCGGCCTTGATTGCTTCAACTTCGCCTGAAATAACAATCTGTCCGGGAGAGTTGTAGTTAGCACAAACAACCACGCCGGCGATGCTGTTGCAGATATTCTCTACTGTTTCATCGGGCAAACCGAGAACGGCAGCCATAGTAGACTCTTTCATCTCGCATGCTTTCTGCATTGCCATAGCACGTGCGGAAACCAGACGGAGACCATCTTCGAAATTGAGTGCTCCGGCAGCGACAAGTGCTGAGAATTCACCCAGAGAGTGACCGGCCACCATGTCGGGATTGAAGTCTGCGCCGAGTGTCTTGGCAAGAATCACCGAGTGAAGGAAAATGGCGGGCTGAGTAACACGGGTCTGACGAAGATCTTCGTCTGTTCCGGAAAACATAAGGTCGGTTATGCGGAAACCGAGGATTTCATTAGCCTTTTCAAACATGTCATGTGCTACAGGGTTGCTGTCGTAAAGGTCTTTGCCCATACCAACAAACTGAGCACCCTGACCGGGAAATACGAATGCTTTCATATCTATTGTCTTTTTCGTTACTGTGGAGTTATCTGACTCTCTGCGACATAACAGTCTGATGTCCGGGATAACTTCCACGCGACAAAGTTAAGCAAAAAAATTTAATTACGGAAATTTTTCGTGAATTAATCCATTATGGTTTATCTACGGATTATTCACCTGATTATTCCTGGAAGTTCAGTGCATCCTTGACGGCGTCGGTTACATCTTCCACCCGGGTGTTATAAAACAGGGGCTGTTCAATGGGGAAGATGAATGTGAATCCTTCTTCCACACCTACTTTTCGGATGGCCTGGCGGACACGTTCCTTGATAGGGTCAAGCAACTGTTTTTCCTGTCGCTGAAGGTCCTCGTCGGCGGTCAGGAGGAACTGCTGTGCGCGTTTCTGCATGTTCTGCAGTTCCTGTACGCGGCGTTCCTTGATGGCATCAGCCAGTCCGGGCTGGCGGTTGAGCACCTGTATTTCCTCGAATTTCTTGTCGATGTCGGCGGTCATACGGTTGTATTCTTCCTTGTACTGACGTGAGGTTTCCTCAATGCGGGTCTTTACCAGAGTATATTCTGTCAGTGATTCAAGCACAGCCTGCTGATCAACAACAGCAAAACGTTCCTGAGCCGAAGCGAACATAGGCAAGAGCATTGCCACCGCAATAATAATTTTCTTATACATCTTATTAGTTGACTTTGTGAACAAACGATGATATATAAAAGGGTGTGGGGTATCAACGCCTCACACCCATTAGAAATTTCTGAATTTATTAAAAATTCCGTTTATCGCTAATAATGAAAATATTATTTTGCGAGTTTTGCTTTTACAAGGGGATTGACGTCAACAACGTCGGTGCTCATGTAAATCAATGCGCCTGTGGGAAGGATGCAGGTGAGACCTTTTTCCTGGCCTACAGCCTGAGCGGCTTTCTGCACTTTGTCAACGATGGGAGCCATCAGTTCCTGTTCCTGCTGCTGAAGGCGCTGGTCGTAGGTCTGAGCAGTCTGCTGGATTTTCTGAGACATTTCCTGAAGGTTCTGTTCGCGGCGTTCAAGCATGCCGGCGGGAGTGGTTGCATCTTCCTTCAGTTTGTTGTATTCGTCGAAAGCACGCTGTGCTTCTTCCTGAAGGCTCTTGAGGTCAGCCTGATATTTTTCCTGTGAAGCCTGAAGAGTTTTCTGTGCTTCAGCAAATTCGGGAGTTTCAGTAACAAGGGTCTGAAGGTCGATAACACCGATCTTCACCTGTGCTGCAACAGAAAGGGGAAGTGCAATAAGGATTGCGATAATAATTTTCTTGATCATTTTTATTTGTATTTTTTATTAATTAATTTGCGTAACCGAGTTTTGCCAGCACCTCGTTTGATACATCAATTCGTGGTGAAGCAAAAATTATGTTTGCCGAAGTAGCGCGGTCAAAGATGGCCTGATAGCCTCTCTCCTCAGCCACTTTTTTAACGGCGTTGTAAATATCATCCTGGATCGGCTTGATCAGAGTCTGACGTTTTTTGTAAAGTTCCCCTTCGGGACCAAAATATTTGTAGCGGAGTTCCTTGGCCTCGTTCTCCTTGGCCATGATTTCCTCCTCTTTTTTCTTTTTCTGATCATCGGTCAGGAACACACGTTCCGACTGATAGTTTTTATAGAGCGTCTCAGCCTCGCGAGAAAGGTTTTCAACCTCTTTCTGCCAACGTTGCGAAAGTTGGTTCAACTGTTCGTTGGCCATCTCGTAGGTAGGCACGCTTTTCAGGATATACTCCATGTCAATAAGAGCGAACTTCTGGGCCGACATTCCGAAAATCGATCCGCAGAGTATGCAAAAAGCAGTTATCAGTTTTTTCATTTCGTTCGTTTTAAGGTTTATGAATTTCTTATGTAAATAAGACAACTGAGGAGCCAAATGGTTTAAAATTCCTGTCCGAGGATGAAGTGGAAGTGTGAACCGCCACGTTGTCCGAACACTTTGTCGAAACCATACGCCCAGTCAATACCCATCATACCAACCATGGGGAGGAAGATACGCACACCGGCACCGGCTGAACGTTTGAGGTTGAAGGGTGAGAAGTCACGCACTGCTGTCCATGCATTACCTGCTTCCACGAAGGTCAGACCGTAGATGGTGGTTGTGGGCTGGAGCATGAAGGGGAAGTGGAGTTCCATGCCCATGCGTGTGTAGGCATAGCCTTCACGACCCCACGGGGTGAACTGTCCGTTATCATAACCGCGGAGAGCGATGGTTTCTGTTGCATAGGTGTAAGATCCTGACATACCGTCGCCACCGACATAGAATGTTTCAAAGGGTGATTTGAGCCATTTGTTGTAACTGCCCAACAAACCGACATCAGCACGGGTCATCAACACGAGTGTCCATTTGCCATCGGGATCGGTAAGGGGTGTGTAGGTACGTGATTTGAAGCGGAGTTTCCAGTATTCAATCCACTGATAGAGTTGTTTCTTTGATTCGGTAGTGTTCTCCTGATAGAGTTTCTGCCAGTTACGACCGGGTGCGAAGAGCGATGCCGGAGGAGTGAGCGAGAGATTAAGTGAGAACTGTGAACCGCTACGGGTGTACAACGGGTTGTCGATGGAGTTACGCGCCAGAGTCAGACCGAGCACAAGAGCGTTTGAGGTACCGTTGTTCATATAGTAAAGGTATTCCCAGTTTTTCAGATAATAATAGTTGTAGGAGAGTTCAGCGGTGAAAGTAAAGTAGTCATCGGGCCAACTCAGACGTTTACCGAAACCTACGGTTACACCGGCCATCTGGAGTACCTTGTTGGGGTCGTAGGCGTTCTGGATTGAGTTCTGGTAGTAATCATCATAGTTGTAACCGTAACCGCCGTAGCCGTAGCCGTAACCGCTGTAAAGATAGGGGTTGGACCAGGTTGAGTTGTAGTAAGATGAGTTCACACCTGTCTGACGGCTGTAGTAGGCGGTCACGCTGAGTGAGTTGGGACGTTTGCCACCGAACCAGGGGTCGAGGAACGACACGGAGTACGCCTGATAGTAGCGGGCATTGGTCTGAGCAGAGATAGTGAATGTCTGTCCTTCGCCCTGAGGAATGAGACCCTTGTAGGTGCTCGGGTGAAGGAGGTTTTTAATTGAGAAGTTGGTGAACTTCAGAGCAAGTTTACCGATAATACCTGTCTGACCCCAACCCATTGAGAATTCAATCTGGTCGTTAGCCTTTGAGGTAAGGTTGAAGAGAATGTCGACCGTACCGTTTTCTTCATTCGGTTCGGGACGTATATCCATTGATTCGGGGTCGAAGTGACCTGTCTGGGCAATTTCGCGTGCAGAACGCATCAGAGCCTGTTTGCTGAACAGTTCACCCGGACGAACACGCAACTCGCGGCGTATAACTTTCTCATACAGACGGTCGTTACCGTTGATAACCACACGGTTGATCTTAGCCTGGGGACCTTCGAACATACGCATCTCCAGGTCGATTGAGTCGCCACGCACATTCTTTTCGATGGGCACAAGTTGATAGAATAGGTAACCGCGGTCCATATAGAGGTTGGCAACCGCATCCTCATCGTCGGTAGTACGTTTGCTCAGACGTTTCTGATTGTATACTTCGCCCGGTTCGATGTTCAGTACCTCATTGAGGAACTCGGTGGTAAACACAGTGTTACCAACCCAGTCAATATCAGAGATATAGTATTTCTTACCCTCTTCGAGAGTGATGTAGACATCGACAGATTTTTCATCGTAGGGAGCGACGCTGTCAAACAGAATTTTGGCGTCACGGTAACCCTTTTCGTTATATTTTTCAATGATTCGGTTAAGGTCATCATGATAGTCAGAGTCCACGAACTTCTTCTGTTTGAAGAGGTTGCGAAGTTTACCCTTTTCGTTGGTCTTTTTCATGGCGCTCTTGACATTCTGGTCGGTGAACACCTCGTTACCGTCAATATAGATTTTGTGAACCTTAACCTTATCATGTTTGTCAACAATGATGTCGACAATCATTTCGTTGTTGTTGGAAAGATCTTCGCGGAGGTTGATTTTCACATCGGCATTACCGAAACCTTTGTCCGAATAGTATTTCTTTACGATCGCGATAGCGCGGTTTACAATGTTTTGAGTAATCTGGTTACCCTTCATCAACTGCAAACGCTCCTGAATATCCTCACGTTCCCCTTTCTTCATACCTATGTAGTTGATTTCAGAGATACGGGGCTGGGTACGCAGGTTAATCTGGAGCCACGCACGGTTGCCGAGAGTTTTCACGACCTTTACCTGAGCCTGAGAGAACAAACCCTGACGCATCAGTCGGCGTACGGCGTTGTTTACTTCCTGTCCGGGGATATCTATCGACTGCCCTTCCTTCAAACCTGAATACTGAAGAATGATGTGATCCTCATAGTTGGGAGCACCGGTAACTTCAATTCCCGCAATTTCATACGTGCGGGGAACTCCGGAGAAAATAACCGGCGGATTAAAGATAGTATCAGTCTGAGCGGACGCTCCGAAAAGAAGTCCGGCAATGAGAGTGAAGAGTATTGTAAACTTATAGCGCATAAGTGATTGGATTTTCATACGAAGAGTCTATTATGATTTTCTTACCTGTTCGCCTGTCAGACCGAAGCGTCGTTCCCGTTTCTGGAAGTGGGCCACGGCGTTGCAGAAGTCAAGTTGTGAGAAATCAGGCCAGAATGTGTCAGTTACATATATTTCGGAATATGCTATTTGCCAAAGCAGGAAGTTGCTCACGCGCATATCACCCCCGGTGCGGATGAGCAGGTCGGGGTCGGGCATATTGCGTGTTGCAAGATGTGCAATGATGGTTTCAGCATGGATCTGATCGGGGTTAAGAGTACCCTCCCTGACCTCCGATGCAATCTGTCTTACCGCTTCGGTCAGTTCCCAGCGTGAGGAATAACTTATGGCCAGACAGAGGGTCAGCCCTGTTGAGCCGGAGGTATCCTGAATGCAGCGATTCAGACGTTCGACCGCAAAACCGGGCATTCGTGAGGTGTCGCCGATGAGCGCCAGACGCACATTATTTTTAATAAGGTCAGGGGTTTCACGCTCAATAGCGGTGACAATGAGATCCATCAGTATATCCACCTCTTTCTGAGGACGGTTCCAGTTTTCAGTAGAGAAAGCATAAAGAGTGAGGTAGCCTACGCCAAGTTGTGAGGCTATCTCGGTTATCTGACGGACTGTGTCAACACCGCGCACATGACCGGCGGAGCGCTCCAGTCCCTGACGTTGCGCCCATCGTCCGTTGCCATCCATGATGATTGCCACATGGCACGGGATATTTCCTGATTTCAATCCGCTGATAATCGTTTCCATCGCTTTAATCTACATAGTGACAGGTTGAGCAACGTTCACCGAATTCGTAGGTCACGCTCACTGAGATGTTGCTGTACCAGTCTGTATTTTTCAAGAAAGAACTTTTTATGCCGTAGAGGTCATTGAGTTGCTTCCCGTCAATTTTATCACTGAAATTTTTTGTCATTGTAAACTCCAGCCCCACGTTCCATCGTTCGCGCGGCTTGTATTTTACGCCGAACCCGAGAGGGATGTTGGGTGCTACTGCCGAGTTGCCGTCGCATGTTGCCAGAGCGACACCTACGCCGGCGGTAAGGTAAGGTGTCCAGCGGCGCAGCCGTTTGTAGGTCTCCCCTACTCCATACGGGAAGAAATTGAATTCGTAGCGTACTCCCAGATCATAGACCTGCGACTTGAAGTCGTAGACCATTCCGTCGGGGAGCACATTTTCCATATCCGCAGTATTTCCGCTGAGTGACAGGGTGTTGAACACACCGCGGACAGCCATACGTACGTTGGGAATATATCTGAAACTCAATCCGACAGAGAACCCGGGATGTTTGAATATGTTACTTGTGTTTGCATCGCCCAGATAACCACTCATGCCGAGTTGACCACCCATGTCAAACTTATACTTGGCTTCCTGACCAAGCATGGATGTCACGGCGGCAAACATCATTACAATTATGAGCAGAGATTTTTTCAAGGTTGTGATGCGCTAAAAATGGTTCTTATTGAATAGGTTTGAAGGTCAGACGGTTTATCACCCCGCGCCAAACAGTGTTATAGAGCACCGATTGCTCGCTGTAACCACCATACATATATATATAAGGAACTTCCCACTGTGTTATAGGGGTCACGGCACGTGCCGCAGGACCATCAGCGATAAAGAGCCATGAGGGGAGAGCAACCGAAGGATATTCCTGCCATGCCTGATTGACCGCACGTGAAGTCTCGGTATTATTCACAACAAAACATTGAGCATCACGCATGCCGGGAATATACGAGGGGAGTTGCATCAGATTCGATGCCTTGAACCAGTTATATCCGAGGTCGTATGACATGTAAGTGTCACGATTGAATGTACGATCTGATTTCAGTCCTCCTACAGCAATAATTACAGGCTTGCTGACCGGTTTCCATGTAGTGGTGTCAGTGTAGACATATTCGTAAGGGAACAGAGAGTAACCTTCAGCCTCGGCTATCGGTTTTTTAGAAACCTGAGCCCACTGACCACCGCTGTAACTCCATGTGATGCCGTTGAGTTTGCCATCTTTATCCGATCCACCCAACATGACACTCACCGGATTCTTTGACCATTCAGTGGTGTAGGTGTAGAGTTGGCTCATTCCTTTAACGGGGAATGAAGGAGCCACGGGTGACTGAATCAATGAAGGATATGAGCAGGTCATATAATCATTGCCTGTGCGTTTCACACCGAGCAATTCCGAACCCTGACCACCGATAAGAGAGAACCAGCCGGAATCAACCTTCTGCCAGGCCTCACCGTCAGCACTGCTGTATAAGTTTCCGCTTCCGTCAAGGATGTAGAGTTTGACATCGGTTGATGAGAAAGAGTTTACATCAGGAGTGAAACCGAAACTGATGTTGGCTATTTTATCCGCTCCGGCAGCCGGGTTAGACTGATAAGCCAGAGAGTATGCCGATGCACCGTTGTAGGTAAGAGTCAGCAGTTTATCACCGAATTTTACAGTTTTCTGTGCTGCGGGAATCTGGAAAGATGAGGGGAGATTAGTACGGCTGTGACGGTTCCAGTAGAGTGAGTCAGGCTTAGTTTTGTGGACATTCACCTTGATTTCATAGTCGCGGCTCACTGATCCGTCAATTGAAACGATATGGAATTTCACCGGACCGTTAGCAAAGTTGATGCTGTCGGTGGAGTTTTCCAGATAGTTCACCGTGGTATCCTTATCGTTTTTGTTGCGGAAAGTAAGTTCAGCCACTGAAGAGCCAACAGTGGTGATGTTCACCACCAACTTGTCAATCTTAGTGTTGATGGGCAGAGAATCCGCATTGTAGATCTTCGCGTTCATCAAGTCGACAGAGAAGTACACCGAATCAAGATTATTCAGCACCTTATCATTGGCAGAGAGGGTGAAAGAGCGTACCGCTACACTTGAGTAGACATACGTTGATACTTCCTCATCCGACTTTTCATTGCAGGCAGCCATAAGCAGAGTTATCGCCGCGCAACACATTATAGCAAATTTCTTAATCATAAGAATATCGTAATCAATCTGTTTTCTTTATTTCAAGATGCAAAGATACTAATTTTTACTAATACGGCAGCAAACCAAGCATAATAATTTCAGCATTTTGCACCACAAAATTATAATTATCTTTCTAATCACACAAAGCATGTCAGATTATTTAAGAACCCGGGGTGCAAAAAATGTTAACAAAACAGCCCGGAACCGTTCCACCCTATCAATGCATCGCAAAACTACTAATCTATTACATTTCAACAATATAACAGACCGGCAAAACATTTATAAGACTATTAAAATCCAATAATAAAACAGTTTGTCAGCATCCATTTCATAAACAAAGTTTAACGAAATATGCCTGAACAAATAGCACACCCAGCCGTTAATAATCAGAATTAAAATGCAAACAGCGTTGAATAAGTTAAAAAATATAAATTTTTACAATACAAACTTAAACACCAAACTTTCAGTTCATCTTTATTGTAATTTTATTAACTTTGTAGTCCGAAACCCTGACGAAGGGAATATTCACGTATCAGCACATTTTTCAAAATGACACCAGAAGAATTTAAAGATATTGCCCCTTATGAAGATAGTGAGTTCAAGTCCAAACTTCATGATCTCACAAAGGAACCGGGCTTCGAGCATGCAGTGAAATATGTCATGCCCGGAGTTGACTTTGCCAACTTCTGCAAACAATTGGAGCAGGTGAAGAACGGCGAGGAGTTCCAGCGAATGGTAATGTATCCGTTTCTGCGCAAACTGGCCGACAAAACCACAACTGGGGTCAGCATAAGCGGATTGCAGAACTACGACAACCACCTCAACTACACCATCATCACCAACCACCGCGACATTGTTCTGGATGCATCATTCCTCAACATGAACCTGCTGGTCAACGGGTTGCCAACTACCGAAATTGCCATCGGTGACAACCTGCTGATTTATGATTGGATCAATGACCTGGTGCGTATCAACAAAAGTTTTATCGTCAAGCGCAACCTCGGCGTGAAGGAATCGCTGGTGGCAGCCAAACAGTTGTCGGCTTACATACATTACTGCATCACCACCAAGAAAGAGACGATATGGATTGCCCAGCGTGAGGGACGCGCCAAAGACTCCAACGACAGGACACAGGAGAGTCTGATAAAGATGCTCAGTCTGGCAGGCGACCAGTCGGCACGCGCCAACATCGAGGCAGTCAACCTGTTGCCATGCGCCATATCCTACGAATATGATCCCAACGACTACCTCAAGGCACGCGAATTCCTGCTCCGCCGCCGCGATCCGAACTTCAAGAAATCTCAGCGCGACGACCTGCTGAGCATGGAAACCGGTCTGATGGGCTTCAAAGGACGTATACATTACACCCTGGGCAGTTGCATAACCGCAAAAATCGCCTCCCTTCCCGCGGAAGCCGACCGAAACACCGTTGCCGCGGAGGCTGCCCGACTGATTGACCACGAAATACACTCAGGCTACATGATTTACCCCATTAATTATATAGCCTACGACCACATTAACAAAACTGACCGTTTCGCTCAGCACTACACCGCCGAGCAGGTGAAAGAGGTGACTGACTACATCAACTCACAATTGAGCAAGGTTGATGTTCCGGACATCACTCCCGAGGAACATGAATTTATGTTAGAGGCCGTCTACGGCATGTATGCCAACCCGCTCAAGAACAAACTAACAGCGTTAAATACTCAGGTATAAAAAACTGATGCGTATTCCTCTTTCCATACTCCTGATATTTCTGGTTGTCGACCTCCTTGTTGACGGCTATATTTTCATGGCGATACGCCGCAGATTGCGCGACAGCCGCCGATGGAACATCATCCATCTGGGTTTTGCCGCCCTGTTGTTCATTGCCATGGCAGTAGGACTGATGATGCCGCGCCGCTCCGGTACGGACCACCAGTTGCTGGTCATAATGTGGATTCTATACGCATATTCATCGGTTTACATACCCAAACTATTTTTTGTAATAATTGACCTGATAGCGCGCATACCCCAGATTTTCAAGCGTTCACGCTGGAAATGGCTTACCCGGGCCGGTGTATGTGGTGCGCTGATAATTTTTTTAATTATGTGGTGGGGAGCCCTATTTAACCGTTTCACCATCGAGGTGAAACCAATGGAAATTACTATTCCTGACCTGCCGGCGAGTTTCGACGGCTACAAAATCGCCCAGATTTCCGACATGCATGTCGGAACCTACGACACTGACACTACCTACGTGGAAAAAATAGTCAGGGAAGTCAACAGTCTGAATCCCGACCTGATTGTTTTCACGGGCGACATCGTCAACCGCAAGACATCGGAACTGATTCCTTTCATGAAAACCCTCAGCCAACTTCATGCCCCCGACGGTGTGCTGTCCGTGTTGGGTAATCATGACTACGGTGACTATGCTTCATGGAAAACCGAGGCTGCCAAACAGGCCAATCTCGACCTGATGGTGCAGTGTCAGAAAAGGATGGGATGGAACCTTCTGATGAACGAAACCGAGTTTATCAAACGTGGCAATGACTCCATTGCCGTAATCGGTGTGGAAAATATCGGTGATCCCCCCTTCCGCAGTTACGGTGACCTTAACAAGGCATATCCCACCCTGAACGATAGCACCGTAAAGATACTCCTCTCGCACAATCCCGCCCACTGGCAGACCGACATTCGTGAGAACCCGGGTGTCAACATTGCTCTCACCTTGTCAGGCCATACCCACGCCATGCAGTTCACCATCGGCAAATACTCCCCCGCACGCTTCCGCTACAAATACTGGGGGGGACTGTATGACGACGGCGGTGTGACCGACAACCGTCTGTATGTCAACATCGGAGTAGGCACCGTAGGTTTCCCCGCACGCATCGGCGCCACACCCGAAATAACTCTTATAACCTTGAAAAAATAACTGCTCTCAGGCAGTAGCCATGGATTATTCACTTACCATCTGTAACAAAACCGGGCTGTCACATCGTGGCATCGCCGCAACCATATCCCTGCTTGACCAGGGTGCAACAATCCCGTTCATCAGCCGCTACCGTAAGGAGGTGACAGGTGGACTGGACGAGGTGCAGATTTTCTCCATCTCGCAACTCTATGACTCGCTACGCGAACTGGACCGCCGCAAACAGACGGTAATTGAAACCATCACCGCCCAACAGGCGATGACCCCCGAACTATTGACAAGAATTGAGGAGATTACTGAGTCAAACGACCTCGAGGATCTTTATCTCCCTTATAAACCCAAGCGCAGGACACGAGCAGAAATAGCACGCCAGCAGGGGTTGGAGCCTCTTGCCAAAATCATTATGGCCCAGAACTCACCTGACATACGCAAAACCTCCGCAAAATTCGTCAATGACACTGTACCCTCATCAGACGATGCACTGAAGGGAGCGATGGATATTATTGCCGAATGGGTCAGCGAGAATGTGCGCAACCGTAACCTGCTCCGAAACAGATACCGTCGCGAGGCTGTCATTGAATCAACCGTTGTAAAAGGGAAAGAGGAGGAAGGTGAAAAATACCGCTCATACTTCAACTGGAGCGAGCCGCTGAAACGCTGTTCATCACACCGCTATCTGGCGATGCGGCGCGGTGAATCGGAAGGTGTGCTTAAGGTTTCTATAAAAATAAATGATGAGAAGGCCGTGGAGAGCATCTGCGGCAACATACTGCGTGACAACGGAAAGTCCGACTCCAGAACCGTCATAACGGAGGCTGTCAAAGACTCATATAAACGTCTGCTCCGCCCTGCCATGGAGAATGAGGCCGCGGCGGAAGCACGTCTGCAGGCCGATACCGTGGCTATAAACGCTTTTGCCGACAATGTGGAGCAACTGCTCATGGCTCCACCCCTGCGTGGCAAAAGAGTGATGGCCATTGACCCGGGCTACCGTACAGGATGCAAAATAGTGTGTCTGGACACACAGGGATTTCTGCTTCATAACGACATAATCTTCCCCACCCCGCCCACCAACGACCGCAAGGGGGCTGCTCGCCGCGTCTCCAACATTGTGGAAGTGTACAAGATTGATGCCATAGCACTTGGCAACGGCACCGCATCTCGCGAAACGGAGGAGTTTCTTCAGTCAATACGTTTCCCCAGAAAAGTAGAGGTATATGTGGTCAGTGAGAACGGGGCGAGCATCTACTCAGCCTCGAAGGTTGCACGTGAGGAATTTCCGGACTACGACGTGACGGTGCGCGGTGCTGTCAGCATCGGACGTCGACTGATAGACCCGCTGTCGGAACTGGTCAAGATTGATCCCAAATCAATCGGAGTCGGTCAGTATCAGCACGACGTTGACCAGACTCTGCTCAAACTCTCGCTTGACAACACCGTCACCAACTGTGTGAACCGAGTGGGAGTGAATGTCAACACCGCTTCACGCCAGTTACTCGCATACGTGTCGGGGATAGGTCCGGCACTGGCAGAAAATATCATCCGCTTCCGTCATGAAAACGGCGACTTCACACGACGCAGTGACCTGAAGAAAGTGCCACGCTTAGGTGATAAAGCCTACGAGCAGGCAGCGGGATTCCTGCGTATTCCCGAAGGGGAAAACCCGCTTGACAACACCTCCGTACATCCCGAGAGTTACCATATTGTCAACCGGATGGCAGCCGACTTAGGTGTGGAAATACGTGACCTGATATCCAACAAGGAGTTGATTGCATGCATTGACCTTAGCCGCTACACATCCGACACTGTTGGACTGCCGACATTGACGGATATAATAAACGAACTGGAAAAACCGGGTCATGACCCCCGCAAACAGGCTGAAGTACTGGAATTCGACCCCAATGTGAAAACCATCGATGATATACATGAGGGGATGATTCTCAACGGTATAGTCAACAATATCACCGACTTCGGAGCATTTGTCGACATAGGGATCAAACAGAGCGGGCTCGTACATATTTCACAGATGTCGGATAAGCGCGTGACCTCGCCCCGCGATATGGTCCACATCCATCAGCATGTTCGGGTGAAGGTGATTGAAGTTGACCTCAACCGCAAACGTATTGCACTAACTATGAAAGGGTTATCGTGATGCATTCGTTAATTATAAGCATAGGAAGCAACACCTCTGACAGGTGGGAGCAGGTAAATAAAGCGCTCATCTGGCTGGGAGAATTTACCATTTCAGCAAAGAAATCCAAGATATACCATTCCAAGCCGGAAGGGAATTGTGCCAAGAAAATCAACTACACCTACGCTAACGCCGTGTACTGTGCTCTCACCGCTCTTTCTCAGGATGAGGTTGAATCGATGCTGAAGAAATATGAAGCCGATAACGGGCGTACCCCTCAGATGAAACTTTTCGGAATTGTGCCCATCGACCTTGACCTTGTATTTTTTGATGACAGACTGCTTCGCCCGCAAGAGATGATGCGCGACTACTTCAAGCGCGGATATGAGGAAATCTTCCCGGAAACAAACTCTTAGATTAATTATCGAACATTCAAACAAGAGGGTGTGTCAAAAATGCAGCCTGTTTTTTTATGTGTTGTACGTTCATAGACAGTGACGTATATTCGGCGGATGCTCCAGGGAGCATCCTAATCTTGGTCAAAATGTCGTAAATGCCTGCTAAACGGCTCTTTTACAGACTTTTGAGAGATGCTTCTGATCTTAGCGGAGGTCGAAA
>JAAVGE010000023.1 GCA_014800385.1 Bacteroidales bacterium
ACACGGATTTTTTTAACTCGCTTCGCTTTGTTCTCACGAATTTTTACGGATTTTCACGGATCTTTTTTGTAATCAGACACACGGGTAACTTGCTGCGCTCGTATGCACGGATGGGAAAGATTTACACGGATTTTGCCGTGATAAATTCCGTGAAAATCCACTTCAATTCGTGGTTGCGAGCGTAGCATCGCTATGAATCCGTGTGTATGCGGAATAAAAATCTGTGAAAATCCGTCCCAATCCGTGACCGCAAGCGAAGCGACGTTAAAAATCCGTGTGTTTAATTTCCTTCAAAATCAAATCATATATTTATCGCTTATATATTTATCGCGGGTTACTTCACTCGGCGTACCTAATCGGCACGCCTTTTTGTGGGCACGTTATCCGGGCACGCCTCCGCTTCGCTCCGGCGTACCCGGGTACTCAAAATCGGCGTCCGGCCGGACGCCCATGGGTTGGTCTTAGCATGTCCCCTGTTCTTCTGTCCAAAAATTCACTAAAGCCTCCTGTTTCTCCTGTTCTACTGTCAAAAAAATACATTAAAATCTCCTGTCCTGCTGTCAGAAATGAGTTACATTTTCACCAGTTGCCACATGGTGATGTCGGTTAGAATCATCAGGATGAGGAGTATCCAGGCTACGGTGCGNCGCTCCATNCGGTAGCATTGACATGCGAGGAAGGCGGCGACGATAACATAGATNGGATAGAAGAAAATGAAGTATTTTTTGAATTCATATCCTTCGGTGGCCATCGACATCATCAGCGGTGTTGACAGCGNNGGCAAAGCGGCGAGGATGGCGAGGATGTTGAAATACTTATTTTTCATTTTTCGTTTTCAGATATTCTTTGACGGTTTCACGTATGCCTGTGCGGAGGTCGAAACGGGGTGAGAAGTTGAAGTCGCGACGGGCATCGGAGATGTCGGCTGTCCAGTTGCGTTGCTTCATGATTTTGTATTTGTCGCGGTTGAGGGTGGTGGGCTTGACCATAATNTTGCCATACTTCTCTGCNACGAACGAGGCTGCATANAGGGCCCATAAGGGGAGTTTGACNGGTATCACGAACGANTTGCCTAACTCTTCGGCTACGATTTTGCGGAACTCTTTCTGGGTGTAGGCGCGATCCTCNGAGATGATATATTTTTTGCGTATGGCGTCGGGTGCCTCCAGAGCCAGGAACATGGCGTCGACCAAATCCTCTACGTAGATGAAGGTGAGGAGTTGCTTGCGGAATCCTACNCCGAAGTCNAAGTGGCGGTCGATTGATTGAATCATCATCAGGTAGTCCTTTTCGTGGGGACCGTAGACCCCTGTCGGGCGGAAGATGACGTAGGGAATGCCGCTGATGGTTTCCAGATAGGATTCGGACTGCACTTTTGACAGTCCGTAAGCGGTGTTGGGATCAGCCGGAGTGGTGGATGTNGCGGGGGTATAGTTCTCCTCATCGTAGGGACCTACGGCGCTCAGACTGCTCATGTAGAGGAACTTTTCNGGCACCAGCGAGGTTTCTTTCAGCAGTTCNACGAAGTTGCGCAGGTAAATGAAGTTGATGCGTTTGAAATCGAGGAAGTTGGAGCATTTTGTTGCCCCGAGGTTGTAGATGATGTAGTCCCATTTCTCCCCTTCGGGAAGCGCCCCGGTNAGGGTCTGCCGCATCTGTGCGGTGTCATCATAGTCCAGCACCACGAATTTCAACCGCGGGTCAGAAAGGTAGCGTCGGGAGGTTGACTCACGGACGGCCACCCATGTGTCGTAGCCTGATTCCAGTGCTTTACGGGCTATGAAACCGCCGATGAAGCCACCGGCACCTACAATAAGTATTTTTTTATCCGGCATATTGCTCTATTGCTTTTTTATAAGTTTGTATTATCCCTTCNGCGCAGTTGCTGTGGGTGAAGCGGGCTATGTGCTTTTGTCCGGCNTCAACNAGAGATTTGCGCAGGGTGTCAGATTCAATTATCTGCTGTGCNTGATGGATGAAGGCGTCAAGGTCGTCGGGGTCGACGGCGGGANCATNGGCACCGGCCGCTTCCTCCAGACATGATCCGGTTGCGACAATCACGGGTGTGCCTGTGCTGAGCGACTCNATAACCGGTATTCCGAACCCTTCGAANCGGGAGGGGTAGGAGGAGAGTACCGCTCCGGCATAAAGTGCCGGGAAGTCGGTGAACGGAATNCCGCTCAGATGGTGAACTCTGTCGGACAGACCGTTNTCGGCGGCGTANCGAAGAATNTCATCGCCATAGCCACGTGCGTTGCGCCCTACCAGAACGGCGTGAACATCGTTAGGCAATCCTTTCAGAGCCTTTACCGTGAGTAATTGGTTCTTACGCGGTTCAATGGTGCCTACGCCAATTATGTAGGGGTGGGAGAGACCATATTTCTGCTTCACCTCACGGATCTGTTCCGGAGATATGGGGCGTTGAAACTGGGCGTCACAACCCTGATAGACCACATCTATTTTTTCGGAGGGGATGTTGTAGAACTCCATTATGTCGCGTCGGGTGCGGTCGCTGATGGCTATGACGCGTGTGGCCAATTCAGCGGCNCGGCGGAATTTGTAGTCATATATCTTCCGGTCAATCGGCTTGTAGTATTGCGGGAANCGCCGGAAAATNATGTCGTGAATGGTCACAACGGAGGGTATTCCGCTTTTTTCAATATTCAGCGGAAGTTCGTTGCTGAGCCCGTGGAAGATAGATGCCCCGTCGGCTCGGAGTTGCTTTGTCATCCCCCATGTGCGCCATATTGAGCCCGTAAGGCGTGGCAGAGGTCCCGGAGGGGTTATCAGGCGGTTGGAGGGGTTTTCCAGCAGCGGGATTACCGGAGGTTTGCGGGGCACTTTAGGGGTATAGAGCAGGTAGCGCCACTGCGGCTGCTGCCTGTAGAGCAGTTCCAGCACCAGACGGCTGTAGTTNCCCAGTCCTGTGAAATTGTTAAAGGCACGTTTGGCATCGAATGCCACGGCAGATATGTTCATGTTCACTTCTTTTTGCTTTTAGGAGACTGGCGTACCAGTCGGAGCACCTGAGCGGAGCGGGCAGGGAGATAAAGTTTCAGCCATTCCTTACCGGTTGGTTTATACAGCGGGTCGGTGATGGTCAGATGTTCCACGTTCATGTCAATGTTGCCGAAGCCGCCGAACTCGGGGTCGTCGGATGACAGCACGGGGCGATATTTACCTGCGGGAGCCAGGATGCCGTAGTCGGTGAACGACTTGAAGGGGTTGAAGTTAAAGACAAACACCAGTGAGCCGCGGCGGAAGGCGAGTACCTGGTCATCGTCCTTTTCCCAGAGTTTCTCTATGGCAAGACTCTGGAAGTTGTTGACTCCACCGATCAGTTCCACCATGGCGTTGTCAAAGTTATTCAGATATTTATATTGCAGATCCTCGCGGTCGACNAGGTCCCATTGACGGCGTGCATACTTGTAACTCCATCCGTTTCCTTCGCGGGGAAAGTCGATCCATTCCGGATGGCCGAACTCGTTGCCCATGAAGTTGAGGTAGCCACCGTTGATGGTTGATATTGTCACCAGTCGGATCAGTTTGTGCAGGGCTATGCCACGTGCAACAGTCATGTCGTTGTCGCCCACCATCATGTGCCAGTACATCTTGTCGTCNATCAGGCGGAAAATGACTGTTTTGTCCCCCACCAGCGCCTGGTCGTGGCTTTCCACATAACTGATTGTTTTNTCGTCGTCGCGGCGGTTGGTGAGTTCCCAGAAAATGGATGTNGGGTGCCAGTCCTCATCTTTCTTTTCCTTGAGGGTTTTGATCCAGTAGTCAGGGATGCCCATGGCCATACGGTAGTCAAACCCTATGCCACCCTCCTTGAAGGGTAGNGCGAGCCCCGGCATGCCNCTCATCTCCTCGGCGATGGTGATNGCNTGGGGGTTGATTTCGTGAATCAGTTTGTTGGCCAGCGTGAGGTAGGTTATGGCGTTGGTGTCCTGAGCACCGTTGTAGTAATCCTCGTAGGTGGAGAATGCCTGTCCCAGACCATGATTATAATAGAGCATCGAGGTTACGCCGTCGAAGCGGAATCCGTCGAAGTGGAACTNCTCAAGCCAGTATTTGCAGTTNGAGAGNAGGAAATGCAGCACCTCGTTTTTGCCGTAATCGAAACAGAGCGAGTCCCATGCCGGATGTTCGCGCCGGCTGTCGCCGTAGAAGTACAGGTTGTAGGAGCCGTCGAGTCGACCCAATCCCTCGTTTTCGTTCTTAACAGCATGGGAATGAACGATATCCATAATCACGGCAATCCCGAGCGAGTGTGCTTCGTTGATCAGAGCCTTCAACTGTTCGGGTGTGCCGAAACGGCTTGATGCGGCAAAGAAACTTGACACATGATAGCCGAACGAACCGTAGTAGGGGTGCTCCTGAATAGCCATAATCTGTATGGCGTTGTAACCGTCGGCGGCAATGCGCGGAAGCACGTTGAGGCGGAACTCATCGTAGGTGCCCACATCCTCCTTCTGCTGCGCCATACCGATGTGGCACTCGTAGATAAGGAGCGGCTTCACGTCGGGGATGAATCCGGCGTCGGACCACGCGAACTGTTCCTCCGGCGCCCATACCTGAGCCGAGAAGAGNTGACTCACCGGGTCCTGAACCACACGTGTGGCGTAGGCGGGTATGCGTTCGCCCTGACCGCCGGGCCATGTAACCANCATNTTGAAAAACTCGCCGTGGTGGAGNGCCTTGGCCGGGAGCGTTATTTCCCATACCCCGTCAGAGTCGGGGAGTCGATGCAGCGCATANGCCTCGAGAGCCTGCCAATTTGAGAAGTCGCCAATCAGGGTGATAGAAGAAGCGTTCGGAGCCCATTCGCGGAAAATCCATGATCCGTCGGGCTGACGGTGAAGTCCGAAATATTTGTGGGCGTTGGCAAAATCATTCAGTGAACCGGCCTCGCGGGTGAGGTCAGATTCTTTGATTACCGCATCCTGATGGCGTCCCGTGATGGCATCGGCAAACGGCTGGAGCCAGGGGTCGTTTTTAATTATTCCGAGGGTTTTCTGTTTCTTCATGTATCACGTAATTAGTTTGTTACAAAGATACAAACCATTGGCGAAAGAAAAAGTTATTTTAGAAAAATTAACAGGTTGAACGTGCCATCTGATTCTGATAGCATCTCTTCAGAGGATTGATTTTTATTCATGAGTTATGCAAAATGGGTTATTTTATGTTTAACAACATAGAAAATATTGAAAAATATGTTGTTATATATTAAAAAATATAAAATCATGGTGTAGATTTGCACCTTTTTTATACCTTTGCGAAGCAAGACAGAAGCAGTGGGCGGTAACATGGGTTGCCGACCGTTGCCAAGTCGTATATAATAACATCTAACCGGAGAAAAATAACCAATCAAAACAGTGAGTTCATTTAAGATGAAACGAATCCCGACGGTAGTAGCCGCAATGCTGATGACTGCAGTAGNAGCCATGGGTAATGTGAGCGAACCAACCATGCAAAAACTCAATGGAGCGCTCCGCTCCGAAATCCCTGCACATAGCGAGATGGGCAAGGTGGCAGTGTCNGGCGTAGAAGTAAACGCCAAGAAGAAAATTGTGGAGGTGAACTGCACGGCTCACACCGGCAATATNCCTTTCACTGCCGAATCGCTCGCACGTGTGAAATCTGAGATGCAAAACGCTCTTCAGGGCGAGTATGCCGGATATAAACTGGTGCTGAAGGTGGATGGTCGCGATGCTGAACAATTGCTTCCTTTCGCCTCACGTAAAAATGCCGGTCCGAAAGAGAAAAACCGTTTCATCACCTATTCCGACAAGTTCAGCAAAACCCCCACAAAGGGTCTGGACGGCAGCAATATAGCAATGTGGCAGAGCCACGGATATTACTTCGAGAAGAAACTGAACCGCTGGGAGTGGCAGCGCGCACGCATATTCCAGACTGTTGAGGACCTTTACACTCAGGGCTATGTGATGCCGTTCCTGATGCCTATGCTGGAGAACGCCGGCGCCTACGTCATGAGTCCTCGTGAACGTGACGTTCAGACTGTGGAATATATCGTTGACAACGACGGTGGTAATGCAGTTGGCAAATATGGCGAAAGCGGATCATGGTCGGCTACCGAAGTGCCGGGCTTCGCCTATTTATATAATGTGTATGGCGACGACCCTGCNAAAAGTAACCCCTTCAATCAAGGAACAGCACGTCAGGCACGCAGCGAAAGCGGAGCCACAGCAACATGGAGCGCTCCGGTTGAAAATGACGGTACTTACGCCGTGTATGTAAGTTATCAGACTACTCCCAAAAGCACCACCGAGGCTCTTTACACCGTTCATGCCGCTGACGGCGACCATCAGGTGAAGGTGAACCAGAAAATGGGTGGCGGCACATGGATCTACTTAGGACACTATCAGTTGGCGAAGGGTGAAAATCCTGTAGTCACCCTCACCGCAAACGGAAAGAAAGGTACTGTCACCACTGCCGACGCAGTTAAAGTGGGTGGCGGTATGGGCAACATCGTACGCCCCGTCACTCTGACCAATGATAACGGTCAGGAGCAGACCACATGGATAAAGAGCGAATATCCCCGTTTCACCGAGGGAGCACGCTACTTCCTTCAGTGGGCAGGTATGCCTGACAGTGTATACACACCCAAACAGGGAACAAATGACTATACCGATGACTACACCAGCCGCGCCCTGTGGGTGAACTACATGACCGGCGGTTCAAGCATGGCACCCAAACGCCAGGGTCTGAACGTTCCCATTGACCTGTCGTTCGCATTCCACTCCGATGCCGGCACAACAATGAATGACTCAATCATCGGTACCCTCGGCATCTACTCAACCAACGATGACCTCCCCACCGGCAACGGTTCATCACGTCTGGCTTCACGCGACCTTACCAACCTGGTTGTAACCCAGATAGTTGAGGATGTACGCAAAGGTTATGAGCCCGACTGGACCCGCCGTGGAATGTGGGACCAGAAATACTACGAAGCACGTGTGCCGGAAGTGCCCTGTATGCTTCTTGAACTGCTGTCACACCAGAACTTCGCTGACATGAAATATGGTCTGGACCCCACTTTCCGCTTCACCGTGAGCCGTGCCATATATAAAGGTATGCTCCGCTTCCTTGCCGAGCGTGACGGTCGTCCCTACGTTGTTCAGCCTCTGCCCGTTCGCTCCTTCGCCATCACCGGTGGAGCCGACGCAACATATACTCTGACATGGAAAGAAACCGTTGACACCCTTGAAAGCACCGCTACCCCGACATATTATAATGTTGAGATGCGCAAAAACAACGGTGCGTTTGCCCGTGTGGCAACCGTTGACACCCCCTCGTTCAGTTTCACCGCACCTGACGATGCCATCTACTCATTCCGCGTGGTGGCCGGCAATGACGGTGGTGTAAGTTTCCCCTCGGAAGTGCTCGCACTCTGTCACAAACCCGGCAAGCGTGTCAACATCGTGAACGGATTCACCAGAATCTCCGCTCCCGACTCATTTGACGCAGGTAAGATTGCCGGTTTCTACGATGCCAAGGACCATGGTGTGCCCTACATCAGCGACATCAGTTTCATCGGATCACAGTTCGAGTATCGCCGCGACATACCCTGGATGGATGACGATGCAGCCGGATTCGGTGCCAGCCGTGCCGACCAGGAAGATAAGGTTATCGCCGGCAACACCTTCGACTTTGTCTACACCCACGGCGAGGCAGTGCGCAATGCCGGTTACGGATTCGTGTCATCAAGCGTGGAAGCCTATATGAACAGTACTGCCGACGAGGCTGAAATTGTCGACCTTATTCTCGGAAAACAGAAAGAAATCAAGGTTGGACGCGGCGTGTACGGCACCAAATACAAAACCTTCCCCGCCGAACTTCAGCAGAAAATCACTTCACACTGCAACAACGGCGGAAGCGTGTTTGTGAGCGGTGCATACGTAGCCACCGACCTGTGGGACAACAACCTTTCTGATGAAGCGACCCTCAAGGCCGACCAGAAATTCGCCACCGAAGTGTTAGGCTATCACTGGCGCGTGGGTCAGGCTTCAATCACAGGCGAAGCCTACGAAGTGCCCACCTCATTCAGCGCCTTTGCCGGCAAAGAGTTCCGTTTCAGCAACGAACTCAATCAGTGGGACTACGCCGTTGAGTCACCCGACTCCTTCTACCCCGCTGACGAACGTGGTGAAGTCATCATGCGCTACAAAGAAAACAATCTCGTTGCCGGAACAGCAATGGCCGACAAAAACTACCGCACTGTGGTCATCGGTTTCCCCTTTGAAACCATCCGCACAGCCGACAGCCGCGACATCCTGATGAAACAGGTGCTCGGATTCCTCAATAAAAAATAAAAGAAATATATAAACATAATATACTGACCAATCATGAAAAAAACTATCAACTGCTTCGTACCCTACGCAAGCAAACAGCAGGCAGAAGCAACTGCTGCAAGTCTTAAAGAATCAGACTTAGTAACCAAAGTTTTCTTCCTGCTGCAGGATGAAGGTGCCGAACTCCCCGAAGGTACAGAAGGAATCAAAATCGATTCACTGACAAGTTCAGAAACCGTGAAGAAAATCGCGGCTGCCGCTGACAGTGACTACATCCTCCTCTACACCAAGAACGGTCAACTCGTGATGGGTTATCTGGCCCTCCGCCGCTTTGTACGTCTGGCTCAGGATTCAGAAGCAGGCATGCTTTACGCTGACAGTTACGCAGTGGTTGACGGCAAACGCAGCAACCTCCCCGTTATCGACTATCAGTTCGGTTCACTCCGCGACGATTTCAACTTCGGTCCCGTTCTGTTCTTCAACACTGAAGTGTTCAAGAAAGCCGCTGCCGCTATCGATAAAAACTACACTGCCGCAGGTCTGTATGACCTCCGCCTGAAAGTGTCACAGATCGCTCCCATCGTTCACATCAACGAATATCTCTACACTGACATCACCGTTACAACCAAGGAAGACGGCGAAGCACACTTCGCTTACGTTGANCCCAAAAACCGCGGCGTNCAGATTGAAATGGAAGAGGCTGTAACAGACCACCTGAAGAAAATCGGCGGTTACCTCGAACCCAAATTCGACACCATCGAGTTCAATAAAGGTGACTTCGAATATGAAGCATCTGTAATCATNCCCGTACGCAACCGTGTCCGCACCATCCGNGACGCCATCCGCAGCGTACTCTCTCAGAAAACCGACTTCCCCTTCAACCTCATCATCGTTGACAACGGTTCANCCGACGGNACCTCTGAGGCTATCGAGGAATTCACCTCTGATCCCCGCGTNATCCACATTGTTCCCACCCGCGATGATTTNGGTATCGGCGGTTGCTGGAATGCAGGTGTAAACCACCCCAAATGTGGTAAATTCGCCGTTCAACTTGANAGCGACGACGTTTACAAAGATGAAAACACCCTTACCAAAATGGTCAACGCATTCTACGAACAGAACTGCGGTATGGTTGTCGGCACATACTGNCTGACNGACATCGACATGAACACCATCCCCCCCGGTGTTATCGACCACAAGGAATGGACTCCCGAAAACGGACGTAACAACGCGCTCCGCATCAACGGTCTGGGTGCTCCCCGTGCATTCTACACCCCCATGCTCCGCGAAATCAATGTCCCCAACACCAGTTACGGTGAGGACTACGCACTTGGTCTGGCCTTCTCACGCAACAACCAGATCGGTCGTGTTTACGATGTCGTTTACCTCTGCCGTCGTTGGGAAGATAACTCTGACCACGCTCTTGACATCAACAAGACCAACGCAAACAACCTCTACAAGGACCGCATCCGCACATGGGAACTGCAGGCCCGCGTTGCTATGAACAAAAAGAAATAATTTGCAGCATGGCTGAAAAAATTAACAAAGAAACAGTGGACCAATTCCTGCTCGACCAACTGGCCGAGTGGGAACAGGCCCGCAATAATTTCGCTGCTCTTTCAGGTGTGAANGTGAAAGAACTCGACGTTGACGGAATGCCNGTAAAGGTGCAGTTCAACCCCGCACGTATCGTCAGTTCATCAGCGAAAGTCGACGCNAAGTCGCTCAAGGAACGCAAATGCTTCCTCTGTGCCGCCAACCGTCCTGCCGTTCAGCGCGGACTGGAATGGGGCGGACGCTACACCGTTCTTATCAATCCCTTCCCCATCTTCCCCCGTCACTTCACTATTCCTGACAACGGACACGTTGACCAGTTGATCGACGGACGTATCGCCGACATGGTGTCACTGGCAGCCGACATGCAGGGCTACACCGTTTTCTATAACGGTCCNAAATGNGGTGCGTCGGCTCCTGACCACATGCACTTCCAGGCCGGTAACAGCGACTTCCTGACCATCGGTCAGGCACTTGAAAACGCTGACCTCCAGCCTCTGTTGGTTGATGGTGACGGTGAGGCAGTCCTCTCAGTGGTGCAGGGTCTCCCCCTGAACATGTTTGTTATCGACACCACCGAGGCCGATGCCGCACAGCGTCTGTTCAACAAACTGTATGCCGCCATGCCCGTTCCCGAAGGTGAGAAAGAGCCGATGATGAATCTGCTCTGCTTCGTGACCGAGGAAGGAGAAGCACGTCTGGTGATTATCCCCCGCCGTGCCCACCGTCCGTCGTTCTACGGCACTGAAGGTGAGAACTGCATGCTTCTGAGCCCCGCATCAGTCGATATGGGCGGTGTGTTCATCACTCCACTTGAAAAAGATTTCAANAAACTTGATGCCGACCTCATCCGTCAGGTGTATGACGAACTATGCCTNACTGACGAGCAGGTNAATGAAATTATAGAGAAACTATGAGTACCCCTGTTGTAAGCGTAGGAATCATGGCAACCGAGAAACTCGGTTTCCGTCTGGGCGGCGAATACTCCGTGGCAGGCTCAACCGTTACCGGCGAACAGACCGCAACTGTTGAGAACGGCTTNATTCTCTGGAACGGTCAGTATTACGATGAACTGGCGTTTATNCCCAAGGATGATGCCAACCGTTTCACACTCTGCGGTGTAACCATCGGNGTGAANTTCCACTGGGAACGTACCGAAGATCAGCAGTTCTCAGGAGCGCTCCGCCTCATTGTGGAGAACGGCGAACTGGTGCGTGCCATCAACATTGTTGACGTGGAGGATTACCTGCTCAGCGTCATCTCATCCGAAATGAGCGCGACAGCATCGCTTGAACTCCTTAAGGCTCANGCTGTTATCTCACGCAGTTGGCTTCTTGCCCAGATTGAGAAAAACCGTGAGATTGTCGAGGCAGGCGAGGTTTACAACCCTCTGACCATCACCGATACNGAAATCGTCAAATGGTATGACCGCGAGGACCACACCACCTTTGATGTATGCGCCGACGACCACTGTCAGCGTTATCAGGGTGTGACACGCCAGTCCACTCCAACCGTACAGCAGGCTATTGCCGCNACCCGCGGTAAGGTTCTGACCACCGAGGGTGGCAAACTCTGCGACGCACGCTTCTCAAAATGCTGCGGCGGTGTGTTTGAAGAGTTTGAGAACTGCTGGGAGCCCGTGCACCACAGTTATCTGGAGGCACGCCGTGACACTGACGATGAGATGAATTTCCCTGATCTCACCGTTGAGGAAAACGCCCGCGAATGGATTTTGGGTCGTCCCGAATCATTCTGCAACACCTCCGATGCTCACATCCTGAGCCAGGTGCTCAACAACTATGACCAGGAAACCACCGACTTCTACCGCTGGAGCGTGGAATACAGCCGTGAAGAACTGGCCCGCCTGGTTAAGGAACGCTCNGGTATTGATTTCGGCGATATCGTTGATCTGCAGCCGGTGGCACGCGGAACCTCCGGCCGTCTCTACCGCTTGCGCATAGTAGGAACAAAACGTACCCTCATCATAGGAAAGGAACTGGAAATCCGCCGTACGCTTTCACCCAGTCACCTCTACAGTTCAGCCTTCGTTGTTGAACGTCACGACCTCGATGCCGAAGGTGTTCCCGCACGTATCACCCTTCGCGGTGCCGGCTGGGGTCACGGTGCAGGACTCTGCCAGATCGGAGCCGCNGTGATGGGTGCTAAAGGCTACCCCTACGAACGTATCCTCGCCCACTACTTCCCCGGCGCGGAACTCAGTAAATTATATTAAACCAATAAAAAACCGGAATGTCGCCCGCCTCATGAGCGTGACGACATTCCCATTATCACATAAGAAATGGCAAAAGCAACGAAACGTAACCCCTGGGCATGGATTCCCACCCTTTACTTCGCACAGGGTATTCCGTTCATCTTCATCAACATGGTGACCATGGTTCTGTTTACCCAGATGGGTATGTCAGAAACAGATGCCGCGCTCTACACNGGCTGGCTCTATCTTCCATGGGTAATCAAACCTTTCTGGGGTCCCATCGTGGACATCCTCCGTACAAAACGCTGGTGGACCGTGACAATGCAGTTATGTATCGCTATCGGTCTTGGTGCCATCGCGTTTACTCTCCCCAATCCCAACGCTGAGGAAATTGCTGCCGGAATGAGCACATCAGCCTTCCAGATAGCACTCTTCTTCTACGTGTTCACCGCATTCTGCTCTGCAACTCACGATATCGCATCAGACGGTTTCTACATGATTGCTCTTGACACCAACCAGCAGAGTATGTTCGTGGGTATCCGCTCCACTTTCTACCGTTGTGCTTCGGTGTTCGGTCAGGGTGGTCTGGTTATGATCGCCGGCACACTGCAGGAATACTATCCCACCGCAATGGCATGGAAACTCACCGTTGCCGGCTGTTCANTGTTCTTCGCNGTGGTATTCATCTGGCACTTCTTCATCCTTCCTTATCCTGTTAATGACAAGGCTGTAGGTGGTAAGGAGAACAAGACTGTCGGTGGTATNATCAAAGAATTCGGCGGCTCATTCGTGACATTCTTCAAGAAAAAACATGTTATACTTGCCATGCTGTTCATGCTTCTCTACCGCTTCCCTGAAGCACAGGTAGTTAAACTGTGTCAGCCCTTCCTGCTTGCCGCACGCGACAAAGGTGGTCTGGGTATGACTGCAGCACAGGTAGGTTTCGCCTACGGTACACTCGCCATCATCGGTCTTACTATCGGTGGTATCATCGGTGGTATCTGCGCATCGCGCGGAGGTCTGAAAAAATGGATCTGGCCTATGGCTCTTGCCACTTCACTGAACTGTGTGGCATATATCGTGCTTTCAAACTTCCAGCCCGACTATAACACTGTTGCCGGTCAGTTCACCGTNTGGAGTTGTCTGGTACTGGAACAGTTCGCTTACGGTTTCGGTTTCACCGCATTCATGCTCTTCATGATGTACTTTGCCGAAGGTCCTTACAAAACCTCTCACTATGCCATCTGCACCGCATTCATGGCTCTTGGTATGATGCTCCCCGGTATGGCTGCAGGTTGGATCAAACAGGATCTGCTGGGTGATTCTTACATTAACTTCTTCTGGTGGGTTCTCTGCTGTAACGCTGCAACCTGGATTGTGACCGGTCTTGTTCGCCGTCACATCAACCCCGAATACGGCGCAAAGAACTANGTAGAGAAGAAACATGAAGAAAATTTAGAAAAAGAAATATAATATGAAAAAGATATTAACCGCCTTCTTAGGAATGGCTCTCGCTATCGCGGCAACAGCACAGGTTAAACCCGGTGTTGAGGTGCTCCGCGACGGTGGTTTCAAGCAGTTGCAGGGCAAGCGCGTNGGTNTGATCACCAACCCCAGCGGCGTTGACAACAACCTGAAGTCAACNATCGACATCCTNCACGANGCCCCCGGTGTGCAACTCACCGCTCTTTATTCGCCCGAACATGGTGTGCGTGGCGATGTTCATGCCGGCGANAAAGTTGACTTCTATGTTGACCAGGCCACCGGTGTTCCCGTGTACTCAATCTACGGCAAGACACAGAAACCNTCACCCGAGATGCTGAAAGATGTGGACGTGCTGGTTTATGACATCCAGGACAACGGTTGCCGCTCATTCACCTTCATCTCAACAATGGGTCTGGCAATGGATGCCTGTGCCGAACTCGGCAAAGAGTTCATGGTGCTTGACCGTCCCAACCCCGTCGGCGGCAACAAGGTTGAAGGATGCCTCGTTGAGGACTCATGCTACAGTTTCGTCAGCCAGTTCGCCATCCCTTACCTCTACGGTCTGACTCCCGGCGAACTTGCCAAATATCTCAATGAAGAGGAAATGCTCCTCGGAGGCAAAAAGGTGAACCTTACCGTTGTTCCGATGGAAGGATGGACCCGCGACATGGATTTCCGTGAAACCGGTATGCCCTGGGTGCTCCCCTCACCCCATATCCCCAACCCCGAAGCATCGCTCTACTATCCCGCGAGCGGTATCTTAGGTGAACTCTACTGCATGTCGATTGGTGTGGGTTACACTCTCCCCTTCAAACTGTTCTGCGCTGATTTCATCAACGCCGACGAGTTTGCCAAGGCTATGAATGACCTTAACCTCCCCGGCATGAAGTTCCGTCCTATCCACATCAAACCCTTCTACTCAACCGGAAAAGGTGAGAACCTGCAGGGTGTGGAAATGTATGTGACCGATAAAACCGTNGCNCCCCTGTCACTGGTCAACTTCTATGCCATGCAGGAACTTGCACGCCTCTACCCCGACAAGAAAGCGTTCGAAATCGGCGACAAGTCACGCTACGACATGTTTGATAAAGTTGTGGGCAGCAAAACAATCCGTCCCGCCTTCACCGCCAACTATCGTGTTGACGACATCAAGGACTACTGGAACAAGGATGTTGACAGTTTCACAGCCAAAAAAGCAAAATATCACCTTTACAAATAAACCTTACAGAGGATGAGACGAGAGCCGGCTCCATCCGGCTCTCATCCACCCCCTGGACACTCTTAACGACTAAGCCCCCCACCGGGGCATACTTGAAAAATAACTATAAAAACCTACATATAATCAGAATGGACCCTCGATACCAGGATTACGTAAACCGCATATCCGCATTTATTCCAAGCGACCGAATATACACCGATGACCTGCGCCGCATTGCATGGGGCGCCGACGCCGGATTCTATCACCTTACTCCACAGGTGGTGGTCCGATCGGCAACCGAGCAGGAGGTGGCACGATTGCTGTGGGAGGCATCGCAGTTGTCGCTTCCCGTCACATTCCGCGCTGCCGGCACAAGTCTGTCAGGTCAGGCNATAAGTGACTCCATCCTGATTGTTGCAGGTAAAAACTGGGAGAACTACTCCATTGCCCCCGANCTCTCAACCATAACNCTTCANCCCGGNATCATCGGGGCGCGTGTCAACCAGATTCTGGCTCCCTTCGGACTGATGTTCTCACCTGACCCNGCATCGAAAAACTCCGCCATGGTGGGGGGTATAGTGTGTAACAACGCTTCCGGNATGAACTGCGGTACACACGCCAACTCTGATAAGGTTCTGGAATCGGTGCGCATGGTGTTTGCTGATGGTGCCATTCTTGACACCGGCGACAGCCAGTCACGCGANNTGTTNCGTCAGACTCATCCCGAGGTTGTAAAGGGAATAGAAGAGATACGTGACGAGATTAACGCTGANCCTGAATTGGTTGAACTGATCCGTTACAAATANTCGATCAAGAATGTGACAGGTCTGAACCTNCGTCCGTTCATTGATTACACTGACCCCTTTGAAATCATGGCGCACTGCATGGTGGGTAGCGAGGGTACGCTTGCGTTCCTTAGCGAAATNACCGCCCGCACCGCCCACCTCTATCCCCATTCAGCCAGTGCGATGCTCTACTTCAGCACACCGCGCGAGGCTTGCGAGGCTGTTTTGGCAATGAAAAATGGTCCGGTGTTCAGTGCNGAGATGCTTGACTCGAAGTCCCTTTCAGCCGTCAATGACACCACCGGNGAGAATCTGACTGCCATACTGACCGAAACCAAGGCCGACAGCAAGGAAGAACTGCAGAAGAATATCGATGAGATAATGGATATTCTCAAGCCGTTCAAACTGTACAAACCTGCGNAGTTCACCGATGACCCCGCNGTGTATGGNGAATACTGGCGTCTGCGCTCGGGTGTGTTCCCTGCCGTGGGAGGTACCCGTCCTCTTGGAACAACCGTNCTCATCGAGGATATNGCGTTCCACATCGAGGATCTGCCNGATGCCACCGAGGATCTGCTGCATCTGCTTTCAAAGAGCGGCTATCCCGATGCCTGCATCTACGGTCATGTGCTTGAAGGAAACTACCACTTCATCATTTCGCAGCGTTTCGACTCCGAAGAGGAGGTTGAGCGTTACCGTCATCTGATGGAAGAGGTAGAGAAACTTGTTGTCGACAANTATCACGGCTCACTCAAGGCCGAGCATGGCACAGGACGCAACATGGCACCCTTCGTCAAGAAAGAGTGGGGTGAGAAAGCNTGGAACTTCATGCGCCGTCTGAAAGATATATTTGACCCCAAAGGTCTGCTTAACCCCGGCGTGATTTTCAATGACGACCCCCTCTGCTATGTAAAGAACATCAAGGCTATGCCCTTGACAAACCGTTGGGTTAACCGTTGCATAGAGTGTGGTTTCTGCGAAGTGAACTGNGTGTCGTGCGGCTTCACGATTTCAGCACGCCAGCGAATTGTGGTGCAGCGCGAAATNGAACGTCTGAAAATAACCGGTGAGAACCCGCGTCTGCGTCAGAATCTCATCAAGGAATTCAAATATTTAGGTAATGAGACCTGCGCCGGCGACGGTCTGTGCAGCACATCATGCCCGATGAAAATCAACACCGGNGAGATGATCCACGACCTTCGTGCCGAGGCTCTTCCCCCCGACAGCATGGGCTATAAGGCAGGAAAACTTGCCGCCGAACACCTGAATGTNATNGANTCGGTTNTCCGTCCGGCACTTTCAGTCGCTTCCGGCATACGTGCTGTCATCGGCAATGAAAATGTCAACCGCATTGGTAAGGCNCTCAACGAAATCGGTGCNCCTCTGTGGACTTCAACCNTGCCCGGAGCGAACTATGGAGGCTACATACCTCAGAACATCCTCCCCGNCGACAAAAAAGTGGTCTACTTCCCGAGTTGCATCAACCGCACTTTCGGAGCGTCNAGCGAGGCCGACGGTACTCCGCCCGATCTGGTCAATACATTCGTAACGCTTTGCAACCGTGCCGGTTATCAGGTTATCTTCCCGTCCAACATGTCGAATCTGTGCTGCGGTATGATATGGGAAAGCAAAGGTATGCCCGATATAGCNGATGAAAANACCGCCACANTNGAGAAGGCTCTCTGGCTGGCAAGCGAAGGGGGCAAATATCCCGTNGTGTGTGACCAGAGNCCGTGTCTGCACCGCATGCGCGACCACATCAAGAGNATGCGTCTGTTCGAGCCCGCGGAGTTCATCTCNGATTTCCTCACCGAGGGTCTGGAGTTCCGCAAACTTGACCGCCGTGTNGCCGTTCATGTCACCTGCTCAAGCCGTCTGATGGGGGTAGGNCCCAAAATCATTGACCTGGCGCGCCGTTGTGCCCGCGAAGTTCTCGTGCCCTCNGAGGTNGGATGCTGCGGTTTTGCCGGCGACAAAGGNTTCATGATACCCGCTCTTAACCGCTGGGCACTGCGCAAACTCCGTCCGCAGATCATAGAGAACAACATTGCCGAAGGGTACTCCAACAGCCGTACCTGCGAAATNGGTCTGTCCACAAACAGTGGCATACCGTATAAATCAATCGTTTACCTGGTGGAAGAAGCCACCCGAAAATAAGAAATAATGACAGAAACAGTCAAACCCAAATCAAACAGGCTCCTTGCTCTGGACATTCTTCGCGGTATCACCATNGCGGGGATGATTCTGGTTAACAATCCCGGATCATGGGGTCACATATATGCGCCTCTNGAACACGCGTCGTGGAACGGTCTTACCCCCACCGACCTGGTGTTNCCCTTCTTCATGTTCATCATGGGCGTGTCGACATTCATCTCACTCCGCAAATTCGAGTTCAAGCCCACGTGGCCTACAATCGCAAAGATTCTGCGCCGTACGGTGGTAATTTTCTTTATCGGTCTGGCCATAGCATGGCTGGGACTGTTCCTCCGCGGAATCGGTTCCGGACTTGCCGTACTGGAGGCGGCTCTGCAGTTCGATCACATACGAATTCTCGGTGTCATGCCCCGACTGGCAATATGCTACTGTGCGGCTTCGCTGATAGCCATAACGCTGCGCCACAAATGGTTGCCTGCGTTCGTTATCTCCCTGCTGGTGGTCTATGCCATCATCCTGCTCACCGGCAACGGCTTTGAGTTCGCCGACACCAACATCATCTCCATCGTTGACCACAAAGTGCTCGGACCGGATCACATGTATGCCGACACTATTGACGGAGTACGCCTGAAATTCGATCCCGAAGGACTCCTTTCAACCCTCCCCTCCATCGCCCATGTGCTCATCGGTTTCCTTATGGGTAAAGCCATCATGGACACCAAGGACAACAACTTGCGCATACAGCGTCTGTTCATCGTGGGCACCATACTGACCTTCAGCGGATTCCTGCTGGATTTCGGTATGCCCATCAACAAAAAGATATGGTCACCCACATTTGTGCTGACCACATGCGGTCTGGCCTCAAGTTTCCTCGGACTGCTGATATGGATAATTGACATTAAAGGAAAGAAAAAATGGTGCCGTTTCTTTGAAGTGTTCGGTGTCAACCCCCTGTTCCTTTACGTGCTCGGAGCCGTTCTCAGCATCCTTATCGGATTCATCAAGGTGCCCTCNGCCTCAGCCGCCTCAGGNAGCATATCCCTGAAAGGCTACATNTATCAGGATATCCTCATCCCCATCTGTGGCGATGATACCCTGGCATCACTCGTTTTCGCAATTTCATTCGTGTTAGTCAACTGGATTGTAGGCTACGCACTTTATAAGAAAAAAATATATATTAAGATATGAAACTCATTGCAGACTGTGGCTCCACCAAAATCGACTGGTGTGTGCTTGACGGAACAACAACCGTCAAACAAGTGTTTACATGCGGCATGAANGCCATCATGCTCACCGAAGAGGAGATGGCTCAGCGAATCCGCGAAGAACTGTATCCCGAAGTTAAGGATTTCGCAATAGATGAAGTCTATTTCTACGGAGCAGGATGTATCTCACCCGAGGTATGCGCCAACGTGGCTAACGCCATCCGCGCTTCAATCCCCGCCTCCATCATCGAGGTTCACACCGACTTGCTNGCCGCCGCACGTGCCCTTTGCGGTCACAACCCCGGCATAGCATGTATCATGGGAACAGGCTCAAACTCATGCTACTACGACGGNGAGAAAATCGTTGACAACGTTTCTCCCTTAGGCTATATCCTCGGTGACGAAGGNTCNGGCGCCGTATTAGGCAAACTCCTCGTCGGCGACGTGCTGAAAAACCAGTTGCCCGCCCACCTGAGCGAAAAATTCCTCAANCAGTATGATCTGGACCGCCTGACAATCATACGTCGCGTCTACAAAGAACCCGGCGGCAACCGCTTCCTGGCNTCCGTTACCCCCTTCCTTATCCAGAACATCGAGGANCCCGCCATTCACCGTCTGGTGCTCAACTCATTCAAATCATTCTTTGTGCGCAACATCGCCAACTACGACAACTACCGCAACCTCCCCGTGAACTTCGTAGGCTCTATCGCCCACTACTATCAGGAAGTGCTCCGCGAGGCTGCAGCCGCNGTTGACTGCCACATCGGAACCATCATCAAGAGCCCCATGGAAGGCCTTATCAAGTTCCACACCGCAGANTAATTGAACTAACCGTAACACACATAACTCACTAAATTCGCTATGTTCGTAAAAATCAGTGAACAGCCGTCGCTTTACAACGACCTTGAAAAGAAGAGCGTTTCCGAACTGCTCCATGACATAAACAACGAGGATAAAAAAGTGGCTCTCGCCGTTGAGAAAGCACTTCCTCAGATTGAGAAACTGGTTACAGAGATTGTTCCCCGCATGAAACGCGGCGGACGTATTTTCTACATGGGTGCCGGAACATCAGGTCGTCTGGGTGTGCTCGACGCCTCTGAAATACCCCCTACATTCGGTATGGACCCCTCATGGGTAATCGGTCTGATTGCCGGTGGTGACACCGCTCTGCGTAACCCCGTTGAAAATGCTGAGGATGACACCGAGCANGGTTGGAAAGACCTNCAGGCTTTCAACATCAACGACAANGACACCGTTATCGGTATCGCTGCATCAGGTACAACACCCTANGTTATCGGTGCCCTCAATGCTTGTCGTGAACACGGCATCCTCACCGCTGCCATCACCTCAAACCCCGATGCCCCCATCTCACAGGCTGCCGACATCGCCATCGAGATGATTGTAGGTCCGGAGTATGTTACCGGCTCATCACGCATGAAATCAGGTACAGGTCAGAAAATGATCTGCAACATGATCACCACCTCTGTTATGATCCAGATGGGTCGNGTTAAAGGTAACAAGATGGTTAACATGCAACTCTCAAACGCGAAACTCGTTGACCGCGGCACCCGCATGGTNGTTGAGGAACTGGGTCTNCCCTACGATGAAGCAAAACGTCTGCTTCTGCTTCACGGCTCAGTGAAAAACGCTACCGACGCTTATCGCGAATCACACTAATAANATAAACNCAGGATATTTCGGACCGGTCGGATTGTTCCTGACCGGTCTGATTCTACCCTGATATTTTTAAATTTCATAACTTCTGCTTATGCGCAAATTGTTGTCAATACTGATGCTTATGGCGATTCTTCTTCCCGCATCGGCGCAGAAAAAGCCTGAAAAGTACACTGAACTCTACTATCAGCGTGCTTCATTGTTTGCCGAACTCCCCGTTGACTCAACCGACATTGTCTTTCTCGGCAACTCTCTGACCCACGGTTGCGAATGGCACGAACTGTTCGGAATGCCCAACATCAAAAACCGCGGTATCAACGGCGACATCGTCGAGGGTATACGTCTNCGCATCGACCCCATCCTGAAAGGTCAGCCTGCAAAACTGTTCCTGCTCTGCGGTGTCAACGANGTGTCACATGACCTTACCGCCGACTCNATTGCCGGAGCGATCGGTAATCTGATCGATATCATTCGCACCGAGTCGCCCCGCACAAAAGTTTATGTCCAGAGCCTTCTCCCCATCAACAACTCTTTCGGTCGTTATAAAGCCGTNTTCGGCAAGGAGCAGGTGATCCGCGACATCAACACCCTTATCGAACCGATGGTAAAGGAGAAAGGTTGCACATGGATCAACTCTCACCCTGCCTTCGTCGATGCCGACGGTAACCTTGACGCCCGCTACACCAATGACGGTCTTCACCTGATGGGGAACGGCTANCTGCACTGGCGCGAAATTCTCCGTCCCTACGTGATGGAGTAANTANTATCTTTTACCTATAANAATTTTNCCTTGATGACACCTATGTTTCGCATTATCATGATGATAATGCTGCTGGTTTCGCCGGCAGCCTATTCACTCACCGCCTCGCGCGATTCTATTTTGTCCCAACCAAAATCGGTCGGTTTGGTACTAAGCGGCGGCGGTGCCAAAGGTATAGCGCACATCGGTGTCATCAAGGTTCTTGAAGAACACAACATCCCCATCGACTACATTGCCGGAACTTCGATGGGTGCCATTGTGGGAGGACTCTATGCCGCGGGCTACACTCCCGAAGAGATGATGCAACTGATTGAGTCGGAGGGTTTCAGCGAGTGGTCGACAGGACAGATAAACGAAAAACTGATTTATTACTTCTATCGTCCCGAGCCGTCGCCCGCAATGATGAATGTCAATCTTGCTCCCCGCGACTCCACACGTTCCTCATCCATTCTCCCTACAAGTCTCATCAACCCTCTGCCGATGAACTTCGCGTTCATGGAACTGTTCAGTGCCTATACGGCGCAGTGCGACGGTGACTTCAACAAACTTTTTGTGCCCTATCGCTGCGTCACCTCCGATGTGTACCAGAAAAAGAAAATAGTGTGCAAATCCGGCTCGCTTGGCGATGCCATACGTGCCTCCATGTCATTCCCTCTGGTGTTTCAACCGATTGAAATGAACGGCATACCGGTTTATGACGGGGGCATCTACGACAACTTTCCCGTTGATGTGATGCGCACGGAGTTTGCCCCTGANTTCATGATTGGNGTGGATGTGTCNACACCTCAGACNACCCCCAAATCAAACGATATCGTTGACCAGTTGGAGGATATGATAATGCAGAAAAGTGATGACTCCATACCTCCGTCGCAGGGGGTCAAGATGCACATCGACCTGCACCAGTTCTCATTGCTGGATTTCCCCAAGGCACGTCAGATTTACAAAATAGGCTATGACCATGCCATGGCGATGATTGATTCAATAGAGCGCCGTACACCCTCGCGTGTGCCTGCCGAGGAACGACGCCTTCGACGCGAAGTGTTCAAGTCAGCCACCCCTTATCTGATTTTTGACTCTGTGACGGTCACCGGCGGGACTCCTAACCAGAACATCTATTTCGAGCGTATCTTTGAAAACCATAAATCGGACACCTTCGGGATTGATTTCGCCCGTTATGCCTACTACCGTACACTGTCGGGCGACAAACTGAAAAACCTTATGCCGNGCGCTGATTACAACCCTGAGAACGGGCTGTTCAATCTGCGGCTTCATGCAACAGTCAAGGATAATCTTAACGTGGGCTTCGGTGGCTACATCACTTCGTCNATGAACTCCATGGTTTTTCTCACNGGAGGATATAACCTGCTTGGCCGACGCCCCATAAACGCCCGTCTGAATGCNTGGGTAGGGCAGAGTTATCTCGCTGCACAGGCNTCCGGACGATTGTTCTTTACCACAAACCGCCCTACGTCGATCACTGTTGATGCGGTGATATGGCGAATGAACACCCACACCTCNGACAATCTCTTTTATGANTCGGATAACCCTGTNTCNCTCAACGATATGGAGGCTTTCGGACGTCTGCACTACGACTGGGCTATGAGTCGCAGTTCAAAGATGCAGTTCGGGGGTGGTTACGGCTATAGTAACTATGGCTACCGTTCACGTGTGGCTACCTTGGAGAAACTCAACGAGCGCAACCGCTCGACCATGAACAGTTGGCAGACCTATCTGCGTTTTGAGCGTAACACGCTCGACAATAACTCCTATCCCACGGCAGGGGCATTCTATTTCCTTGAGGCGGCGGGATTGCGCAGCCGCTATAACTATTATCCGGCAAGCCCCATGGAGAAACTCTATGAGCGCGAATATTTCAGCGGACGTCTGCGTGTGAACATGAAAAACTACTTTTCACCATCCGGNAGTTTCTCNTTCGGAACAGAACTCAGTGCCTACCACTCCACACGCCATCTTTTCCCCACCTACGACCANTCGATAGTAGTGGCNCAGGCTTTTCATCCCACNCCATCATCGTATAANTCTTTCAATAGTTACATGCGAGCCAATTCCTTCGTGACGGCAGGGGTTGTGCCCGTTTATAAATTTAATGATAATCTGCANTTCCGNGGCACGTTCCACTGTTTCCTCCCTGTGCGTGCCATAAAGATGGCCTCTGACGGNTCGGCCTTCTATGGCAGTTGGTTTGCCGACCCTGCATTCTTCGGTGAACTTGCGGCTGTCTACAGTTTCCATTTCGCTACCCTCTCACTCTACGGTAACTATACTCAGTCATCTGCGCGCAACTGGACCGGAGGGATCTCTTTCGGCCTGTTCTTCCTTGCCCCTACCTTCTNATTTCACAGACATATAGGGTGGAAAAGGATGAGGAGAACTCATTTCATTAAAACGCTGATGTTAAAATCAATCTCTTACGGAATNTTTTTGCGTTTTTATCGCGTTGAAAAATTATATGATTTAAATACTTAGCAATGTGGGTAAGTGTCTGATTTATAGTATTGTACGGCTAATACGCGAAAGTTCTGTAGACACGTATGATAACAAAATATGCGTTTAGTTTCGCGTTTTTCGCGTTTTTTTTCGCGTTCAAACGAGTCTCCATATCCTATCCTTACCGGCAATGATAAGTCCATTTGATCTTAATTCTCGCAATAGTCTGTCAATTCTATTCTTTTTTTGAGAAGCAGATAAGATTCCCGGAAGTTTTGGTATTAAGAGTTTGTTGAAGTTTGCTCGACGAAGTTCTCCGTGGTCTCTTAATGCTTTAAGAATAAGGTCACGATACCATTGATCATCAAAACCTTTCAGGTCTGTATATTCNGCCTCTTGATGAGTCAATCCTGCAACTTTACGAGATATAATAACATTAGGACTTCTTCCCTCGATAAGTTTCTGGTCCCTAAGTCTTTTCAATGCATCTTTTGTTAGAGGTTTACCTTTTTGGACTCTATCAAGGAGAACAACCGTCATAAGGTCAAGTTCACCATTCTCCATGAGAGCCTCTGAATATTCACGGTTTATAACCTGTCCAGGAATCTCCAGTATAACTGATGATTCAGAGGAAAGGTCGTAATCAGGCATCGGTAAAAATCGATCGCGCTGATGCTGATATATGTCATGAATGCCAAATCCTTGACTATCAACCATCTTTAGATTCACCATTGCATTCGAAAGGAATTGGTTGCGATATCGACTCGGTGTTTTTTTGCCATCGACATAGTCTTCATAGGCGCCTTCAAAGAACGAGCCGGCATTGGTAAACACCAATCTATCGACATACTCATTTACAATAATACGTTCATTCATAGTATAATCCTGGTGCATAATACAGTTATGGAGTGCTTCAAGAATACTACGGCTATCATACTTCCAAATCTCTGCAGGTAACAAAGCGTTTTCAGGAAAGATTTTAAATTGGTAATTCCTGATTGTTTTTCTTAGATTTATTGCAGACAGAAGGAATGGAGGGTGAAAGATAGTGGCAGCACGTTCACTGCCAGTGTCGAGTCTCCATACTATTTGGGCTATATGATTCAAATAGTGTGCTGATTCTTCTTTACCGAGAAGTAAAAGTGCAGTCCGNGTTATTTTTCCATTGATGGTAACTTTCGCATGATCAAGAAACTCAGATATGCTCCATTCATCANTAGCAACTTTTGCTTTGTGGGGGAATCTTTGGCAATATCCTTCCAGTGCGTAATTTATTGCATCCGGATCAAGGTCATCTATTGTTGCCTGCTCAATTATTTCAGCACTCCAGTCCTTACGGGCATTATAAATCTGACGTACCCAGGCAGGGTAGTTTCTTAAATCTGTTTTGCAACTATCAACGCGAACAAAAGTTTTACCCATAAAATATGTGGGTTCTTCTTTTGCTGCCGGAATAATAAATGCAACAATTCGGCAATTATTATTAGCAGTAAAAGTTCTAATCTCAAAATTTATCTTCGGAGAAATTAATTGTCTCAAACCCAGTTCAAGATATTGTTTAGGTGTCTTGTTGGATTTGTCCAATTTAAAAGAGACCAGTTGTGCTGTAGGGTTAAATGTTGTGCCTTTTATATTCAGTGTAGTGTCATCTACACCAAAAAACAGATAACCGTAATCTTTATTATCCAGAGTGGCTCCGTTTGATAATGCGGAGATATATTCTCCTAAGGAGTTGGCATCCTGAAAATTGCTTTTGAATTCAAGATGCCGATTTTCCTGATTGTATTTTGCAATCAGTTCATCCAAAAGATTTGCGAGTTCTTTGTCAGTCATTATCTATTCCTTCTATTGTTGATTAATCTTTTAGGAAGGATTGTAATTATCCAGTTAGGCGCAAATTTACAGAAATAATCTGATATAAGTGGAATCTTTGTGAGGTTTTAGTAAATAACAAAGAGGTGGTTGATCCGTAATATGTATTTGTATTAAATTGGATAGAGTATGGTAAAGAAAAAAATGAATGGAATATCAGATTTAACCATCGTATTTAAAATATTGTTAATAGATGGGTAATTGTCATATAATCAGGGGAATATGAGTGGTTGGTAAGGGTCGTTGTGTTGCGTTTGCATTACAAAAAGATAAAAAAGTTGTGTATCTGTAAATATTTGTAAACTTTTTAAACTCTGTTGTGTTTAGATAACAGAAACAAACAAAAAAACGACGAGAGTATAAGAAAAATCTATTCAAAGTTATAACACTTACAAAAATGATTACAAAGAAGAGCATCGACTATATCTACAAAAAGCACAACACTCGCCCCGAGTCACCCGACTGCCTCGACATCATCCTGCTTTTTGAAGGTGCCCATCCTTCCCACGGTATCGAGATAGACGGTGAAAATCTCATCATCAATTCCATCCCCCAGTGGTCTCCCTTCCACTGCATCCCCCTGACAAACATCCACGCCATTGTGGATTTCGAGGAGACGGTTGCCGTGGTTCTTCCCACCTCCATCATTTTTCTGAGTAAAGTAAATAACAAAATTAACATCCACCTCAAAGAAGAAAAACAGTCACTTGTTGAACGCATGCGCAACGTCATTTTCAAGAACGCTGCCTTGTAAACAGTTTCTAAGAGTGTGTTGAAATAATGACTCAACACACTCTAAATTATTGTTTATGTGAAAAAACTCCCGCTTTCATTTTTGTAATACACAAATTAATTGTAATTTTACACATTGATTTATACATCTTGAATGTTTGAAATCTTTTTCAGACATTCATTTTTTTGAAAAGCCGGTTTATCGGCTCCTTACTTTGTTTCAAATTAAAAAACAGAATAGATATGTTCAGAACCAACACCTGCGGAGAACTCCGCCTGGCAAACGCCGGTGAAAAAGTGACACTCGCCGGATGGGTACAGCGTGTACGCAAAATGGGGGGTATGACATTCGTCGACCTCCGCGACCGTTACGGTATCACCCAAATAGTTTTCAACAANGAGGTTGACGCCGCACTTTGCGACCAGGCCAACAAACTCGGTCGTGAGTTCGTAATCCAGGTTACGGGTACGGTTAATGAACGCTCAAGCAAAAATAAAAACATACCGACGGGCGATATTGAAATTGTGGCCGACACTCTGCGTGTGCTCAATTCATCGGAAGTTCCCCCCTTCACCATTGAGGACGACACCGACGGCGGTGATGACATCCGCATGAAATACCGCTACCTGGATCTGCGCCGCAATCCCGTGCGCAAAAACCTCGAACTGCGCCACCGCATGACCATGGAAGTGCGCCGTTACCTCGACTCAAAAGGATTCCTGGAAATTGAAACCCCCATGNTGGTCGGTTCAACNCCCGAGGGCGCACGCGACTTCGTGGTTCCCTCACGCATGAANCCCGGACAGTTCTACGCCCTGCCTCAGTCACCCCAGACACTCAAGCAACTTCTGATGGTGTCAGGCATGGATCGCTATTTCCAGATTGTGAAATGCTTCCGCGACGAAGACCTCCGTGCCGACCGTCAGCCCGAGTTCACCCAGATTGACTGCGAGATGAGTTTCGTGGAGCAGGATGACATCATCAACCTTTTCGAAGGTATGGCAAAACACCTGTTCAAAACCATCCGCGGCATTGAAATAACCGAACCGTTCATCCGTATGCCCTGGGCCGACGCNATGAAATACTACGGTTCAGACAAACCNGACATGCGCTTTGACATGCGCTTNGTNGAACTGATGGANATNCTGAAAGGCTANGGCTTNTCAGTGTTTGACGATGCAGCCTACATCGGCGGTATCTGCGCCAAAGGNGCNGCCTCTTACACCCGTAAGCAGATCGATCAGTTGACAGAGTTTGTCAAACGTCCCCAGATCGGAGCCAAAGGTATGGTCTANGCCCGCGTTGAGGCTGACGGCACCGTGAAATCATCTGTCGACAAATTCTACTCACAGGAGGTTCTGCAGAAAATGAAGGAAGCGTTCAACGCNGAACCCGGCGACCTCATCCTCATTCTCAGCGGCGATGACGCCATGAAAACCCGCAAGCAACTCTGNGAACTCCGTCTGGAAATGGGCTCACGTCTGGGTCTGCGCGACAAAGACAAATTCGCATGTCTGTGGGTCGTTGACTTCCCCATGTTTGAGTGGAGCGATGAAGAACAGCGCCTGATGGCCATGCACCACCCCTTCACCCATCCCAAGGATGAGGATATAGCCATGCTTGACACCGATCCCGNGGCAGTTCGCGCGGATGCCTACGACATGGTAATCAACGGTGTTGAAGTAGGCGGCGGCTCAATCCGTATCCACGACAGCGGTCTGCAGGCCAAGATGTTCGAGATACTCGGTTTCACCCCCGAGAAGGCACAGGAGCAGTTCGGCTTCCTGATGAACGCCTTCAAGTTCGGTGCGCCTCCTCACGGCGGTCTGGCATACGGTCTTGACCGTTGGGTATCGCTCTTTGCCGGNCTGGACAGCATCCGAGACTGCATCGCCTTCCCCAAAAACAACTCAGGTCGCGACGTTATGCTCGACGCACCCGCTGCGCTCGACCAGAAACAACTCGACGAACTCCAACTCGCGCTTGACCTCAAGGATAAGCAGTGATAACAGAACAGGATATAATTAACGCTCTGGAAGTCGTAGCCCCCCTGAATCTTCAGGAGAGTTACGACAATTCCGGCATACAGATAGCCGACGCNTCGCGCCCCTGCACGGGAGTGCTTCTCTGCGTGGATCTGACCGAGGAGATANTGCAGGAGGCACGTGACAAAGGGTGTAACCTCATCGTCACCCACCACCCCCTGATGTTCCGCCCCGTGAAGTCGCTTCAGCAGCGCAACCGCGTGGAGCAGACNCTGGTCAGCGCCATCCGCAGCGGAATAGATATTTACAGTTGTCANACCTCNATTGACAACGCCCCNGTCATGGGNGTGTCACANCGCATGGCCTCCATGCTCGGACTGCAGCAGGTCAGCACGCTGGCACCCGTCAATCCCGCCGGAGCCGGTAGCGGAGCGGTAGGAAATCTGCCTGAGCCGATGCCGTGCAAGGAGGTAGTGCGGAAAATCAAAGAAACCTTCCATAGCCCCGTGGCACGCTGCGCACCTGCTCCTGACGAAAGCCTCATCAGCCGNGTAGCCCTTTGCGGAGGTGCCGGCTCCGACTTCATCCCTGACGCGATAGCCGCCGGAGCGCAACTCTACATAACCTCAGACTGCAAACATAACCACTTCCTGGACCACCGCGACAGCATTTTTNTGGTCGATATAGGTCATTTTGAAAGCGAAGAATGTACAAAACAGATTTTTTATCAGATTATTTCGGAAAAATTTCCTAACTTTGCAGTCTACAAGTCAGAAATAGAAAAGAATCCCATAACATACTGTTAAAGAATGGCAAAAAACGAAACCCTTTCAGTGGAAGAACGTCTGAAGGCTCTCTATGAACTCCAGACCATTCTCTCGGAAATTGACCGCATAAAAATTATCCGTGGCGAACTTCCTATCGAAGTTCAGGATCTCGAAGATGACATCGTGCGTCTGCAAACACGTATCACCAACTTCAAGAACGAAATCGAGGATCTCCGCAAAAAACTCGTTGCCGAAAAAGCAAAAATCGAAGAAGCACAGTCAAAGATTGCCCGCTTCAAGGAACAACTTGACAACGTACGCAACAACCGCGAATTTGACCTCCTCTCCAAAGAAATCGAATTCCAGACTCTCGAAATNGAACTCTGCGAAAAGCATATCAATGAGTTCGGCAGAATGATCGAGAACAAAACCCGCGAAATCGAAAACACCGAATCNCAACTTGAGGATCGCAAGCATATCCTCGCTGACAANAAGAACGAACTCGAGGAAATCGTTTCTGAAACACGCCAGGATGAAGAACGTCTGCGTGAGGAAGCACTCGCAATCGAGCCCCGTATCGACGACCGTACNCTTGCAGCCTTCAANCGTATCCGTAAGAACGCACGCAACGGTCTGGGTGTGGTTTACATTCAGCGTAATGCCTGNGGCGGATGCTTCAACCGTATCCCCCCGCAGAAACAACTTGAAATCAAGATGCACAAGAAAATCATCGTTTGCGAATACTGCGGTCGTATCATGATCGATCCCCAACTCGCCGGAGTTCCNGAAGAAGAAGGCAAGTAATTCACTGAATATTAAAATACCATATAAAAAGCGGACCTCAAAAGGGTTCGCTTTTTTTGACCCGTTNGGTTGATTTTTAGACAGGAGAACAGGAGTGACAGGNNNGACAGGAGAACAGGAGTGACAGGAGGTTTGGTTGTTTTTTGGACAGTAGAACAGTAGAAGCAGAAGGTTTGATTATTTTAAGGTTGAGATAAACCCTCCTGTTTCTCCTGTTCTCCTGTCTAAAAAATATCAATCAACCCTCCTGTGCCTCCTGTTCTCCTGTCTAACCTGTCNCTCCTGTTCTACTGTCAAAAAAATCAACCAAACGAAAAAGGGAGGGCACCGNAACNGGCGCCCTCCCGGANCATGGGGTTATGGAGTTGGAAAACTGAAATGGTCGGAGTTATTANCGGATGACGATTTTGCGTACGNTGCCATCAGTCATTCTAACAATNTTGATACCTTTGAAAGGTGTGGCGGAGCGGAGNCCCTGAGTGTTGTAGTAGGCCTCGATTTCTGCGGATTCCTCAGAATCAATGCCGTCNACNGATTCCATACCTTCATTATAATATCTGTCGGTGTCAGCATCGAAAAGNACTTTTTCACCTCCGAAAACNGGATATTCNTCCTCGNCGATCTTCTGTCCGAAGGGTTCGCCTAATTTGTANGCNACTTCNCCGGAGGCCATCTGTTCGGGAGTAACCAGNGTGNAGCCGTCGGTGAGGTCATATTCTTCTATGGCGAAGGCATTTTCCACACCTGTTTTTGCACCGGAAGAACCGACGCAGCCACCGGCATANCGTGTGCAGTCAATCACACCTACGTTAAACACATTCTTGACATCGGTACCNGCATTGGGGTGTGAACCGACAATACCGCCACAGTTGCTTGTAGCCTTGATTGTTCCAGTGTTGTAGCAGTTGGCAACCTTTGAGGTGACATAACCGATGAANCCTGCTATACCGCCGGCATTGGTGTTGAGNACAGTTACGGTGGCGTTGTTGGCACAGGTGTCGATGCTCACATAGTTGTGAACGTATCCGGCGATACCACCGGCGTAGGCTTTTGCGCTGATTGAGCCGTCGACAGTCAGACCGCTGATGGTGGTGTAGTTGTCGGCATCNTTACCCTGAGCATATCCTACCAGNGCGGCATATTGNGCAGTNGTGTTGTTGTAGTAGAGTCCGGAAACGGTGTGACCACAACCGGTGATAGAGCCGGTAAAGGGCTTGGATGAAGTTCCGATGGGANCCCATNCGTAGTCGCCAAGGTCAATGTCNTCAACGATCATAGCGTTGAANACACCTCCCTTGGTGTTNACTTCGTTNGCGAACCATGCGAGGTTGGAGGGAGTAGCAATCAGATAGGTGTCGTTCTCGGTTTCGGGCTGTTCCATAGTTTTACCGTCCCATGCAAAGGGAGCCTCGGTAAGGTCGACGTTGAAGGTCTGCACACCCTCGGCGTCATCATCGATTGTGAAGGTGTGGCGGAAGCAGCGGTAACCGGCTTTGCCTGCAGTGATTGAGTAAGAGCCGTAAGTACCAGAATAAGAGCCATCCTCATTTGCTGCAAGAGGTTTGCCGTTGAAGAGAANCTCCATGTCGGTGGGGGTGGTGTTNCACTTGATGTCGATATCGAAGTATTTCACCTGAGNCAGATTGATGACNACATCGGGTATTGCNCCGAAATATGTTTTGTGGGCCACGGCAGTGAAGTTGGGCGAACGTCCGGCAACCGGGTCGATATNACGGTGATTGCCGATGGGGTCACCGTAACCGTTGACCTGGATAACACCNTCGGTCATAACGATCGAGGGGTTGGCAGCNACNTCATGATCCTCGGGGATGGTGACTGTTACAGCCTGNGCNGAGGGAGCCGAACCGAAGGTGTATTGTCCNGCACCTAAGATGAGAGAACTGCCGTTAGGNACACCGTTGTANGTGACGTAAGCCGACATGTTGTATATCCCGGCCATTTTGTTNGCAGGATGATAAAGTCCGCTATATTGGATTTTTACGTTGTCACCGGGCTGGAAGATGTTGCTCCCCTCGCGNGTGGCATTGATGATTTCACGGTGACACATTTTNGCTGTCATAACCTGATAGGCNGATTTTCCTGCGGCATCGGTGAGTTTGACAATCTGACGGCCATGTTTGAGCAATACGGTGTATGANCCGTCCTCNTTCTTNGTTACACCATCGGCNGAGAATCCGCTGTAAGTTGCCATCTGTTCGNCGATAGTGGGGTAGGCGATGGTCACTTCGGCTGCATTTTCAGGTGTGAAAGTGTAGGGGAATCCCTCCTCGGTGTCGAGATAGTAGAACACGTCACATTCGGNATCGACATATTTACCGGCTGTTTTGAGTGTTTCTTTGTTGTATTCCTCGTTGATGGTCATGTTCGGCTTCACTGCTGATTCACCGTCGCCCACGCTTACGACGAAGGCGGCAGTGTTTTCNGGCCATATNGCACCCCACTGTTCACCTCCGAGATAGGGACGTTTCTCCGCGCCGTTGTAGTAGTTGAGGCGGATACCATCGTAAGTGACCAGCACGATAGCCTCACCGGTGCCTGTCGCTTCCATTTCGGCCCATGCNGACCCTTTCTTTTCTGTGATCTTGATCACGTTGTCGGAAGGTTTGCCGTCAAGACCNATGACGGTGTAGTGGAAATCAGGTTCAATGAANTAGTTGTTAGNCGGAGTTNTCNGTCANNTCCCATGAGCGCATGGCGTGGGTNTTGAACTTATCACCCTGATTNAGACGNAGATGACCCTNGGCATTGATGTTCATGAAGATNTTNCCGGTTTCATANCCNTCGTTTGACTGGGGAGTGGGGTTGATANGTTTCGGGNCGCCTTCATAGTCAGCCTCGGTGAAATTCAGGTTGGGGCGTTTGGTTTCATCAGTGTTCATGGCGAAATATCCACCCTGAGTCATCTTTCCGTCCATTGAGGTGCGGTAGTTATAGATCTGACCGTTGGCAAGGAAATAGGTGTATTTGGTTGCTGCCCCTTCGGTAGTGACGCTTACCGGTACAATTGGAGTGAAATCAATGAAGTGGGAGAACTTCATGTTAAGTTCAAAATAGGCATCGGAAGGAACGGTGACAGTGTAGTCGGCACCTTGCGGGATAATACCGGAGATGTTGACATTGGCTGTCAGTGTGCCTGAACGATAAAGGTTGGTGTAACCTTCAGCGCGATGAGCCTCGGAAGGGTTGAAGTTGACATAGTAACTGTTGCCGTTGAGGGCGAGGAATGTGTTACGTCCGGCGGTAGTGCTTTCTCCAACGGTAATGGGGAAATTCACGCCTTCGCGCGAATTGACTTTTACGTCGAGAGTGTAGTCACCTGCTTCGGCAGTCCACACGCTTCCGTCCTCATTCTTGTTAGTTGCATAGACGGTGCAGGTGATGAGTTTGAACACCTGGTCGTCGGCATCGGTGACATTGATGTCAATGGTGCCGTTCACGGTAGTGCCGTCGGTAGCGTAGGCTGTCAGACGGTAGGTGTCGGCAGGTAACTCGATGGTGTAGTCCAGATTGTTCGGTTCGCCCACTTCGACCGGTTCGTTCGTTGTGGTTGACACCAGACTCATCGTTTTGGAGATGTTGTTCATCGTCACCTTGACCGATGCTCCGCTCATTGTAGAGCATGCTCCGGCCAGAGCGAGGATGGAGAGAAATAATGATTTGGTTTTCATTGTTATTTAATTTTGGTGAATGAATTTCTTTCCGTTGTGTATGTAAAGTTGTCCCGGGATAGGGTTGGTGACTTTTATACCTTGCAGATTGTAGATGCTATGGTCGGTGTAGTCATCGTCGCTGACCGCTTCAACCCCTTCAAACTTCATCCCGTCGGGTGGGAGAGCAAGGAAATGACCGGGGTTGATGTACACTTTATGACTTCCCAGGAGTTTCCCCTCAGGAGACCACTGATACAGCCCCCCTGCCGCGGCAAACGAGCCTGCGTCTGTGGCATAGATATATCCGGTGTAGGGGTTTACGTAAATGCCGTAGGGCATTGTCATTTTTTTTATGTCGTTTACAACGGTGCCGGGCATTTGGTCAGATATGCCGTCGGCACCTCCAGACTCCATCACGCGGGCCGGGTCAATGGCTATATAGTTGAAGGTGTATTCCCCTGAATAATAGGAGTAACGGGCACCTACGGCATAGAAGTTGCCGTTTGAGGCGGTGCAACTGTAGGTGGCGGCATATTCCAGTTTTACGAAACAGTCACGGTCCGACAGTCCGCGCAGGGCGGCGTCACAGTCCAGAATAATGGTGGCTGCCTGAACATCGTAGTAGTCGCCCGGTGAGTTTATACACAGGTATTTGCCCGACTGCGACATCTTTCCGTAGAGGTTGATCTGCCCGGTGTCGATGTTGCGGACAGTCTTGAGTGTTGCCGCATCAAGAACGGTTACGGTTGTTTCGTAGTCATGATTCTCCTGAAAGGCGTAGCCTCCGGTGTTTGCCACAAACAGATGACCGTTGTAGAGGGCTATCCCTTCCGGTTCGTAGCCTACCTCCACCGCGTCCACAACCTTGAAGTTGGAGGCGTCGATTTTGGCCACGAAACCTTTGGTGAAGTATTTCATGCCACTGACGGTGGCGCACTCATGACCGTAGGAAGAAACATAAACATATTTTCCATCGGTGGTCAGGCAGCGGTTATTGGGCACATCCTCCGTAGCGGCGACGGCTTTCCCGTCAGGGGAGATATACTGGATGATGTTTGACCAGTTGACAGATATGGCGATAAGATTATCGTTCACCTGGATGATGTCGTTGGGTGTATCGCCTAATTTCTGCTTGTTCACGTCGCGGAACCACTGGTTGCTGACCACGGCATCATTCACGAAATATGTGATTTTGCCGTTGTCAGCCTGCCAGTTGCCCTCGTTGAGAAGAATTATTCGCTCCTGAGCGGAGAGATTCTTCAGCGTGAAACATAGGATGCAGAAAAGAAAAATCGTTCGGATGTTCATAGTTTGAATATGTAAGTGAGTGAGAGTTTGAAGTTGCGTCCGGGCATGGGATAGCGCGGGATATGTTCATACTGCACATCCAGCAGGTCATTGACCTCGCCTGAAACCTGCCACTGCCTGAGTTGTGCGGTCAGTTTCATGTCAACATTGTTGTAGGGCTTGAGTTGATCCTCAGGGTCGGCGTATGACCACATCCTTGAGGATACGTAAAGGTCGGACACTGTCAGGGTGAGCCACCGCCACTGTGCAATCCCTGTTATTCCACAAGAGAAGGTGGGGGCGTAGCAGATTGGTTTGTTATAGGTGTCCTCATCCTCCGGATCGGTACGGTTCAGATCGCGTTGCCAGGTCAGTGAGGTAAGCAGGGTGAATCGCCACGGTTCCATTGAAACGGCTGCTGAAAGTGTGGAGTTGAGGCCCCGGCAGAAGGTCTTGCCATAGTTCATCATCGACCATGTGTAGGTTCCTTTCAGCGGAAGGCATACGATGCGGTTGTCGATGTGGTTGAGATAAACGTCGGCTTGGGCTGATAGAATCCAGTTGGCGGGGGAGAGGTGATATTCCGCCCCGAGATTCCACTGTCGGGTGTACTCCGGTTTAAGGTTACGGTTACCGGACTGGGTGTAGTAAAGATCGTTGAGGGTTGGAACGCGGAAAATGCGCTTGTACCATGCGCGGAGCGATAGTCCTCTAAGTGAATAACCTAAAGTGACGGAAGGGGTGGCACGGCTCAGTGGCTCGGCAGCCCCGGTATTCATTGATGTGTGGTCGCGGTAGTGTTGATACAGGACAGAGGCTGCCAGCCGGAAACCCATGTAACGTGCCTGCATGGCAAGGGCAGCCTTCTGGTCCATACGGCGCACGGGTGAGAATTTTTTAAGGTCGGCATCGAGCCATGACATGCGGCAGTCGTAGCCGGTGTTCACCGAAAGCCATTCGGCGACATTCCATGCGTAGGCAGCCGAGGCGTAGGCGTCGTTCTGCCAATAATGGTTATCCACACGCGCGGTGTTCTGATTCTCGGGATAGTCGGTGAAATAGCGCAGATATTCGTGGGTGTACTTCAGATTGAATTTCACCTGATGGCGTGAATTGAATGAGTGGGTGAATGACCCCTGGGCAAACAGGTCGGTGTCCCACTCACGCCCGATGTTGGTGTATTTGTCTGATAATCGGCGCACTATGCCACCCGGGCATCCGCGCTCCGAGCGGTAGAAATAAAAATGTGATGCGAATCCCCCCTTGAACAGTGCGGCTTCGCCACGGAAGTACTCTATGTCGGAATTGCGACGCCGTCCGACGGTGTCCTCATACTCCGATTTGTAGCGGAACGGGTAATCACCGCGAGAGTTAAGATACTCCGCATCGGCAAAACCGCTCCATCCGCGACGGTTGAACTCAGCCGTGGCACGTCCGCGCCATGTGTGGAACGAGCCTGCCGAGGCCAGCACGGAAAGCGAATCGGTCTGCGGACGGCGGGTGCGCAGATAAACCGTAGCCCCGGAGGCATACTCCGAGGGTGACTGGCAATGGTCAAGTTTGTTGGCATTGTATAACTCGACCGATTCAAGTGTGGAAAGGGAAAATTTACCTAAGTCGACGGTGCCGTTCTGGGCGTTGGTGATGCGGATGCCATCGATGTAGACACCGACATGCTGTGAGCCGAGCGAGCGGACATTAATGGTTTTCAAACCGCCCAGACCACCGTAGTCTTTGATTTGAACGCCGGCGAAATATTTGAGAGCGTCGGCAATTGAGGTGGATGACAGAGCCTGCAACTGTGGTCCTGAAAGATTCTGTACTGTGGCCAGAGGACGGCGCACGGCAGTCACCTTCACCTCGTCGAGGCGAACGATGGAATCAGTTTTGACAGCGGCAAAGCCAGCGAAGGCAAAGCCTGAAATTAATGCCAGCAACGTGACCATAACAGGCCGACGGTGCATAACAGCAAGGCAGGTCATCCACAAAATGTTTTATTCGCCGCACTATTACCACGAGTGCGTTCAGAGCGAAATTATGTTGGCAGGTCTTCTGACTCGTTTCATCTGCCATCGCCTTCCCGACCTCCGCTCTCTCGCTTGGTCAGTGACATTTTTGATGACAGAATGGTGAAACTTACAGCAGCGGGTCTGTCCGAGATTCTCACTCGATTCCCTTTTGATTCCTTTTTAGGGGAAACCAACGTACTAAAGTTGTCGGGTGCAAAGTTATGAAAAAAATTTCAATCCTTGCAACATAAAATGAAAAATAGGTGAAAAATCAGCAGGTTATAAACCTTATAAGATTTATAAGATTTATAAGACTTATAAGATTTATAAGCTTTATAAGACTTATAGAAATCCTCTAAAAGTTGTAACCGAGCCCGACGGAGAGTTCGGTGCGTTTGAGGTGGATCAGTTCGCGGGGGTTGAGGTCATCGATCATACCGATGTTTGACAGTCCGAAGTTGGCATCGAAATGCACGTGCCAGTGACGGTGGATGTCAGCGGCTGCACCGAAAGCCCATGCTATTTCCATACCGCTGTTCTTATAGCCGGTGTCGATATGCTCCATGCTGCTCACTTTACGGTCGAAGTGGCCGCGGAAGCCGAAGTTGAAATAGAGTTGAGGTCCGGTGTAAAGGCTAATCTTGAGATTTTCCTTGTTGATGAAGTTTACACCGACCTGAATGGGGAGTTTCAAGCCTGTGGTGTAGAGATAGCCGTCGACAGTAGTGCGAGTGGAGTTATATTCAGCCGTGCCGTTATATTTAAATGTATCGTAACCGAACAGTAAGCCGGCATTGAAGTAGGCGATATTTTTGAAAGGTGCATAGTAGATTGCTCCGACAGATACGCCCGGCCCCCAACTGACCAGATTTGACAAGGTGGTGGACTTGTTCATGTCATACTGCAGACGCACCCCGAAGTGAGGCTTTTCATTTGTATCAGCGGCATAGGACGCAGTGCATACTCCCAGAGTAAGCACCAAAGCAAGTAAACGGAGCAATCGGTTCATGATGAATTAATTTAATTGTGATTCACAAAATTATATATTTATACTCAGATATGCAACATCCTCCACATGTTATACAACATACTGCCACTATATAACAAAAAAAGTGTACCGGGGGAACCGATACACTTCTTCATAAATTAAATCAGTCAGATGTTTTCAGAAGATGATTTTGGAAGCACCTGAATTAGTGACTTTGATCACTACTGAGCCTTTAGCAGGGTGTTCAACGGGTTGACCCTGAAGGTTAAAGTAGCGTGCGGAAGATTCCTCAGCATCGGTAGCGACAGCGTCAACACCGTTTTCATCAACTGTGAATGTAGCGGTTTCGGATGGTTGACCTATAGCCAGGATGTAACCTTCATCATCAACCAGATAGGGTACAACGGAAGCGGTGTAGACAACACCTTTCTCAATATCCTTTGTCAGAACACCTTTAGTGTCTCCGGTCTGGATTGTTCCAACAGGCATTCTCACCTTGCCGTCGGCTGCCGCTTCGGCGGTGATGTTCAGCGAGCGTATAAGCAGAGCGCCGTCGCTGCCGTCTTCAGTGCGGGTAATGAAAAGGAACTGTGTGTGGTCGGTGGCACCGGTAAGGCTGAAATTGTATGTTTCGTAATCTTCGGGAACATTGCCGGGTGTACCGTAGGCTGAGCCGACATCATATTTCTCTTCGTCGGTGTTGAGTGTGAGGAGTCCGGCAAGCATTCCGTTACCGGGTGATGCTGCTTTAATGCTAACGTTCACTTTGCCGTCCTTGATGTTGGAGAGGTCGTAGTCCATCGATCCGAGAGAGCCGGTTAATCCGGTCAGGGCGGTGTAATAGGCATTATCCATAAATCCGAAAGCACCCTCAGCCATGCAGCCGAGGTTGAATCTCCAGCCGGGCAGTTCGGCGACAGATTCATACCAGAAGTCTGATTCTTCGGGATTTGTCACGGTACCGTTGCTTGAGATTGATGAGAAGTCGGCATCGGCAAGAGTTACGGTTTGTCCGGCGGTTACATTGATGGTTGAGCCGGCTGTGAGGACATAGTAGTTGGCACCGGCTGATGGTTCCCATGAGAAGTTCAGAGACTTGTTGTCGTCGGAAGGTGTGATAGTGACACCGGTGGGTGAGGCGAGTTCGCACACCAGAATGGTGTTTGAGGATGCAGTGGTGTATGAGCCGTCAGTGGCACATACATTATATGCATAGAAGTTGCCGGGGGTGAGGCCGGTGACGGTGTATGCTGTCTCGGCGGTGAACTGTTTGTCAAGGAAGATTGAGGTAGCCTGCATGGTGCTGAGGTCGAAGTTGTAGACCGTCAGATAATAGCCTGTCGCGTTCTCCACGGCACTCCAGTTTGCGGTGAACGATGTGCCGGTGTAGTTGGTATAGGCTTGAGCCACAGGTATTGCTACAGGTGCTTTTTCACCCTTAATGACAACATTTTTGATTACTATGTCGGCACCACCGTCGGCGAAAATGGTGAAGTAGTATGAGTCATCGTCGCTTTCGGAAACAAATGATGTGCAGTCCAGAGTAATGGTCACGTGGGTCCAGTCGGCACTGATTTCCATGCCGTCATTGTCAAGCAGGTTGCTGTAGTCCGAGGCGTAGATCCAGAGTTCATCAGTGGGGTATTCATCACTGTTGACAATTTTGGCATCGAGTTCGATTACTGCGGTCATAGGCTCATATACGTCGGGAGTCCACATCAATCCTTCCATTTCGTAGGGATAGGGATCGTCGGGATCTTCAATATATTCAAAAGGCACATAAACTGCCCCGCCGGCCTGCATGATGCCCTGTCCGCCGAAGCCGTAATTTTCTTCACCGATGATCTCTTCAGGAATGTTATCCCAGTCATCAAGTTCAATTGCCGCGGGTTCGGTTTCCGATCCTTCGGTAAGGAAGGAGAACGAGCAGTTATAGATGGCATCGCCGGTTACGTTTCTTGCGAATCCGCGTGGCGCGTTACGTCGGGATGATTTTGATTTCTGTTTTTTGGAGGTTTTTTGGTGTGATTTGTTGTTTTCACCCTTGTTTGAGGAAAGAAGNTCGGCGCGGAGCGGAGAAACAATCTTTTGTGATGANTTTGAACACTCGGTCAGTCGGTCGGCATTGACTGCCGTTGCTGACATCCCGGCCANCACGGCGGCAGTCAGAAAGAAATACTTTAAATTTCCCATTGGAAAAATGGTGTGTTAATTTAATTTATAAGTTTTTGTTTATTGTGATGCAAAATTAGTAAATANTTTCTGATTATTGCANATAAAATATATTTTTTTATTCGGATACTTTCCNAGAGATGAANTTTTCATTAAAAAATGGACAAATGCAAGTTTNNAACCTTANTATAAGGTNGAAAAAGGGATGTTATAGAACATAACAGGGAAAAATCGCGAAAAAATATGGCAAAAAATTATACCAATTAAAAGATTGTTATTAAATTTGCCGAACCAAATAACTCTTATTTCTAACATCTACAGCAATGGATATTAATAATATCATGAACACCCTGGAAGCCAAGCATCCAGGTGAAAAAGAATACCTTCAGGCAGTGAAGGAGGTTCTCCTCTCAGTATCTGACATCTACAATCAGCATCCTGAATTCGAGAAAAACAAAATCATCGAACGCATGGTTGAACCCGACCGTATCTTCACCTTCCGTGTGACCTGGATCGATGACAAAGGCGAAATCCAGAACAACATCGGCTATCGTGTTCAGTTCAACAACGCTATCGGTCCGTACAAAGGNGGTATCCGTTTCCATGCTTCAGTGAACCTCTCAATCCTGAAATTCCTCGGTTTCGAACAGACATTCAAAAACGCTCTTACCACTCTCCCCATGGGTGGCGGTAAAGGTGGTTCAGACTTCTCACCCCGCGGCAAAAGCGACCGTGAAATCATGCGTTTCTGCCAGGCATTCATCCTCTGCCTCTGGAAATACCTCGGTCCGGACCGCGACGTTCCCGCAGGTGACATCGGCGTAGGTGGTCGCGAAGTGGGCTATATGTACGGTATGTACAAAAAACTCATGAACGAATGTACCGGTACTTTCACCGGTAAAGGTCTTGACTTCGGCGGCTCACGTATCCGTCCCGAAGCAACAGGCTACGGCGCACTTTACTTCGTTGAAAACGTTCTGGCTCGTATCAATGAAAACATCGCCGGCAAAACAGTTGCTATCTCAGGCTTCGGTAACGTTGCATGGGGCGCTGCCAAGAAGGCTAACGAACTCGGTGCAAAAGTCGTAACTATCTCAGGTCCTGACGGCTACATCTACGATCCCGCAGGTATCAGCGGCGAAAAAGTTGACTATATGCTTGAACTTCGTGCTTCAGGCAATGACATCGTTGCACCTTACGCTGAAAAATTCCCCGGCTCAACCTTCTTCCCCGGCAAGAAACCCTGGGAACAGAAAGTTGACATCGCTCTTCCCTGTGCTACTCAGAACGAGGTGAACGGCGACGACGCACGTCAGTTGGTTGAAAACGGTGTTAAACTCGTGGCTGAAGTGTCAAACATGGGTTGTACTCCCGAGGCTATCGACACATTCATCAACGCACGTATCATCTACGCTCCCGGTAAGGCTGTGAACGCAGGTGGTGTGGCAACTTCAGGTCTGGAAATGACCCAGAACGCCGAACACCTCCAGTGGACAGCAGAAGAGGTTGATGCCAAACTCCACCAGATCATGAAAGATATTCACGAACAGTGTGTGAAATATGGTGTTGAACCCGACGGCTATCTCAACTACATGAAGGGTGCAAATATCGCCGGCTTCATGAAGGTTGCTACTGCAATGATGGAACAGGGTGTTATCTGATAACACATTATTAAAATATACAAAACGAAAAAGGCTTCCCGCGCGGGAAGCCTTTTTTGATTAATATCGGTTGTATATTCGGCGGATGCTCCAGGGAGCATCCCTACCATCTTGACAATCAACGTATTAGCCTTATACGGTGGGGCTGTTACTATTTTGACACACACTCTTATCTCAACCTTTTTGCAGGCTGAAAATCGGTTATTTCAGGATTTCATCCACAATGGCATCGATGTGGATCTGAACGGTGTCGAGGCATGGAACGGGGCTGTTGCCGTCGTTGAGAAGGAGGGGTAGTTCGGTGCATCCGAGGATGACGGTTTCTATGCCATCGCGCTGTTTCATAGCGGATATTATCTGCTGAAAGCGACTGAGCGTTTCTTCCTTTATTATGCCATATTCCAGTTCCTCGGATATCTTGCGGTCAACGTAGAGCATCTCCTCAGGTGTCGGCACGGCTATTTCTATTCCGGCTTCTTCAAATGGTGTGCGGTAGAAACTTTTGGTCATGGTGAAGCGTGTGCCCAACAGTCCGGCTTTACGATAGCCCCGTCGGAGGGCTTCGTTGCAGGTTGCGTCGATGATACTCAGCAGTGGTATAGGCGAGGATTGCTGCAGACGGTCAAGGACAATGTGGGAGGTGTTGGCTGATAGAGCCGCGAACTCTGCTCCTGCACGATGCAGGTTGCGTATGGCCTCAAGCAGATACTCGGCTATGGCATCGTAATCCTCACGGGCGCAGAGGTCAAGGATATGAAACACGTTTACGCTCTCTACGGTGAGATTCGGGAAGAAGTCGGGGGCGGTACGGCGCTGAACGCCATAGACTATGCCGTGGTAATAAGGTACGGTTGACTGCGGTCCCATGCCGCCTACAAGTCCGAGTTTTTTCATGATAAGAGAGTGTCTGAATTTAAACCAAATTTCTGTTGAGAGTGTTTTCAACCACTCTCTAAGGTGTTATCTGCGTGAAACAACCATGTATTCTCCTGCGGCACCTGCTCCGACGTAGTATTTCTGCAATCCGTAGCCATCCTCGGCGGCGGGTCCGGAGAGCGGTTGCCCGTAGTTGGTGAAGATGTCGTAGACGGAGTGGCATTTGGGACAGTAGGCGTTCATGGCCTCGTTGTCCACAATTATCCTGATGTCGGGACGGATCTCCACGGGGCATGCAAGGTCGTAAGCCACGGGTGCTCCGTGAACGTCACTGCAAAGCAACACACCGCCGTAGCCTGTTTCGGTAAGTGCGGTCCAGGGGTAGTTGGAGGGTATTTTTTCGCTTTTGATGAACCGTTTGTAGTCTGTGGCTCCCGGGGTTCCGTAGATCTGCCATTCGGCGACGGTGGGGAATGTGATTCTTACCGGTGCCGGAGGAATACGGTCGTCGTCAAGCGATTTGCATGAGGATGCNCCCAATGCCAGCACACATATAAGAAAGGAGAGGAGATGTTTCACGGTCATGGCGTTATCCCCGGATAAGAGCCTCGATGGCACGGTGATAGTCATTGAAACGGAATTCGTCGACCACACGGTTCTTGAGTTCAAGAATTCTGTCGTTGCAGAGATTGCCCAGCGAACCGGCGTGGGTGTGGCGCAGTTCCTTTTCGGGGGTAAATTCGCCATGTTCAATGGCACGTCCAACGGCGATGTAAGCGTCGCGGAAAGGTACCCCTTCCTGCACCATGCGGTTGACGGTCTCCACGGAATACATCATGTCGTAACGCGGATCCTCGGCGGCATGAGTGTTCACCTTCATCCCTGTCAGCATGCGGCTTACCATTTCAATGATGTTGTTTATTTCGTCGAATGCAGGAATAAAGTTCTCTTTAACCAACTGCAGGTCACGGAAATATCCCGTGGGGAGGTTGTTTGTGATGAGTGTTATCTCCATGGGTAACGCCTGCAGGCGGTTGCACTTGGCGCGGGTCAGTTCGAATACATCGGGATTCTTTTTGTGGGGCATGATTGATGACCCGGTGGTGTATTCGTCAGGGAGTTTGATGAAGCCGAAGTTCTGCGAGGAGAACATGCAGGCGTCAAAGGCGAGTTTGCCGATTGATGCGGCTACGGATGCAATTGCCTGAGCCACAATGCGTTCTGTTTTGCCGCGTCCCATCTGTGCATAGACCACATTGTAGTTCATTGACTCGAACCCGAGCAGGTCGGTGGTCATCTGTCGGTCCAGAGGGAATGATGATCCATAACCGGCGGCAGAGCCCAGGGGGTTACGGTTGGCTATACGGTAGGCTGACTGCATCAGCACGAGATCATCTACCAGCGATTCAGCGTAAGCGCCGAGCCAAAGCCCTATGCTTGAGGGCATCGCCACTTGCAGGTGGGTGTAGCCGGGGATGATGACAGAGGCATATTTGTCGCTGAGTGCCACCAGAGTGTCAACCAGACGTGAAATGTTGCCTACCAGTTTTTCGATTTCGGCACGTATGAAGAGTTTGAGATCCACGAGCACCTGGTCGTTGCGAGATCGTCCGGAGTGGATTTTTTTGCCCATGTCACCAAGTTGACGGGTGAGCATCAGTTCCACCTGTGAGTGAACATCCTCCACCCCTTCTTCAATGACGAACGTCCCCTGCTGAGTCTCTCCGTAGATTCCGCGGAGGGCTTCGAGCAGGCGGGTGAGTTCATCGGCTGAGAGGAGGTTGATGGACTCCAGCATGGTGATGTGGGCCATTGAGCCGAGTACATCGTAAGGGGCGAGATAGAGGTCCATCTCGCGGTCACGCCCTACGGTGTATGATTCCACGTCGCAGTCGACGGCGGTGTCTTTTTCCCAGATTTTACGTGCCATGACCTGTTGTTATGCGTTGAGTTGAGAGATCAGTTCGCCGAGTTTGTCGGCAGCCATCTGCATCTGCGGGCCAACCAGGGGGCGAAGCATCATGGGGAGGTCAACCTCGATGGAGGCGGTGACCTGTGTGGAGTCGGCAGTAACCTCTTTGAGGTCGACTACCAGATCCAGGGGTATGGGAGATTTTTCAGCGCTGTAGACCACACGTTCCGGTTCTTTGCGTTCCTTGATGGCGAAGGCGATTTCACCAACCTGAGGGGTCACGATGATGAGGCGTTCATCCTCAAAACGGAGTTGACCCGCTTTGGCCTTCACCTCTTCGGGAATCTGGTCAAAGCGTTCGCGCATGGCGTCGATGTTGCTGAGTTTGGAATAAAGTTCTGAGTTAGAACGGTTTACTATGGAGGGTTTACCAGAGTATTTGCTCATGGGTAAGTAGAAGTTTAAAGTTATTTTTTAGGAGTCCAGGTTTCGGGATCTTCGCGCCATTCTTTGAGGGTTTCCTCATCGTCGGGATGGATGTCGCCTATTTTGATGGCTGTTTCGATCATTGCGTTATAGTTGGTGAGCGTTATCAGTTCCACGCCTGCCTCTTTGAATCGTTCGGTGGCGATGGGGAAACCGTAGGTGAAGATAGCGAGCATACCGACAACTTCACAGCCTGCGGCACGGATGGCTTCCACTGCTTTGAGCGAACTTTTGCCTGTTGACACGAGGTCTTCGATAACAATCACTTTCTGACCCGGTTTGAGATTGCCTTCAATGAGGTTTTCCAGGCCGTGGTCCTTGGGAGTTGAGCGGACGTAAACGTAGGGGAGGTTGAGGGTGTCGGCAACCAGTGCACCGGCTGCGATNGCACCTGTGGCAACACCTGCTACGGCATCCACATCACGGAAATTTTCAAGAATAAGACGAGAGAGTTCCACCTTTATCAGGCTGCGTATCTCCGGATAGGAGAGAGTTTTGCGGTTGTCAGTGTAGATGGGAGAGTTCCAGCCGCTTGCCCATGTGAAGGGGTTGAGGGGTTGAAGTTTTACGGCTTTGATGCTGAGAAGTTTTTCCGCTAAAAGTTGAGCCAACTGTTTCATAATGGTGGTAAATTTTTGTTTAATTCAGTTCTGTTTCTGTTCTATTTTAGAAATCACTTACAAAGGTACTACTAAAATGTGAAATTCACTAATTTTTTAACAGATAGTAAGTAAAAAAAGTAGAACTAAACGTATGTTTTGAAGAGATGGCTGTGTCAAAAATTGATGCAGCCCTGTTTTTTTATGTGNTGTACGTTCATGGACAGTGAATTATATTCGGCGGATGCTCCAGGNAGCATNCCTACTCTCTTGGCAATCAATGTGATAGCCCTGTANGGCTGCTCCATGGAGCAGCCGCATAATCCTGTATACGGCGANGCTGCGCACCCTCTTACCAGATGGCAACTGCCAGGGCTATGCTGTAGGCTAAGATAAGCATGGCGGTTTTTCCCAACAGTGGGTTGAGTTGTGCACCATGCGAACGGGTTATCTTACGCCATAGCAGGATGTGGAGTTGGAGGTAGATGAAAGGGGCGATGAGCCACAGCGGTTGCTCTGCCCATAGTCTGATGCAGAGGATGATGGCCACCGGAACGTTGAGCAGATAAAGGGTGGAGGTGAAGCGTCGTCCGAATATCACGGCAAGGGTGCGCTTCCCCACGGCCCGGTCATCGTCGGCATCGCGGTAGTTGTTGACTATCATGACGTTACTTATTATCAGCCCCATCGCCAGCGACACCAGAAACACTTGCAGGTTCCATCCTCCGGAGCATAGATAATAGGTGAAGTTGACCGGCACAAGTCCGAAGAAAATCAGCACTGCCACTTCGCCCAGCCCATGTTGTGACAGNGGGTAAGGGCCTGTGCTGTAGGCGAACACTCCTATGGCAATGGCTATTCCTACACCTATCAGCCANAGTCCGCCGAAAATGGTCAGTGACAGACCNATGCAGCAGGCCACGGCAAGNGTNAGGTAAACAGCAATNTTCATGGCGCGTGGAGAGAGGTCACCCTCGGTGACTCCACGGCGAAATCCTTCGCGTCCTTTCTTGTCCAACCCCTGCTTGAAGTCGTAATATTCGTTGGCGAAGTTTGATGCTATCTGTGCCAATACCGCAAAAAGCAGGCATAGAAGCAGTGGCACGGGACGAAAATGCCCGTAGTGCGCAGCCAGTCCTGAGGCCGCTATCACACCGGCAACCGACACGGGGAGGGTGCGGAGGCGCATAGCCTCGATCCATGCTTTGAGTGTTTTCATATCACNAAATGAACTTCCTTGAATGCAAAGCGGCGGAGGTTTCCGGCGGTGTCGCGCAGCGTGAGCATACCGTCGGGACCGATGCTGACAAGTTCTCCCTCAAACGGNTCACCCTCGGCGGTGACGTAGGGATAGAACCCTTCGCGACGCCAGAGCATGGAGTTNTATGCCCGGCATACTTTCTCGCGTCCCTCAGCGCTTCCGAGCATCTTTATCTGAGTGAGGATTGAACNGACCACCTCCTCCAGAAGGGGGCGCAGCGGAGTCTCCTCACCGCAGAGATGAATAATCGAAACCGGGTTGGGAGCATCGGAAGTGAATCTCAACTGATTGACATTCAGTCCTATACCCACTATTGAGCGTGTGATGCGGTCGCCCATCAGAGAATTTTCGATGAGTATGCCGGCAATTTTCTGTGATTCTACATATATGTCGTTGGGCCATTTGATGGAGACCTCTTCGGATCCGTGNACAAATCGCGCTAATGACTGGGCTATCCCCACCGACACGGCACGTGAAATCAGAAACTGTTCGTGTGCCTTTACGGCGTCGGGATGCAGCAGGATGGAGAATGTAAGATTTTTTCCGGGCTCGGATTCCCATGTGTTGCCGCGCTGACCTCGTCCTGCNGTCTGGGTGTGGGTAACGACAACGGTGTCGGCCGGGAGAGTGTCGGCATGCTCAGTNAGATAACTGTTGGTGGAGTTGGTCTCCTCCAGTTCTATGATGTTCATTCTTCGGGTGTTTCCAGAGTGAGTGTGCGTGATAGGTCGTCATTGACGGTCAGTGTAACCTTTACGGTGTCGTCGGGCAGGATGTCGGCGATACGCTCGGGCCATTCAAGCAGGCATACCGCTCCTGAGTCGAAATAATCCTCCACACCGATGTCAAACGCCTCTTCGAGGTCCTCCAGACGATAGAGGTCAAAGTGGTAAATCAGTTCGGCTGTTGAGTCGGAACGATACTCATTGATGATGGAAAACGAGGGGGAATTGGTGACATCCTCCTCCACACCAAGTTGATGGGAGAGGGCGTTGATGAAGGTTGTTTTTCCGGCACCCATCTCGCCATAGAAAGCGAAGATGGTGTAGTCACCCATAAGTGATACGAACTCTTTTGCTGCGGCATCGAGGTCCGCGGTACTCTTTATCTGAATAACTTTTTTCATTGCTGTTTTGCTTTCAGTGTCACCAGAGGCACGAGCATCTCCTCCATCGAGATGCCGCCGTGCTGGAAGGTGTCGGTGTAATATTGTACGTAATAATTGTAGTTGTTGGGATAGGCGAAGAAATCGCGGTTGCCGGCGAAGATGTAGGTCGATGAAACGTTGGGCGAGGGGAGNCCGTAGCGTTTCGGNTCCTTGATTTCGTAAACCTGNCGGTTGTTGTAGGTGAGGTTNTTGCCTACTTTGTAGCGCAGGGCGGTGTTGGTGTTTTTGTCCCCTACAACCTTTATGGGGTTGGTGACACGAATTGTTCCGTGGTCNGTTGTGAGGATAATGCGGTAGCCCTTCGCGGCGATGGCCTTGAACAGGTCGTAGGCCGAGGAGTGTCGGAACCACGATTCGGTGATAGAGCGGTATGCGGCATTTGACTGAGCCAGTTCGCGTATCATGCGNGACTCGGTTCGGGCATGCGAGAGCATATCGATGAAGTTGAGCACGATGACGTTGAGGTTGTTGCTCTCAAGGTTGGAGAATTCGCGGAGCANTTTCTCGCCGGCTGCCGAATCGTTGATTTTATTATATGAGAATTTGCATTTGCGGCGGTAGCGTTCAAAGTGGGTGGCTATCAGCGGCGACTCGTTGAGGTTTTTCCCCTCCTCGGCATCNTCGTCGACCCACAGATCGGGGAACATTGCGGCGATACGTTCGGGCATNAGACCTGAAAAGATGGCGTTTCGGGCATACTGTGTGGCGGTGGGGAGGATGGTGCAATACAGTTCCTCGTCGATGGTGAACAGTTCGCTCAATATCGGTTTTATCACGGCCCACTGNTCCAGACGGAAATTGTCAATCAGTATGAAGAATATCTTTTCGTCGGCATCAAGCAGCGGGAACACCCTTTTCTTGAAAATGTCGGGGCTCATGATGAAGTCACGGTCAGGGTTTGTTATCCATGACTCGTAGTTTCGTTTCACAAACTTGTAGAACTCGCTGTCGGCTTCGGTTTTCTGCATCTCGAGCAGTTCATCCATGTTGGTGTCGGTGGCCGANAGTTCCAGTTCCCAGAACACCAGGCGGCGATAGAGATTGGCCCAATCTGTCAGGGTGACACAGTCGGCGATGGAGGCGGATATGCGGTTAAACTCCTCGCGATAGTCACGGGTGGCTTTTTCCGANACCAGACTTGCCGAGTGAAGATGCTTTTTAATGGATATGAGAATCTGGTTGGGGTTGACCGGTTTGATCAGATAATCCGATATNTTGTTACCCACAGCCTGGTCCATGATGTTCTCCTCCTCGCTCTTGGTAATCATTATCACCGGAGTGGCGGGTAGAATCTGTTTGATGCGCGACAGTGTTTCAAGNCCTGTCAGACCCGGCATGTTCTCATCTAAGATTATCAGGTCGGGAGGTGTTTCGCGTGCAATCTCAATGGCGTCATGACCGTTGTTGGCGGTCACCACGTCATAACCTTTCTGTTTCAGAAACAGGATATGCGGTTTCAGCAGGTCTATTTCGTCGTCTGCCCAGAGTATGGTTTTGTTGTTCATAATCNATAGTTAGAGAAGNTCATCATCATCCCCTTCGGAACCGGGGGGATAATATGGTAGAATGGTCTGAGGCTGAGGTTTCGGTTTTGGAGCCGGTACAGCCTTGGGAGTCTGAGCCGGGCGAGCCGCGGGTTTTGGCACGGGTGTGGTGTCGGGTTTGACCGAACGTGCCGGTTTTGTGACAGGCTCCGTCTGCTCAGGTGCAGGAGCAGGTTGAGGCACCGGCGCAGGCTTCATTTCCGGCTCATTTACCGGCTCGGGTTCCGGTTGCGGCTCAACTTCTGCCGGTGTTTCCGGTGTTTCCTGTTCATCCGGTTCATCCTCAAAGTCAATCACACTTTCTTCGACGGCATCGTAGAGTTTATCTTCGGCATAGCGGAAGTAGTCGTCGAATGACCGACCCTCGCGCAGCAACTTCTCAAAGTCGGCCTTACTGATAATTACCGGACGNACACCCTTGGGCATCTCCCAGGTGTCGTTGTCGGCCATCACTTTTTTGTAGGCGTTCAGTTGATTGAGGTTGTCAAANCCTTTGACTATAAGAAGTCCTAACCGTCCGAAGTTCATCTGTTCAAGGTCAAAGTCCTTGATTGCGAACGAGGTGAAGTTATGGCGGGCCACGCGGAACAGCAGGTCGTTGGCATTGACGCGGTCCGTGGGGAAGAGCAGCACATAATATTGTTCGGATTCCGGATTGAGTTCAAAACTGTAATCGTCATCGCCCGTGGCGGTGGAATCGTTGCCCAGACGTATATCCCAGAGCATACCGCGTGAGTTGCTCCCTCCGCTGTGGAGTTTTCGTCCCTTGGCCAGTTCGCGCAGATAGTTTGAGGCTATTGGGGTGATGTCGGTTTCGGGATAGAGTTCGAGCATTTTTTTGAGTTGCTCACGGAATTCATCGGGACGGTTTTCCGTAACGTAGGCCAGGGCGTTGAGGAACATGAATTTGGGCATCAGCGGACTGGTGGGGTANAGTTCCGACATGGTNGCGTAGGCGCGGTGCACCTCTTCGTTGCGGTTGGCCAGGTAATCTTCGTAGGCCTGTTCGTACATCTGTTCCTGACGTTTCTCCATCGTGCGGAGATTGTCGATGTAGTTGGGGTCACGCATAGCCTGCCCGTAAAGGCTTTCGGGGAAGTCGTTGACGATAAGGTTGCGGTAGCGTTCCGCCATAGCGGTGTCGCCCGANCGNATATACATCAGGTAGAGGTTGTAGTAGACATCCAGGCGGTAGATATTGTCGGGGTAGCGTGTGAGCAGACGGTTGAATTCTGATGTGGCAGCCGGGTAATCCTCCAGTTTATCCTTTAGTATGACACCCATGTTGTACAGACCCTCCTGGATGACCTCGTTGGCAGTGGCCTTNTCCAGATCGGTTTTGGGAATCTGTTTCAGATAGTATTCCACCTTGTGGGGGTCGTTTTCGTTGGCCTCCAGTTCGGTCTGACGCTTTCTTTCCTCAGGGGTAAGGGTGTCGTTAGGGATAGTGGTATCCTCTTCGGTATTCTCATCGGAGTTGTCGGAGTCGAAGTCNTTCATGTCGAAAGATGATTTGTTTCGACGACGCCAGTTATCTTCCAGTTTACGGCTGCCCCAACGGCGCTGGAAGGCAGTTTTTCCGGCATTGCGTGTGGCAGCGTTATAGAAATACCATGAGTTGTCGGAGTTGAGCACGAAGGAGTTGGGGGTGTTTGCGCCGTTATCCTGCAAGCCGGTGCCTGCGGCGGCCTGATTGGCCAGATACTCCTCGCGTCGGGCATCNTCGGCCTCCTTTTTCTCCTTTTCCTCCAGTTCTTTAATTATTTTGCGGATGATTTTCTCCTGCTCGGGCAGAGGCATCTCCGACAGTCGCAGCAGTGAGTCCTGAAGGGTAACATTCTGCGAGTATATGGCAAGTTCGTCAAGCACGTCGGAGCGTCGCTTGAGCAGTTTGTAGTCGGGGTAGTCGTCAGGAATCTGAGCCACCGCCTCGGCATAACAGGGCTGTGCCTTTTCATACAGATGGCGGTCGAAATAAAGACCACCCAGGGTCAGTTGTGCCATCGCCTTGTCGATGCCGGCGCGGGTGGATTTCTCCACGGCTAACTCGTAGTTGCGTATAGCCTCGGTGGTGTCGCGACGCGACAGATAGAGGTTNCCTATGGCATAATANATCTGGTCGAGATACTCCTGATTACGCCCGTAACGGGTCATGCGGCGCAGGGCGTCAACCTCCTTTTTTATGTCGGTGCCGTCGAACACCTCGCTTTGCTTTATGCGTGCGTTGAATTTCGTGCGGTAAGATGCGGAGTTGGAACTTCCGGCTTTCTTAAAAGCCTCGTATGCTTCCCGCTTTTCACCTGTTCGGGCAAGCACCTGTCCGAGCAGGAAATAGAGGCGTGTTTTCTGTGCCCCTGAACTCAATCGTGCCCCCTCGCGGAGATAGGGCACNGCCTCGGCATATTTNCCTGACTTGACATAGAAGTCGCCGTAGGTGACATTATACAGTTCCTTCAGNGTGTTGTTGGTCAGTTCGTCGGGTTTGATGCGCGTGATGATGGTTTCGGTTTCAAACAGCCAGTCCATTGAGCAGTAACTCCTTGCCTGCCANAGTTTTGCTTCTGTCACTGTCTGTGGCAGCCATGTGAAGTGCTTGCTGACGTAGAAGAATGTGGAGGCTGCTCCGAGAAAGTCGCCGTTCATGTACTGACTGCGTCCCATCATCATCCANGCGTTGTGCAGGAACGGGTTGTACTCGTCACGTTTGAGCCATGCCTTGTACTCGGCGCTCTGTGCTTTGCCNGGTTTNCGTGCCGGACGTTTTTTTATGGAGCGGAGTTGGATGGCTTTCTGTGCCTTCTCGATAGATCGGGTGAAGTCGCCCTGAGGCTGCGGAGCCTTTTCGTTGCTACGTGCCTCGGCAGGGTGGGGGTAGAGCAGACGGGTGTAGTCATCCTCATAGTTTTGCTCCATCTCATCCAGTGTCTCCTTGTAATGTTTATCACCGTTGTAATATATGTTGTAACGGGTGATGAAGGCTGAGTAGTTGCGTGATGCCGCGGTATTTTTTTTCATGGAACACCCTGCCGACAGCAGCGCGGTGGCNACGGTCAGTATCATGATGAATATGCCTGAAGGGTGTTTCATTGAGAGATAATCAGGTGTAAATTAATTTGTTGCACTTTTCCGGAGAGAAGATGCGTCGTGCAGTGGCATTGACGGTGTCAACGGNGNTCTGACGGTAACGTGCGGCAAGTGCCTCGATGCTCTCGCCATGATGTTCGGCCATGGCTATTTCGCTGGCGCGTGTGCCCTGACGCAGCAGAGAGAAGGTNCGNTCGCTTTCCGACTTGTTTTTGGCACGTTCCAGTTCATGCTCCGTCACGCCGTCGGCTAACAGTTTATCAATCTCATCGGTTATCGCTTTCTCCGCCTGCCCGGTTTTTACGCCCGGATTAAGAATGGCGGTAATCATCAGGAAGCCGGCATCCTCACATCCGGCGATTGAGGCATCGACTTCAGCAAAGAGTCCTGTGGCGAGAAAAAGGTTGCGGTAGAAGCGTGATGACCGTCCTGCAGCCAGAATATCGGTCAGAAGGTCGGCGGCGATATACCCTTCCGTGCCATAGCGATCCATAGGATAGGCCATACAGAGCAGCGGGGCAGGCAGGCTCTCCTCGACAACCAGTTCACGTGCGGCGGTCTGCAGCGGCTCCTCAGGGAGGGAACGGGGCAGGATGGGGCGCGACGGAATATCGCCGAACCATTTCTCCACCATCGGGAAAAGGCGGTCGGAAGTGATGTTGCCCGACACTCCGAGTATGGCCGACTGCGGGGAATAGTGATGGTTGAAAAACTCCTGTACCTGCTCCTGGGTCACGTCGCGTACATGCTCCGGCATCAGTCCGATGACAGGCCAACGATAGGGGTGACGGGTGTAAATCAGGCTTCGGAGATAGTGCATGAATTTCCCGTAGGGGCGGTTGGTGCAGGTTTGCTTGAACTCCTCCAGCACCACGGCACGCTGCACCTCCAGAGCCTCGTTGCCCAGACTTGGCTGCAACATACGGTCGCTCTCCAGATAGAGGGCNGTCTCGATGTTGTGAGCCGGGAGAATATCGTAGAAGTTGGTGAAATCGTTACCGGTCCAGGCGTTGCTGTGACCTCCCGCTTTCTGCAGTACGCCGTCAAAATCCTTCACGTTGGCACTCCCTCCGAACATCAGATGCTCGAACAGATGAGCAAGCCCGGTGTGCTCCGGATTCTCGTCGCGTGCGCCAACATCATAAAGCATATTGACCGCCACCATGGCCGATGAAGGGTCATGATGGTGGACAATACGCAGTCCGTTAGGTAGAGTGTGACGCTCTATATTCATTTTTCCACGCTCATGGAAATGATGCGGATATCCTCTTTCGGGCGGTCGGCACGTCCGGTTTCGGCGGCCTCGATTTTTTCAACAACATCCATGCCGCTGATAACTTCGCCGAACACGGTGTAAGCGCCGTCGAGATGAGGTGCACCCCCTTTTTCAATGTAGGCTTTGCGGACATCGGCGGGGATAGTGANGGGGTTAGCCTTTGCCTCCGCCTCAGTTTCGGCGATGAGTTGCTCCTGGAGAGCCATCAGTCCGGCCTGGTCGCGGTTACGGCGCAGATCCATTATTTTGTCGCGGTTGGCGGCGGCTTTCTTGTTGAATATGGNCTGCTTCTGTTGCTGCTGCATTGAACGTTCCATCTGNGTCAGGGTAGAGTCGTTGTAAGACTGACCTGTAACGATATAGAACTGAGAGCCGGAGGAGCGACGTTCGGGATTCATTTCGTCGCCGGTGCGTGCTGCCGCAAGAGCACCGCGAACATGGTAGTGACGGGGATANTCAATCTCCGCTTCAACGGTATATCCGGGGTCACCCATGCCGAGCATCTCGCCGGGAGCGGCATTTTTTGATTTGGGGTCACCGGTCTGAATCATGAAATCCTTGATAACGCGGTGAAACAGCACCCCGTCATANAANCCTTCGTTGACAAGTTTGAGGAAATTGTCGCGGTGGCGGGGAGTGTCGCCGAACAGGCGTATCTTTATGTCGCCGGCAGTGGTCTTGATGTCAACGATGGCATCACCCTGNCGGGTAACGGTTTCAGGTGCGGTTTTTTCAGTAGTCATATCTTTATTGTTTGCATTACTTTGGCTGCATGAAAACATCATGCATGCCGCTATCAGAATAAATAAATTTTTAAGCATGGCAGGTGGGAATAGTGTCAGAAACCTTGCGGGAAAACACGCTTGTAGACCCTTCGGAAGTTGTTGTCCGAGGCTGCCAGTTCNTTGGCCCGGTCGGCATAATCCTCACCCCAGATGCTGGGNAGCAGGTCGCCTAAATACCGGTGNTCACGGTCTTTCTCGATAGCCAGATTTATCAGTGAGTCAATCTCGGCGGAGAAACGCACCGGGTCGATGGCATGCAGGTAGCGTGCGGTGCTGACAACAAACTGACCCGTCAGGTCAACCCTGCGGATATTGTCCAGAATATCATCGATGACCTCGTTGGCCGAATCGATGTGATTGGCGAGATATTCGTAACTTTTCAGTCCGTCAACGTCGTCGCCTATTGCTTTTTTAAGTTCTTCGTTCATATCGGATTATCTGTTTATTCTGCAAATTTAATAATAATAGGTGAAATTTTTTACAAATCATTGTTAAAAAACACTTTCTGCTACGGAGAAATTCCGCAGAATTTCGTAACTTTGTAACTATGAAAAAGAGTATATTTATCACAATTTCAATATTTTTGTCCGCTTTGTTCTTCTCCTGCTCCGATAGTCATGACGAGCCGGAACCTGTCGATGTTCCGACAGTGCGCACCGTGTTGGTTTACATGGTGGCGAACAACTCCCTCGGACGATACAACTTTGACGGGGCTGATCTGGCTGAAATGCAGAAGGCGGCACTTGACGGCCAACTCGGCAACTGCCGCTGGCTGGTGTATCATCACCCAAGTGGCGGCACNCCTGTACTGAAGGAACTTTCGGCCGACGGCTCATTCATAACGCTNAAAGAATACTCCACCGACATCCTTTCGGTTTCGGTGGACAGGATGAAACAGGTTATCCGCGACACCCGTACGTTAGCCCCGGCGCGGGACTACGGCATCGTGCTCTGGAGCCANGCCACAGGGTGGTTGCAAAACGGTGTGGCCGAACCTGATTCCCGCCTTCGCTCATTTGGCGAGGATGGGGGTAAGTATATGAATATCACCTCTCTGGCTGAAGCCCTGAANGAGCANTATATGAGTTTCATCTATGCCGACTGTTGCTACATGGCCAATGTTGAGGTGGCATATCAGTTGCGCGACTGTGCCGATTACTTCGTGGCATCGGCTGCGGAACTCCCNGCGGCAGGGATGGACTATTCCGTAAATATGGGTTGTCTGACCTCTCCGACTCCGGACCTTATAGGTGCGGCCCGAAACACTTACTTCCACTACTTCGATGACAGCGTAAAGAATCCCAACCGTTCATGGTGTACCATGTCGGTGATAGACCTGAAACAGATGGACGCNCTTGCCCTCGCAACNGCCGAACTCTACANGAAGGGGACGTTTCCGCACTCTCTTAATCCTCAGTTATTCACGGCATCAAACAACTATTATTACTGCGATTTCGCACAATTTGCCGCTAATATCCTCCCCGGCAGCGATCTGTCGGCAGAGTGGGAATCGGTCTTTGATAAAACAGTCCTTTATGAGGTTTCCACACCCTATATCATTGGAGGAGTGGCGGTATACACCCATTGCGGACTGACGACTTTTATCCAGAACAGTTCCAAAGACAACACCCTCCGCAACTACAGTCAACTCGACTGGTATGAGGATGTGGCACGTTTCCAACCATTACCCTGATGATGACACCATTCCTGAAATTTTTCCTCGACGAAGCATCTCCGCTACTCCCGGAGGCTGAAATTCAGCAGTTCAAGGCACTCTCAGTAGAGCAGTTGCTGTCAAAACTTGCAGCCGGAGCAGTGCAGTTCGGCATCAACCTCTGCATTGCCCTNGTGGTATTTGTTATNGGTAAGTTTATTGTCGACCGCATNTATAACTTTGTGTCGCTGATTCTGTTCCGGCGCAATGTCGATCGTTCGCTCGCCTCGTTTATTCTTTCGTTCATCCGGATTGTACTCTATTTCATNCTTCTGATAACCTGTATCGGTATACTCGGCATCGAAACCAGTTCCTTCCTGGCGCTGTTCGCCTCGGCCGGTGTNGCCGTGGGTATGGCGNTGTCGGGCACATTGCAGAACTTCGCCGGCGGTGTACTCATCCTTTTCCTCAAACCCTACAGGGTAGGGGACTACATCGAGGCGCAGGGGTTTGCCGGTACTGTCAAGGAGATACAGATTTTCCATACCCTCATCAACACCCCCGACAACAAGGCGATTATAATACCTAACGGACCACTGTCAACCTCCAGCATCAACAACTGGTCGCGCGAGCGGTTCCGTCGTGTAAGTTGGGATATATCAATCTCCTACGANGACGATGTCAAGGACGCACGCCGTGCGGTAGAGGTACTTTTCGAGCAGGATCCGCGTATTGTCAAGGGNTTCCTGGAGGATCACGTGGAGCCGGAAATGGACGTCACCGAGGATAATGAGGAAAACACCGANCCGGAAAACGAGCACGAGGAACCGAAGAAGCAGAACTGGCTGATGCGNTTTTTCACCTCATCGAAAGAGAAACGTGAGGCTGCAATGGAAAAATGGAAGCAGCGCCGCGAGGAGAAACTGCGNCGTCTGGTGCCGAAAACACAGGCCCGCTACTCNGTGGTGGTCACTGAACTGGCCGATTCCGCNGTAATTGTCAGGGTCCGTGCATGGGTACGCACCAAAAACTACTGGTCCGTATTCTACGAATATAACGAGAAGTTCTACGAGGAGTTCCCCAAGCATAACATCCACTTCCCCTTCCCGCAGATGGATGTTCACTTGAACCGGACCGATATAAATAATGATTAATTCACTCACGCTATGTTCAAACTAAATCTGAAAAAACCGGGTNTGCTGCCATGTATACTTTTNGCTATTGCGGCGGGTATAGGTGCAGGATTCATCTTTCCTGACTGGCTCACAAGAATATTNGTCACATTCAATGCCATCTTCAGTCAGTTCCTNGGTTTCGTCATACCTGTACTGATTCTGGCTCTCGTGGCACCGGCCATAGCGGAGATAGGGAAAGGGGCAGGGAAGATGCTGCTGGTGACAGCAGTTCTCGCTTACCTGTTCACAATATGTTCCGGCCTGTTTTCCTACTTTACCGGCTCAGCCATCTTCCCCTCGCTGGTGACTTCCGGCAATCTGGCTGCTCTGGAACAGACCTCGGGGGTAGCGCTGACGCCGTATATCTCCATCCCCATGCCACCCGTCATGGATGTCACCTCAGCCCTGATTCTGTCGTTCATCATAGGCTTGGGTGCATCGGTTTTGGAGGGGGATACCATGCGCCGATGGCTCTACGACCTCCGTTCTATCATCATGATGGTGATAACGAATGTCATCATACCCCTGCTGCCCCTTTACATCTTCGGCATATTCCTGACGATGACCGTGTCGGGTGAAGTCGCAACCGTACTGGCGACCTTTGCCCGTGTCATACTGATTATCTTCGCTATGAGCATATTGCTGCTGGTGCTGCAGTATTGCGTAGCGGCACTTTTCTCACGCCATTCGCGCAACCCGCTGCGCCTGCTCTGGACTATGCTTCCGGCATACTTCACCGCATTGGGTACGCAGTCCTCGGCAGCCACCATACCCGTTACGCTTAAAAACTCCATCCGCACCGGTGTCAATCAGGATGTGGCAGGATTCGTTATTCCTCTTTGCGCTACCATCCATCTGTCGGGATCCACGCTGAAAATCGTGGCGTGCGCCATGACGCTGATGATTATGAAGGGTATACCTATGGATTTCCCTACCATGTTTTCCTTCATAGCCATGTTGGGGGTAACGATGGTTGCTGCACCGGGTGTTCCCGGGGGAGCCATTATGGCCGCATTGGGTGTGCTGACCTCCATACTCGGATTCTCTGACGCCGACAATGCATTGATGATAGCCCTCTATATCGCCATGGACAGTTTCGGAACAGCCTGCAACGTCACCGGCGACGGAGCCATCGCAATCATAATCGACCGCTTTTTCGGAAAGAAATCTTGTAAATTACCAACAGAATGAACATAAAGAATATTATCACATCAGCCACCATCTTTCTGGCTGCGACATTGCCGGCTCTCTCCTGCACCAGCCTGATTGTGGGGCGTTCGGCATCGGCCGACAGTAGTGTCATCGCCACATACGCCGCTGACTCATACGTACGTTACGGATTCCTCGATTTCCAACCTGCAGGGGACCATCGCCCCGGAGATATGCGCACAGTCAAAAACTGGAGTACCCTGGAGATTATGGGTGAGATACCGCAGGCTCCCCACACTTATTCCACCATTGGAAATATGAACGAGAAAGGGGTGACCATAGTGGAAAGCACCTGGGGCGGACGCCAGGAATTGGCTGAGCCTAACGGTATTATCGATTATGGTTCAGCAATCTTCATAGCCCTGCAGCGTGCGGCTACTGCGCGCGAGGCGATCCGTGTTATCGACGAGGTGATAAATGAATATGGCTACGCCGGAACAGGTGAGTCATTCACCATCGCCGATGCCGAAGAGGCCTGGATAATGGAACTGATAGGTAAGGGTAAGGATGAAAAAGGGTTCGTGTGGGTGGCACGTCGTGTGCCCGACGACTGTATCAGCGGTCATGCCAACAACCCCCGTATCCACAAGTTTCCCCTTAATGACCCTGAGAACTGTCTGTATTCCCCCGATGTAATCGAATTTGCCCGTAAGAAAGGATTCTATAACGGCACAGATGAGGATTTCAGTTTCTCGATGACCTATCAGGATTATAACAACTACACCAAACTGCGCGGATGCGACGGACGTGTGTGGAGTTACTTCAATAAGTATGCCGAGGGGATGGAGCGCTACCTCCCGTGGATTCTCGAAGGTAAGGGTGAACCCCTGCCTCTGTTCGTGAAACCCGACCGTAAACTGACTGCCACTGACCTGAAATGGATGATGCGCGACCATTATGAGGGAACACCTCTTGACATGACCAAGGATGCAGGTGCCGGCTACTACGCCTCCCCCTATCGCCCCCGTCCGCTGACATGGGAGTATGATGGGAAAAAATACACCCACGACCGCCCCATAGCAACTCAGCAGACCGGATTCTCACTCGTGGCCGAAATGAATGCGCAACGTCCGGACTTCCTCCGCGGACTGATGTGGTTCGGAACGGATGATGCCAACACCTGCGTGTATCTCCCCGTGTTCTGCTCCGTGCAGAAAGTGCCCTGGCAACTCAGCGAGCAGAACGGTTCGCTCTACGACCTGTCATGGGACTCTAATTTCTGGGTGAATAACTATGTTGCAAATCAGGCATACAACCGATACAGCGACATGATCGACGACATACGCAACGTGCAGAAACTGTTCGAGGATTCCATAGCCATCGACGTTGCAGTGGTCATGGAGCAGGCTCCGGAGTTTGAAGATCCNGACATTCAACGCCTGATANCGCAGGACCTCATTGATATATGGGCCGAGAAAGCCACCTCCGGCTACCGCAAACTCGGCGATTTCCTCATGGTGAAATATCTTGACCAGTCGGTAAAAAAACAGGATGAGGAGGGTAATTTCATATCCACCCCACATGGAAAGCCTGTCACTCCCGCCTCATCGGCATTCAGTAAAAATTATTATGAATCTATCGTCAGAAACAACGGTAAGCAGTTCCGTGTGCCTGACTTTAAAAAGAACTTGAAGAAATGATAAGAAACCTCTCACTCNCTTTCTGCACCCTTCTGCTTTCGGCACTTCCTGCCCTGGNCTGCACCAGTCTGATTGCCACTAAAGGAGCATGCACCCCCGGCACCGGTAACCTNATTACCTACGCCGCCGACTCACATAATCTGTATGGNGAACTNTACAATCAACCTGCCGCCGACCATCCTGAAGGGGCAATGCGTCAGGTAATTGACTGGGACACACACCGTCTGTTAGGGGAAATACCTGAAGTATCCCACACCTACGCCACTATCGGTAACATGAACGAACATGGGCTGACAATAGGCGAAAGCACCTGGGGCGGTCGTCACGAACTTGCCGGATCAGGACTGATTGACTACGGCTCATTAATATATATAACCCTGCAGCGTGCAAAAACTGCGCGTGAGGCTATTCAGGTGATGACCCAACTGGTCAATGACTACGGCTATGCCAGCGAGGGTGAATCATTCTCCATCGCCGACCCCGACGAAGTGTGGGTAATGGAACTTATCGGCAAAGGTAAGGATGACAAAGGTGCCGTATGGGTTGCACGACGTATCCCTGACGGCTACATCTCAGGTCATGCCAACCATGCACGTATCCATCGNTTCCCCCTCAATGACCCCGAGACACTTTATTCGCCCGATGTCATTGAATTTGCCCGTCAGAAAGGCTATTTTGACGGTAAGGATGAAGATTTTGATTTCTCAAAAGCATACGCCGTAACCGACTTCGGTGCCCTCCGTGGCTGCGATGCCCGCGTGTGGAGTTACTTCAACAAGTTCACCGACAACGCTGCCGAGTATCTCCCCTGGATCAACGAAGCCGAAGGTGAGCCGATGCCACTGTGGGTAAAGCCCAACCGTGCCCTTACTGTCAACGACCTCAAATGGATGATGCGCGACCACTACGAGGACACCCCCTTTGATATGACCAAGGATTCGGGTGCCGGTCCCTTCTTCACCCCCTACCGCTATCGTCCGATGGAGTTTGAGGTTGACGGGCAGATGTACTCCCACGAGCGTGCCATAGCCACTCAGCAGACCGGTTTCTCATTCGTGGCACAGATGCGCGACAATCTCCCCGATGCCCTCAAGGGAATACTCTGGTTCGGCACCGATGATGCCAACACCTGCGTCTATATCCCCATCCTTTGCCAGACACCTTCCGTGCCCGCGCAGTTGGGTCACGGCGACATCAACACTCTTGACTGGAACTCCAACTTCTGGGTCAACAACTATGTGGCCAATCTGGCATATCCCCGCTACAGCCGNATGATTCCCGACATACGCAAAGTGCAGTCGGAACTCGAAAACGCTATGACCGCCGACGTTGAGGCACTGGAAAAAAACAAACAGATGAAGAACCCCGCCAAGGGACGTGAACTTGCGCAGCAACTGGCCGACAAATGGGCCGGTGAAGCCACAAAACGCTATAAGGCTCTGGGCGACCATCTCCTGGTTAAGCATCTCGATGGTAACATCAAACCTGAGAACGCCGACGGTTCATTCCAGTATACCCCCGAGGGAATNCCCGTAACACCTAAGTTCGGAGGCTATGATAACCCGGAATATTTCCGTTCCATTGTCCGCACATCAGGCGACCGTCTGAAGGTACATGAGCCGAAATAATCAGCGGCCTTGAGTTCTGATTCTCTCTCTCTCAATCAATCTATTCATAGAAGTCATGAGGGTGTGTCAAAATAGGCGCACCCTCGCTGTATACAGGATTATGCTGCTGCTCTATGGAGCAGCCCTACAGGGTTAATGTGTTGATTGTCAAGAGAGTAGGGATGCTCCCTGGAGCATCCGCCGAATATACATCGTTGTCCATGAACGTACAACACGTAAAAAACAGGGCTGCATCAATTTTTGACGCCGCCCTGTGATTTTTTTATATTTTCTTTCAAATAATTGTGCAATATCTGGAAATTGTTTGCATTTGTGTCAACAATTTGATAATTTTGCAAGATATTTGACATATTTATCGGTCATACCCAAAATAAAATCAATAAATTCCAATAATTTCACTTTTATTCATTACCAATCATGAGAAAATTTGTTTCGATTTTCCTTCTCTGGATGCTTGGGGCAACCCTGGTCCAGGCAGGTTTACAACCGGGACAGCGTCGAACAGCAGGTTCGGAAGCCTCGCCTGAGGTGAGCCGTACCGTTGCCGTGTCCGACGATCGCTCTGCTGAATCAGCGCTCAGGACCCGTTCGGTTTCAATGCCGGCGGCATCGCTGATGGCAAGCCCGGTTTCTTTCTCCAACAGCACCCTCAAGGGTTCACGCTTTGCTTCGGCTGCGCCCCGCAAGGTGTCATCATCTCTTCAGGTGTTCGGTACAGTGATTTTCGCTGACGACTGGACATCTTCAAACGCCCCCTACGGCGTGTACAAAATTCCGGTTAACAACACTGCTATCACTGAAAAACTGTTTGCAGTAAACCAGAACCCCATTTTCAGTTTCTTTGACGGTGATCACAGCGTCTACACAATGTATGAACTCGCCTACGGTACATGGGTGATGGGCTACGACCTTTATGTGTTTGACACTGTAACCAACAAAAACACCAACATTATTGAGTTCGATGACCTCCCCATCAAGGCTACCGACGTGGCTTATGACCCCGTTTCCGGTCGTGCCTACGGTCTTTTCTCAGGCGATTACTATGGCAGCCAGTACCGCTACTGGGGCTACCTCGACCTCGCTGCCCGCAAGGTTGTTGCTGTCAAGAACTACGACTTCTCTTTCCGTGGTGTGGCTATCGACAAGTTCGGTCAGGCCTACGGCGTAGACCTCGAAGGTGTTCTCTATAAGGTTGATAAGGAAACAGGTGAGCCTACCAAAATCGGTGGTACCGGATGCCCCGCTCTGACCTACGTCAGTTCAGCCGCCTACAACGATAAGGACAACAACATCCTTCTCTCTTACAGCAATGACAATAGTGGCGGTCTGGTTTCAATAGACACCGCAACCGGTAATGCAACCACTGTAAGCGTATTCCCCAACGGTGACGAAGTAATAGGTCTGTACATCCCCTTCCAGGCACCTGACAAGGCTCCCGCAGCCCCCTCTCTGGCAGTTGACTGCAAGGATGGCTCAATGACCGTAAACTTCACCGTCACTATGCCGACTACCCTGTTCGACGGCACCGCTGCCGCAGGTCAGCAGATGGGTTACAAAATCTATGCTGACGGAACAGAAATCCTCTCGGGCAACAGCACCGCCGGCGCCACTGTAAATGTGTCAAAAGCACTGACTGTCAGTGGCAATACCTCATTCGTGGCAGTGGCTACCAACAGCGAAGGTGAATCAACCCAGGCTAAGGCATCATGCTATGTCGGTAAGGGTACTCCCGCTGCGACAGGCTCTGCCAAACTGGTTTACAACAACGGTACATTCACCCTCACCTGGGATGCCGTTACAACTTCATCCGACGGTGGTTATGTCAACGCTGCCGACATGCGCTACGACATCGTCGACATCGAAGGCAATACAGTTGCCTCCGGCATCGCCGGCACCACTTGGAAAAAGACTCAGGCCAAACCTTCCGAACTCACCGGCTATGCTTTCGGCGTAATCGCCAAATATGATGGCAAGGTGTCAAAAGCAGTGATGTCAAACAGCATCTATCTGGGTCACTACAACGCTCCCGCTGCAGTCAATCTCACCAAGGCTGACTTCTTCAACCAGCACTCCATCATCGATGCCAACAACGACGGCTCAACTTGGGTGTTCGACTCAAGCAAGGGTGCTACATACAAGTACAGCAAGACAAACGACGGCGATGACTGGCTGATTTCACCCGCCTTCTATCTTGAAGCAGGTAAGGCTTACGACTTCGAGGCTCTTGCTCATGCCTACAGCGATAAGTATCCCGAAAAGATGGAAATCTGCATGGGTACCGCTCCCTCGGTCGAGGCTATGACCACAACTCTGGTTGAAACCACCACTCTGCTGGGTGCTACTTCCAAACTCACTGCTGCTGTCGTTCCCACCGCATCGGGTGCATACTACTTCGGCTTCCATGCCGTCAGCGACGCTTATCAGTGGAGCATCTATCTCACTGATTACAGCATCTCTGAACCCTTCGGCGCTACCGCTCCCGACGCTGTAACCGACCTCACCCTCACTCCCGATATCACCGGCGAACTTAATGTGGCTGTTGCCTTCAAGACTCCCGTAATTACCGTTACCGGTGCCCCCTATTCAGGCAACATGAATGTGAATATCCTCCGCGACGGAGCCAAGGTTGCAACTGTCAGTGTTGCAGCAGGCGCTTCCTACACATATAATGATAAGGTTGACGCAGCCGGCGAACACACCTACACCGTGGTTGGTACAAACCTCAATGGCGACGCAGGTCGTCCCGTTACCGCATCAGTGTTCGTGGGTCCCAACGTGCCTAACGCTGCTGTCAACGTGAAGGCTGTAGAAAACAAACAGAGTCTGGGCGAACTCACCCTGACCTGGAGCGATCCTGCAACCGACATCGCCGGCAATCCCCTGCTCGCATCTAACCTTACCTATAACGTATATCTCTATGATGCTGCTAATGAAAAATGGAATCTCCTGAATCAGCAGCCTCTGACTGAACGTACATTAACATTCCGTGCTCAGGAAGCATCCGCTCCTCAGTCCTTCGTTCAGGTCCTCATCGAAACCCTTAACCGTGGTGTCGAATCAGAGGAATTTGCAACTCCCGGTCTGATTGCCGTAGGTCCCGGCTATAAACTGCCCATGCCCATGACTTGTCTGGACGACGCCAAGAAATATATCATCGGCTTCGATCCCTGGGACGGCTGTGAGTTCGGTATGAAAGTCGACGGCGAAATGTCAGCCGTAATCTCGCAGGATGGCGATGGTCAGTTCTTCTATGGTGAACGTGTGGGCAGCAGTTCCACACTCGGCTTGAGCAAAGGTGTAGGTGACTTCATTTTCGGTAAAGTTGACCTGGCCGGAGCCAAGAACCCCGTGTTCTCTTTCTACACCTGGAAAATCACTGAAACCGACAAGACCAAACTGGAAATGATTGTCGTGTGCGAAGGTGAGACCAAAACCGTAGCCACCATCGACTATGAAAACGATACTCACAACATCTGGACCAAGAAGGTAGTTGACCTGGCTGAATTCAAGGATAAGGCTATCCAACTCATCATCCGTTACTATTCAGACGGTCTGGTATACTGCTTCTTCGACAACATGAAGTTCATGGATATGCCTGACTACGACCTCAATGCCGTGGCAGTAAGCGCTCCCAAAACCGTTGTCGGCGGTGAATCATTCGAGGTTGTCGCTTCGGTTGAGAACGTAGGTCGACTCGCAGCCCCTGCATTTGACGTTGAACTTCTTGCCAACGGTAAGGTTGTAGCCACCAAACGCGTCGATACTCTCGCTGCCGGCGAAACCGCTGATGTAACCTTTGACCAGACCATAACCATGGCTCAGGATAAGGTTGTCGAATACACCGCTCACATCGTTTGCTCCGCTGACGCTGATGAAAGCAACGACCTCACTCCGAAGAGTGCCAAAGTTACCCGTGAAGATAGCCAGCATCCCGTGGTGAAGAACCTCACCGGTAAATCTTCGGCTGAAGGAAACATCCTGTCATGGGATGCCATCACCGAAAACGACCTCCCCATGGATCCCACCGTTGAATCATTCGAAAACGCCGAACCCTTCACCAAGGCTTATCCCGGCTGGACTTTCGTGGATCGCGACGGCAAACCCTGCGGCGGTACAGGTAACATCACCTTCCCCAACCATCAGTATGGTGTCGATCCCGAATCATTCATCGTTATTGATGGCTCATACAGCGGATTCGCTAACTCCGACTACGCTAAGGAATATGCCGCTGCCGATGGCAAACAGTATCTCGGCGCACTCTGGACCAAGGGTGACGCAGACAACACTATCGCCACATCCGATGACTGGGCAATCACTCCCCTGTTGAAAGGTTGCGCACAGACCGTAACCTTCCTCGCCAAGAATGCATCAATCAACTACAGCGAATATCTCCAGATCTGGTATGCTACCACCGACACCACCGATCCCGATGCCTTCGAAATGGTGAATAGTTTCAATAACAAAGGCTACAACTACCGCATAATCCGTACCGATGGCTGGGGCGAATTCTCAGTTGAACTCCCCGAAGGAGCAGTACGCATGGCATTCCGCTGCGTGTCAAACGACGGTATGATGCTTATGCTCGACAAAGTTTCATATCTCGCATCCGATGCCTCTGTAGGTCTGGCTCATCAGGGCTACAACATCTACTGCGACGGAGCCAAACTCAACGAGTCACCCCTGACCGCCACCACATTCACCCACGCCGACAATAAGACAGCCCACACTTATCATGTGACAGCAGTCTACAACCGTGGTGAATCAGAAGCAAGCGAACCTGTAACCCTGAGCGAGTCAGGAGTAGAAGATATCTTCGCAACCGCACTCGCCGTCACCGTTGAAGGTCGCGAAATAGTAGTGACCGGTGCAGCAGATAAAAGCGTGCGCATTGTCGCTGCCGACGGTAAAGCAGTATTCGCCTCACAAGGCGACAGCCGCGCTACCGTAGCCCCCGGCTTCTACCTCGTCAACGTAGGTGAAACCGTAGTCAAGGTAGTGGTGAAATAATCCATCCCGAATACCCTCAAACAACAGGCTGCATCCACTCCGGGTGCAGCCTGTTTTGCATTTCATCAACCTCGGTCAAAAATAAAAATTGAAAAAACTTTCAAAAAAATTTGCACAATCAAAAAATAGTCCGTAACTTTGCAGCGCAAATGACCAAGGAACACAAGGGCGTTTAGCTCAGCTGGTTCAGAGCATCTGCCTTACAAGCAGAGGGTCGGCGGTTCGAATCCGTCAACGCCCACAC
>JAAVGE010000024.1 GCA_014800385.1 Bacteroidales bacterium
GACCGTTACAGATGCAGTCAAACAATTCGATGGCATGAAGCCGGTCAAAGTATCCGAAGTGACCGACCCCAACTACATGGATGCAGTAGGGAGGATACTTCCCGGCGACTACACCATGACCTACGACCGTAACGGACGTCTCACAAAAGATGAATCGCGCGATGTGACTTCAATCTCCTACAACCGCTTCGTTGACCGTCCCTCACGCATAACCTTCGGCAATGGAAACACCATAAACAACGTGTACTCTCCTGACGGGACACTGCAGAGCCGAACCCACACTTTCCGCAAACTCATTACCACTATAAAAGTGAACGCTAAAGGTGATACCATCGTATCCACCGCTAACAGGACAGTCAACGAAGGGAGTTTCTACTACGGCAACTTCGAGAAGACCGGAGGAAAACTTCGTCTGAACACCTCTGCAGGATATTACGATATGGAGACAGGTGAGAACTATCAGTATCTGCGTAACCGTCAAGGCTCAGTGATGGCAGTGGTGAACAGCCGTGGCGAGACAGTGCAGCGCACCGGACTTTACCCCTCCGGCACCCCCTTCATCCTCCCCTGCGACTATAAGGCGGAAGGCACCAACGACATGACCCCCAAGACCGACCACCTCCACATAGGCAATCACTGGATGAGCCAGTCCGGTCTGAACTTCTACGACAACACCGCCCGCATGCACGACCCCATCCTGTGCGACATGAAATCCGGTGACCCCAAATTCTTTGATTACCCCTCCATGAACCACTTCGCATTCTGTGGAGCAAATCCTGCGAATATCATAGATCCACTTGGAGAAAATTTATATGTGTTTGATCTGAGGGGATATCTTATTGAGATTATTGAGAATTATGAAGATGATACAGTTTTTTTTAGAAACGAGAAAGGAGAACTTATCCACGGAGCATCAATATATTTTGATGGAAACCCAATTAAAAGTGTTGAGAATGTTAAAGACGATAATAATGAACCAAAATATACGGTCATTACAATGAATGGAGATGAGCAGGCTTGTACTCTTTTTGAAAAATTTTCTGGATTTAAAAAATCCGAGTTTACTATAACACTAACCGGATTAACCGAAGAACTTGCAGAGGAAGCCTACATAACAACTTCATACGAGAAAAAAGCGGAGGCTGGATTTTGGGAAAACTACAATAAGAAAGTGGCTGTATCCAAGATAGTTAGAGAAGTATCGCATAATCATCCTAGCGGTTCTTCCGTTCCTGGACCAACAGATCTTATAACTTCACTTGACATAATGCATTTTAGTGGACCTCATGTAATTTTTCAGATATATCAAGGTAAGGGATACACGACATTCTATCCGGAATATTTATCACTCTATGAATCAATTTATGAACAATGTATTGAAAACTATGACAGGAATAAGGAATTTGGGAAAAATCTTTCGAGGTTTAAATAGTTTATTTTTGCTATTTTGTTCGTTTCTCTGTAGTGCTCAAAAATATGTATATGAAGGGAAGGAGGCGGATATAAATTCACTTGAAACAACTACGAAAATTTGCCGAGAGACACTTCCTGAATTTGACTTGTCAGAGAGTAAGGCAATTCTGAATGTCATTAAGGTAACCGCAGATAAGTGTGGTGAATCATTAGAGAGTCTGAAACGTGATAATAATGTTATAGTGATGACTTTTTATTCTAAAGACTCTGAACATTTCATCAGGGTTATGCCGGCTACACGAGACAACAAAGGTCAGATACGTATAACACCACTACTTGAATTTGACGGTTATGCAGAAATAGATGACCTTACGGTAATAATTAAAAACCGAGATAACACGAAGATCGGAAAGCCTTCTAATAGCAAAGAAAAAACGTTTGTATTCTATGACCGTAATCATGATTTCTTTGACCCTTTCGGCGCTGAGTTTCAGATCAAAGATAATAAAATTCATTATTGTGGTGAGGTCTATTTCAAATACTATTAAGGGATAGTTCAAAACAGGAATATCCACCTATTAATTAAAAAAAACGATCTTTATCGTGGAGATAAACTAAAAAGCAACAGTACTGAAACTTATGATGATGTCAAAAGATTTATCAAATAAAGGTATTATCTTCATAATACTTTATTGTCTCTCATTTACATATACATGGGCGAGTCATGCTAATAGTCTTGCATCTGATATTAAAACAGATACAGTTGCAAGTAAAGTTGAAGCCGATTCTGAGGAGGATCTATGGAAAACGAAATACTATGAATTCACAGTGCCGGAATATGATTTGACAGAACGTGCTTTATATGGCAAACTTATAGATGCAACACTAAAACTTGATCTTAAAACTCCTGGTGGGTGGGAGAAGGAACGAGATAACTATTTTATAGAATTGAGTTTCTGGACCAGAGATTCTGTTGATTATTACGGTGTATTTATCGGTAGTTTTGATGAAGGGACACCAATTATACATGATAAGATTACCGGATATGCTTATCATAATGGCAGACTCATTTATATTGTTAATCACAACGACACAGTTCTTAAACTAAAAGAACCTGTGGAAAAACGAACATTTCAATTCAAATCAATTATTGCATTCTATGATCCTCCTTTGTATATCTTTAGAAAGGAGGGATCAAATGCCAGATTTTTAGAATCTATTATTGATTAATAAAATTCTGAATCTAATAAAAATTGCATCAATAAATCCTTATAATTCAATCATTGCTGAGAATTATGAATAGAACCGTATCAATTATCCTATTTTTATTGGCTATGCTAATGTGTAGCCGATATGCGTATGGCGTGGAAAAAAACTGTTCGAAGGAAGATTCTGCTGCAATTACCTTTACAATACCAAATCAGGAGGAATACGGGAAGAGGACAAGTTTCAGTTTTCCTCTGGTTGAGATAACTGAACAGAAATCACTTGAAAATATCATACGTGATGTGAAGAAACAGAGCAAATCTTTTGAAAAAAATTTTTATTACATAAAGATGTTTTTTCGTGGAATGGATATCTACTGTGCCGTGAAGGAATGTTCTCAGTTGGATATTGAAGATTATGATGGCTATGCGTTGCTTGATGGTGAGATATGTTTCATTATGTCAAGGGAAATGCTCCATTTGAAAACAAGGGAGAAGGAAAAGCAGATGCTTATAAAAATTGACGAGGAGACTCCATTTGACTATTGCATTTATGATCCATCCTATTATCTATATAAATTTACCCCTGATGGTATCAAACGGTTGGATATCACGAAAGAGAATTTTACATGGACGCTCAACTAAAGAGATTAGACAGAGCAATCAATAGAAGTCGTCTAAACTTTTTACGAAAATAAAATAATCGTCACAAAGTTTAGACACTTCATAATTTGAGATAATCCTGACTTTATTAGTAAGTAGAAGTGGGCTGTGTCAAAAATTGCAGCCTGTATTTTTTATGTGTTGTACGTTCATGGACAGTGATTTATATTCGGCGGATGCTCCAGGGAACATCCCTACACTCTTGATAATCAACGCATTAAACCTGTAGGGCTGCTCCATGGAGCAGCCGCATAATCTTGTATACGGCAAGGCTGCGCCTACTTTGACACACCCTCATAGAAACGAACTAAGGAGAAACTAATTTTCAACATCTACTTATTACTGAAAATGATGTCGGACGGGAGTGAGGAACGGTGACATCTCTTTTTCCATTGAGAAGGTGTTTCCTTTCCGCGAAACCCCCACGAAGTTGTGGAACCCGTGAACTATCAGCCGTTTACGGGCTCGGGTGAGTGCCACGTAGAGTTTACGTGCATCCTCCAGCCGGTCGGCATCGGTTCGGGAAAGGAAGGAGGGATATGTGCCGTCGACCGCACCGTAAACAATAACATTGTCAAATTCCAGACCTTTGGCCTTATGGACAGTGGCGATAAATAGTTTTTCGCGTATTATACCCGCCTCACACAGGTCGGCTTCGCGATAGGTGTTCATCTCCATAACCATTCTTGCGAGTTGTTGCGCGAGGGTTCTGCCGGGATTCGGGATGGAATCAATCTTACTCTGAACAAACTCCTCGACATACTCTATTTTGGGATGCAGTGTGGCAAACTCCTCTTTGTCTGACAGATGCTCTGCCACCCGCTTGATTTCGTCAACCAAGGCTGTGCCGCCACGGTCTACATACAGCGACCGGTAGCCGTCGCAGTACAGTTTTCCGTATGCCTGCCGTACTTTCTCGCCGAATTTACCTACTGCCCTATCCCATGTTTTTTTATGGTCAAGGCTGAACTGAGGTTCGGCACATTTTTCAAGCAGATGCTTCATCAGTGAATAGGTGGCTTCGATGTCATCATCGGCAAGGTGGGAGTTTTCTCCCTCCAGATTCAACTGTACTAACAGATCCTTCAGTTTGTGGCTTCGCAACGACGGATAGAGCAGACGCGCGAGTTTCAGGGTGTCGTAGCGGTCAGGGTGGTGGTCCGAAAGATTTACTCCTGGGAGGTCGCGCCGCAGGTTATAGTCCAGAATATTGTAGTCAAATTCTACGTTATGCCCCACCAACGTACACCCCCGGGCAAACTCCATGAAGCGTGCAAGTCCCTCGGCCCGTGACAGATGCGGGGTAGAAGCATATTCCTTGACAAGAGGATTGACAATATCGCCCAGACGTTCCGGGATGGAGCGGTCGGTGTGGAGCATGATGTTCAGCCGGTCGATGACCTTACCGTCAACAATCTTCATCGCCGCTATCTGCACAATGTCGTCGGAGAGTATATCCAGTCCGGTTGTTTCGGTGTCATATATCACCGTGGGACGCGACGTGGCGTCGGTGAAGGCGTCGATATAACTGCGGTTGTCGGATCGGAAGAAGTCTGTGGGTGTAATTCCTGCATCCATCAACCGGCGCATTGTTTTGCGTCCTTGAGCAAGACTTTTGACCAGCCCCATGGAGTGGAACAGGCGTGTCCATGCAAGGAAATTAAATTCCATGGAAAGGATGTTCAGGTGTGAAAGGATAATCTGCATTCCTGCCGTAGCGAAGAAATCCGTGCCTGAAATCTTGAAGTGAGGCACCTCTGCGAGATGCTTGGAAATCTCGTCGGCCTCGGAGTTGCGCGACACAATCACGGCACATGTCTCCCCCTGAGAATATGACTCTGCCACGCGCGCCACGTAGGCGGGTGAAGCGATATTGTTCTCACTGCGAATCATTTTTAGATAACCTTTCTGCTCGGCGGAACTGTTATCGGCCTGTGGCAGCAGGTTGGGATCAGCACCGAGATTTTTAACCGCGTACTCATTAAAGAGGTCAAGCAGGTAGCGTGGCGAACGATAGTTACGCGCCAGTGTGTGGCAGTTTTCGCCGCAACGCGAACGCAGCATGTCGAGCGTGGTCAGGCGTGCCCCGATAAATGAGAATATCGCCTGCTGTGCATCTCCTAAATATAGCGTCACGGAATTCTTGTCATCAGCCTTGAGCAAGTCTGCCACAGCCAACTGCAACGGGCTGAGGTCCTGCACCTCGTCAATCTGTATCCATTTGTACTTCGGTCGGTCAGGGTCAGTACGCAGTGCATCATAGGCAAACAGCAGAATATCATCAAAGTCAATCAGATTGTTTGCTCTTTTGTAGGCTCTATATCCGGCGGCCATCGTCAGCCAGTGTATTGCCACGTCATGCAACGCGGGGTCCGGTACACGTTCGCCGATGGTATCGATGGTGTCCATAAGCCTGACGAGACTGCTGCGCGTTGGAGGGAGTCCGGTTGCATCACACAAGGAGTGAAGCGCTATTGTCGGAAGGTCCGGCACATCGGTCAGCACAGCCGCGGGATGTCCCTGACGAAACTGGTGCATCAGATGCTCAAACTTCATGATGGCACTGAGGTGATCATTGCGGTAATATTCCCCTTTTCCGGAATCGGACGGGGGTATCAACTCCTCAAAGATGGAGAATGCATCCTGCTCGTCCAGAATATTCCCTGATTGCGGAATCAATCCGTTGCGAAACAGATAGTTGGCACAATAACGATGGATGTTTCCGACGAATAATTCTTCAGTGGCATCCTGTTCAACCAGAGTGGCTATTCGTCCCTCCATACCTCGGGCCGCGCGGTTTGTAAAGGTCAGACACAGCATCTGAGCCGGGCTTACGCCCCTTGCCACAGCACGATACACACGCTCTGCCAGTATGGCTGTTTTGCCACATCCCGGAGGGGCGAGTACAAGGTGTTCACCACTGTTGATATTTATTACTTTCTCCTGAAGTTCGTCGTATTTCATGACATCGTTATGACCGGTTTCACTTATTTCCACAAATTTAACAATTTATTCAGTATAATAAGGTAATAAGAGAGGAGAATTTACGTTATTAAGGTATGAAAAATCTGCATATTACCATATTATTATCTCTTCTGACGCTACTTTTCTTCGGTTCATGCATTGAGGACGGGGTGTCGACAAGCAGTTCCGATCAGCCCGTTTTCTCGGTTGATACACTGCGTCTTACCGACTCGTTTACGGGTTCCACCACCCCAACCGGTCGGTTCATTGTCCACAATAACCATGACAAAATAATCAGCATAGGTTCAATTTCACTGCGCGATAAGGATCAGGGTATATTCCGACTGAATGTCGACGGTATCTCGGGAAAGGAATTTCAGAACGTGGAGATTCGTCCCAACGATTCCATCTTTGTTTTTGTCGAGGCCAAACTTCCCGTCAACGGAGTGGATAACCCTGTTGTCATCGAAAATATACTTGACTTCAGCACTCAGGGGGTGACACGCTCCGTGGTACTCTCCGTGAAAGGTCAGGATGCCGTGGATATTAAAGGGGTGACACTGACAGAAAACACCCTCTGGACAAATGCCAAACCGTATCACATCTATGACTCACTTGTTGTGGCCGAGGGGGTTACGCTCAATCTCACACCCGGCACCCGACTGGCGTTCCATGACAAGGCTTACATGAAGATATACGGCACACTGAAATCGGAAGGAACGGCTCAGAGCCCTGTAGAGTTCACCGGCGACCGCACCGGTTTCGTGGCATCGAACATCCCCTACGAAATTATGTCCGGTCAGTGGGAGGGGATATTTTTCGCTCCTACATCAAAGGATAATGTGATGCGATTCACCTCAGTCCGGAACTATTCAAACGGCGTTGTGCTTGACAACGTTGTCTCCTCCCCTGCCCTCACCGTGATAGCCTCACAACTGCGTAACTCCAAGGGCTACGTGATGGCATCGCTGAACAGCGATGTCGAGATCTATGCATCGGAACTGGCTGAGGCATCGGAAGGTATACTTTATCTTGAAGGTGGTCGCCATGTCATCAACCATTGCACGATAGCGAATTACTACCTTTTCTCGGCACTGGGAGGTCCTGCCGTGCAGTTCTACCATCTTGACGAGGACAGCGACAACGGAAGCGGTATGCCTTACCTTTCAGCCGACATTTCAAACTCCATCATCTACGGCAACGGAACAGAACTGAACGTGGGCGACTTCACCGGCAAACCTGTATTCATCCGCAACACCCTGCTGCGTTCCGCAGGCTCTAACGATGATAATTTCATTGACTGTCTATGGGACACCGACCCGCTCTATTACACTGTCCGTCAGGACTATTACTTCAACTATCACCTCAAGCCGGAGTCACCTGCCATCGGTGTGGCCAATCCCTCGCTTACACACGCCAACTCAATGGTCGACTTCACGGGCAACCGTCAGAATCCTTCGGCTCCCGACTTAGGTGCATACGTATTTGAGCCCGCCGAGGTAAAATAACAGCCGGAAACGTACAAAAAAAAAAACGACTGCTTGGATCACTCGTAATTACGCAGTGTTTCAAGCAGTTGTGTTTTTACCATCACTTTCAGTTCTTCGGGAGCGATAACCGTCACACGCGGTCCGAGCGACAGAATTTCGCTGACAAAGTCAGGAGTGAGGCGCAACTCATATTTAAAAAGTGAAAAACCGTTGTTGACAATTTCCTTCTGCGTGGCGTGTAACGGCAAAGCCCGCAGATATTTCGACTGGCGGTCATCGGCACGCAAGGTAACCTCCACCACCTTGGTATTGTTGAAGATTACGCCGAAACTGTTCGAACAGAACACCTCGGCATTGAAGTTGTCAGGCAGATGAAACTGAGTGTCAAGCAAGGTTACATCCGACATTCGGTCAAGTGCGTATGTTTTGACCGCACGGTCACGGATGTTGCGACCGGTGACATACCATCGCTGACGGAAAATTTTCAGGAAGTAAGGTTCAATGACAACGCCCGGTGTAGGCTCAAACCGGCTGTAGGAGTGATAGGAGAACTTTATCTGGCGGTCCGCTTTCAATGCATCCACCACCTGATGGAGATACTCCCTTGCAGAAGGTACATCCTCAAACAAGATGCGGGATGACACCTCGCGGGCATCGCTCAGCACACTGTTTATTGCGGATGAGTTCAGCAGCCAGTCGCCTACCTTACTGCCGCTGTCACGGTCCTCACGGATGTAGTATTCGTAGGTTGACGTGTCACAGTCAATGGTTACATTAAACAGTTTTTCAGCAGCCATACGATAGTTATGGAAAGAACGCCGCGGCAACGGCCGACCCTCCGAAACCGGAGAGTCGAGCCATCTGCGACTTATTTCTGCCAAGGTTATACGCCCGTATTTTCTGATGGTATCCATCAGCCACAGGGCACTGTTTAACTGTGACATATCCTTTTTTATGCTTCTTTTGCCGAGGGCTGCTTCTTCCCTATTGTCAGGAGCATCAGGCCCAGAGCGGTCACTCCGGCATTGATAAGCAGGAGTTCGAAACTGGTCTTATAGCCGAACGCATCGTTGAGCCACCATTGGATAACCCATGAAATGGCGGGAGCAAGGATGCAGACAACGGGTACCAGTTTATCGTGTACAGGTTTCTTGAAGAAGAGACCGAATACAAACAGACCCAGGATAGGACCGTAGGTGTAGGATGCCAGTGTATAAACCGCACTGATTGCATCCTCATTACTCATGTAGTAGAATCCGATGATGACAAGACCCATCACAACCGACATTGCAACATGGACACGTTTGCGGACACGCGCCAGTTTGTCATCGGCATGTTTCTTATGAGCACCAAGAAGGTCAACCGTAAAGGATGTTGTCAGGGATGTAAGGGCTGATCCGGCTGCAGAATAGGCTGCCGCAATAAGACCGAGAATGAAGAGGATTCCAACAGCGAGAGGCATCTCATCATGGAACGCCACCATCTGGAAAATTCCATCGGTTTTGGCAGGTTGCTCAATACCTTTGGTGTCAAGGAAGATAACCAGCATAGTACCGAGAATCAGGAACAATGCCACGACGAAAAACTGAAGAACACCGCTGACAATCATGTTTTTCTGACTTTCACGCGAGTCTTTGCAGGCGAGGTTACGCTGCATCATATCCTGGTCCAGACCGTTTGTTGCTATTGCCATGAAGATACCGGCAATGAACTGCTTCCAGAAGTAAGTTTCAGCCTTGGGGTCGTCAAAGAAGAACATCTGCGCTGTGGAGTGTTCGGTGACGTGCTTATACATGTCAGCGAACGAGAAGTGCAGATTTTCCGATATGAAGTAGATGCAGAGCACCACCGACATGATAAGGCAGAAACTTTTCAGTGTGTCGGTCCAGATGAGGGTTTTAACTCCCCCCTGAACTGTGTAGAGCCATATCAGGGCGATAGTAACAATCACATTCAGTTCAAACGGCAGGTGCAGAGGACCGAAAACCGCCAACTGGAGCACCACGCAAACCACCAGGAAGCGAACCGATGCACCTAACATCTTGCTGATGAAGAAGAACCATGCGCCTGTGCGATAGGTGGATGTGCCGAAACGTTCCTCAAGATAGCCGTAGATCGAGATGAGGTTACGTTTGTAGAATATGGGGACAAGCACCGCTGCAATAAGGAAGTAACCGACGATGAAGCCAAGCACCATCTGCAGGTAGGCATAACCCTTTGTCACGACCATACCTGGCACGGAAACGAAAGTCACGCCCGAGATTGCCGCACCGATCATGGCGAAAGCCACTAAGGGCCACGGTGTCTTGCGGTTACCGGTGAAGAATGTGGAGTTATCGCTCTTGCGCGATGCGAAATATGATATACCCAACAGCAGCAGGAAATATCCGGCTATGGTCAGGATGGTAATTAGTGCATTTGATGGCATGTTGTGAAATGTATGATTGGTTTATAAGTAGAAGTTAAAAATTATTTTATTCAAGCAGATGTCGTTTCTACTTATTTTTAACATCTACTTAAAAGAGTGTTGTTACACCGAAACCTTCGCCGCGATGTGAGGGAGCGGGTCGTAATCCTCCAGGGTGAAATCCTCATATTTGAAATCGAAGATTGACTTGACTTCAGGGTTGAGTTTCATGCGCGGGAGTTTACGGGGGGTACGTGAAAGTTGTTCGGCAACCTGTTCAAAGTGGTTATTATATATGTGGGTATCACCTGTTGTGTGGACAAACTCACCCGGTTTCAGTCCGGTTACCTGCGCCATCATAAGCAGCAGAAGCGCGTAGGAGGCAATGTTGAACGGCACACCGAGAAACGAGTCGGCCGAGCGTTGATACAATTGGAGCGAGAGTTTGCCGTCGGCCACATAGAACTGGAAGAAGGCATGACACGGGGGAAGTTTCATGTTGGGTATGTCGGCGACATTCCAGGCACTTACGATGATACGCCGGGAGTCGGGATTGTTTTTGATATCCTCCACAGCCTGCGAAATCTGGTCGATAAATCCTCCGTTATAGTCAGGCCATGAACGCCACTGATAGCCATAGATATGACCGAGGTCGCCGTTTTCGTCGGCCCACTCGTTCCATATCCTGACACCGTTTTCCTGAAGATACTTCACGTTGGTGTCGCCGTTGAGAAACCAGAGGAGTTCATGAATAATCGATTTCAGATGGAGTTTCTTGGTTGTGAGCAAGGGAAAGCCATCCTCCATGTTGAAACGCATCTGATAGCCGAACACACTGCGTGTGCCGGTTCCTGTACGGTCGCTTTTGTCCGTACCGTTCTCCATTATATGTCGTAACAGGTCAAGATACTGCTTCATCAGAGTGATTTTTCCACCTCCTTCAGATAGTTCTTGATACCCTCAACAACCTTTTCAGCCATTTTTGTGCGGAAGTCGGGATCAGCGAGCATCTCCTCCTCGGGGAGTGATGACATGAACAGACCTTCGACAAGAGCGTTAGGATAGTCGGTCGGTCCGTTGAGCGAGAAGTTGAAGTTGCCGGTCAAACCGAAGTCAGCCACTCCCAATGAGAGCATTGACGAATGGAGTGCTTTTGCTAAAGGACGGTTGCTGAGATGTTTGTAATAAACGCTTGTTCCCATCAGACCGAGGGGATCGCCTGATGAGTTATTGTGAACTGAAACCATAAGGTCGACGCCTGCTTCGCGGAATATGCGCTTACGCTCGGTCATGCTGACATTGTCATCGCCGGGGCGGCTCAATACAACCTTTGCCCCTTCTTTTTCAAGGATGGCAGCAATTTTCTTTACAATGTCGAGGTTGACCTCTTTTTCTGTGATACCGGAGGGAGACACCGCACCGAGATATTTTTCACCGTGACCGGCATCCAGACCGATGGTGAGGTCTTTCAGGGCCAGTGACTGGGGACGATGACGCACGTCGATAACAATGTTGTTGCCCTGATAACCTACGGTGAAGCCCCACTGATATTTCTCTTTCATGCGGATGATAAGTGTGAGGACATCGCTGTCATCCTGCGCGAAGTCGACATAATCGATCATGCCGGGTTCGTTGCGCTGGGTAATCCAGTTGGAGTTGTTGGTCACACCAAACAGATACACCTTCAGGGTAGAAGGGTCAAGTTCGGTTACATAATAATACGGTACGCGACGGGGAAGCGATACGGTGACACGGTCGGCGTTACCGATGTTTGATATGCTCCATGAGCCGGAATTAACCGTGGAGCGTCCTTCGCCACCCTCTTTGGCATATTCCTTGGGGAGGTAGGCATAGCGTGTGTCGGAGAGTTGAACCTTGTAAAGATTGTCGGTTTCACCTACGGCAGTCATAGGTATATCCTCAGCGACGAATCCCATTTTGGAGCCCCCCAGACGATCGCCGCCGTTACCGTTCTGGAGATATGCACCGGGAAGTGTGGTGATGTCCAGCGGATGCATCAGCGGACGGGTGATTTCAGGTAGAACCTCCTCGGCGGCAGGTTTCCCGTCGGGGTTATAGAACACGGTAAACTTCTTTTCGGCTTTCTTTTTGCCGTCAGCCACCTTTACATCGATATTGTTTTTACCCGGCTTGAGGGTGAGTTTTGAGCCGAATGAGCCGGTTTTGTAAACGTGAGTATCCTCGCCGTTGATGGTTGCGGTGCAACCGGGGTCAGTTACAGCGATGACATAGTGAGTTGCGGAAAAGACAGTGTCTTTCTCGCCACGGTAGATTTCAAGTTTGGGTGATGCTGCCTGCGATGTGAGAGCCACACCAAGGCAAAGGGTTAGAGCAAGTTTTTTCATTGGGTATTTATGTGATAACGTGTTTATATTCAATATTTATTCTTCGCCGAACCGATAGCGCAAATGGTGCAGCGCACGGAGCACGTTGCAGAGCGTTGCGCCCCAATATTCGCGGAAATCGTCGCGTATGGCAATCAGTCCGAGTCCAACTATTTCGTCAGGTGCATCCTTAACCATGCTGATAAAGTTGAATGTAACCTGAAAAATATCAGCCAACCCTTCTGAGATTGAGGCTGACACGGGAGTGTCGGAATATTTCATATCTTCCTCGAAAACCTCCAGATAAATATCGTCGGGACCGAGCAGATTCTCTACATTACGCCGTATAGCCTCGTAGTAATCTTCGTCCAGGCTACCCTCAATATACGGTTCTTCCGGCTCTATCATGTTCACTTTCAGGTCAGTGGCAGCGATATACATGCGGGGGAGAAGATTGAGCATCCGTTCCACCAGTTCCTCGCGGGTTGACTCGCGCGCGTTTTCCAGTGCGGTGCAATATTCGTTGCATAACCCGATGAAGGCTATGGAGTTAGTGTTGATTATCGAGGGTGTTTCCATAATTGTAGAGTTTATTGTTTTTGATATATTCGCTCACTTCGGGAGTAAGGAAATAGTCAGGCACACCCCACTGGGGTATTACCTTACGCAACATTGTCGATGACACATCCACCACGGGGGCGTTGCTCAGCGTGACTCCTTCCGGGAGTGTGCCGGGGTCAACGTGGTAGCCGGGACGAGGGTAAATCACTATTCCGTAGTCACGGATAATCTCATCAGCCGCGCGCCATTTGTCAATGAGTTGCCAGTTGTCCGCTCCTATAATGAGTTTGAATTTATAACCGGGATAGCGACACGAAAGTTCACGCAGGGTGTTGATGGTGTATGACGGGCGGGGCATAGCGAACTCAATGTCGCAAGCCTCCAGACGGGGATGCCCTTCCAGAGCCAGTTTCACCATTGCGAGTCTCTGCTGCTCAGGGAGCATGTCGGGCTGATGTTTCAGGGGGTTGGAGGGGGAAACCACAAACAGGATGCTGTCAAACTGCATTTCATGGAGCAGCCATTGCGCGAGCATCAGGTGTCCGCGGTGAACGGGGTTGAATGATCCCCCGAAAATTCCTATTGTCTTACCCTGTTCCATCCGGCTGGCAGATTACTTCCGGAGAAAATCCAGGATGATTCTTTCGGTCTGAAGCACGGCCTTCTCCAGGTCATCGTTAACCACACGGTGGTCATACTGGGGAGCGAACGATATTTCATATTCCGCTTTTCCCACACGCTGGTCAATCACTTCGGGTGCATCGGTGCCACGTCCTTCAAGCCGGCGGCGCAGTTCCTCAATGCTCGGGGGCATGATGAATATTGACACCGCCTTCTCGCCGAACATACGCGACACGTTGACTCCACCTTTGACATCGATGTCAAGAATTACATTGTGACCTGCCGCACAGCGGTTCTCGACTTCAGAACGCAGAGTGCCGTAGAAGCGACCGGGATAAACCTCCTCATATTCCACGAAAGCATTCCGGGCAATAAGGTCGTTGAACTGCTCCGTGGTGAGGAAATGATAGTTGACGCCATCCTGTTCACCTGCACGCGGCGCACGGTTGGTAGCGGATACGGAGAATTCCATGCTGACGTTTCCCCGCTCCTGAATGGCGTTGATTATGGTACTTTTGCCACACCCCGAGGGTGCTGATATGATTATTACTTTACCTTCCATCTGATTTAGTTTGGTGAGAGGAAAATCCTGTCGGACCGGTCGGTGACAGATCCGGCAGAATGAGAACTGCTACATCACATTGAGCACCTGCTCTTTGATCTGCTCCAGTTCATCCTTCATTTTCACTACAAGAATCTGCATCTCGGCATGATTTGATTTTGAGCCGAGAGTGTTGATTTCCCTACCCATTTCCTGAGCGATGAATCCAAGTTTCTTACCCTGACCGCGTCCACTTTCCATTGTTTCATGGAAATAGTCGATATGCTGGGCCAGACGCTGTTTTTCCTCGTTGATGTCAAGTTTCTCGATGTAGTAGATCATCTCCTGTTCCAGGCGAGAACGGTCGTAATCCACCTTGTTGATTTTGCTTAATTGATCTTCGATGCGGGCACGTATTTTCACTATACGCTCATTCTCATAGCGTGGCACCTCGTCAAGGAGTTCGCGGATACGTTGCAGACGGACAGCGAAAAACTCTTCAAGTTTGCGTCCTTCCTTGCGGCGGAACTGCATCAGTTCGGCAACGGCATCCTTCACCGCTGTCATCAGGGCTTTTACCTCCTGCTCATCGGGCTGCACGACAGTGTCGGATTTCATGACATCAGGCATCCGCAGCAGCGTGGCATACCAGTCGGAGGGGAGCGGGAGCATCAGTTTCTGCGACATCTGCTCTATCTGACCCTTGTAGTTTGCGAGCGCCTCCAGATTAAGGGTTGCAACCTCATCGCCTCCCACTGACTCCACATACACCGACAAATCAACCTTGCCGCGTTCCAGTTGCGAAGCAATGAGTCCGCGTATGTCAAGTTCTTTGTCGCGATATGCAACCGGGATGCGTGCCGAGAGGTCAAGTTGCTTTGAGTTGAGCGACTTAATCTCCACTGTGTATTTCTTGGTAGGCGCCTCGACAACCGCTTTGCCGAAGCCAGTCATGGATAATAACATCTTTGGGTAGAGGTTAAAAATTTATTTTATATTTCGGCAGATATACCTGAACCGGATTTTACTCATCTGCAGAATAATTTATTTTTTTTGCAAATTTAAAAAATTAGCAGGAATTTTCCGTAAATTTGCACAAAAAAAAATAGGGCTCCCCCAATTTTATACGTTTATCAAAAAATGGCAGTTATTTTAAATATCGAAACTTCCACAAAAGTTTGCTCCGCGGCACTCACCGCAGAGGGGATGGTGCTGGTGCACCGCGAGAACTTTTCAGGACAGAATCACGCTACCGCTCTTAGCGGCTTTATCAAGGATTGTCTGGACTATGCACGTGACCATGAGATGGATCTGGAGGCAGTGGCAGTCAGCATCGGTCCCGGCAGTTACACGGGTCTGCGCATCGGTCTTTCCGAAGCAAAAGGTCTGGCTTACGCTCTTAACATTCCGCTCATAGGTGTTCCCACACTGAAAATCATGGCCACACGGGTTATGTTCCTCCCCGATGTGGATCCCGACTCGCTTTATGCCCCGATGATGGACGCACGCCGCATGGAGGTCTACACCGCCGTCTACGATCTGGGTCTGAACGCTCTGCTCCCTCCGGTTCCTATGATTCTGGATGCAGACAGTTATGCCGAGTGGCTTGACAAAGGGACAGTGCTATTCTTCGGCGACGGTGCCGAGAAAGCGAAGTCGGTCATAACCCATCGCAACGCACGTTTCATTGACGACATCGTGCCGCTGGCCTCCGACATGACCCCTCTGGCTGAACTCGCCTACGCTCGCCGCGAATTCCTTGATCTGGCTTACAGCGTACCGGAATATCTCAAAGAGTATCAGGCTGTTAAATCAACCAATCCATTACTGAAGAAATTATCCTAAACACATCTTTTCATGAAAAAACTAACCCTTTCACTGTCACTGATTCTGCTGAGCGTCATATCCATGATGGGCGCCGGCAAATTCACTGCGAATGTCGACACCGCCTTAGTGGCGACAAAACATCTCGCCACCCCCATGAAGGTCACCGTTTACCTTCCTGACTCTGCCCTTGTCAATCCGGACGCAAAATTCCCCGTAGTGTATCTGCTGAACGGCTACAGCGGTGATTATAAGAACTTTATCGAGCGCGTTCCCCGCCTTAAAGAAGCAGCGAACCACTACAACATGGTGGTTGTCATGCCTGACGGACGCGACTCATGGTACTGGGATTCTCCCATCGATCCCTCGATGCAGATGGAATCGTTCTTTGTAGAGGATCTGATTCCCTACATCGATGCCAACTACCCTACCCTCGCCACTCCCGAAAAACGTGCCATCTCAGGACTTAGTATGGGTGGTCACGGCGCGCTCTGGCTCGGTATGCGTCACCCTGAAATATTCAAAAATATGGCCAGCATGAGCGGCGGCGTGGATATCCGTCCTTTCCCCAAAAACTGGAAAATGGCCAAACGTCTCGGCAAAAAGGAAGAGAACCCCGAGGTGTGGGAACAGCACACCGTAATCAATCTGGTGCCCACCCTCAAAAACGGAGAGCAGAACATTCTTTTTGACTGCGGCAAGGACGACTTCTTCGCTGAAGTGAACAACAATCTCCACGCCGAACTTGATAAACATGGCATCGACCATGACTATATTGTCCGCCCCGGCAATCACTCCTGGCCCTACTGGCGCAACTCTCTCCTCTATCATCTGCTTTTCTTCAACGAAGCCTTCAACCGCGAAGCGAAATAACAAATAACGCACTATAAGAAAACCCCGCACATCATCAAGGTGTGCGGGGTTTTCTATGTTTTTATCAATCTGTTGATTAGTGGCAGCAACCGTCACCACAACCGCAGTGGTCATGATCTTCGCCGCAATGATCGTGGTCACATCCGCAACCACAACCACCTTCGGGCTGAAGTTCTTCGGGAGTAGCGTCACGAACAGCAATGATTTTGCCTTTGAAACGTACATCCTTACCTGCGAGGGGGTGATTGAAGTCCATAATGACATGGGTGGGAGTAACCTCCTTTACCAGACCGTTGATACGGAAGCCGTCGGCAGTCATCATAGGCACAACAGCACCTACCTTGATTACCTCTTCATCGAACTTGCCGTCTACAACAAAAATGTCACGTTCGAGTTCGGCAACCTGCTCCTTGTCATACTCGCCGAACGCTTCGGCAGCCTTAACCTTAACATCAAATTCGCCATCTTTCTCCAGACCGTCGATAGCCTGTTCAAGAGGACGGATCATGCCGCGGGTAACACCGAAGATGATTTTTTCAGGATCAGCAACATTTGTCTGATGCACTAAGGTTTCAGTACCGTCAGGGTTAACCTGATACAGGTCATAACCCAATTCTACATATTTTCCGGGTTGAATCTTTTCCATTGTAATATTGTTTAATGTTTTACTTAATCTGCAATAGTAACAAAAACCATGCCAAATTAGTTCTGGCAGGATTTGACCGGGCGATATGTCAGTTCCCCTGTTTTAAACTTTTATTTTGTCAAAAACGTTAAAATATGAGTTAATTATCGTACCTTTGTCTAATTAAAATTTACTATATGAAAACATTTGAAGAACTCGGAGTAAGTGAACCACTGCTGAAGGCAGTAGAAGAAATGGGATTTGAGCAGCCTATGCCTGTGCAGGAAAAGGTGATACCCCATCTGTTGAACAGCGACACTGACATTGTGGCACTGGCACAGACCGGAACAGGCAAAACGGCCGCATTCGGCTTGCCTGTGCTCCAACGTATCAACCCCGAAATGCATCGCCCTCAGGCCCTCATCCTCTCCCCTACCCGTGAACTTTGCCTGCAGATTGCCGGTGACCTTGCCGATTTCTCTAAGTATATGCCTGACGTGGAGGTGCTTCCCGTTTATGGCGGTTCAAGTATTGAAAGCCAGATACGCGCTCTGAAAAAGGGTGTGCAGATTATTGTAGCCACTCCCGGACGTCTGCTTGACCTCATCAACCGAGGCGTGGCCAAACTCGACGATGTCCACACCGTGATTCTTGACGAGGCCGACGAGATGCTCAACATGGGATTCCTTGATTCAATCAACGAAATTCTGGAGCATGTTCCCGCTGAACGTAAAATGCTGATGTTCTCGGCAACCATGCCCAAGGAGATTTCCAAGATTGCCCAGCGCTACATGAACAACCCCACGGAAATTGTGGTCGGCACACGCAACGAGGGTGCATCAACGGTCAAGCACATTTATTATCTTGTTCATGCACGCGACAAGATGCTGGCACTGAAACGCATCTGCGACAATAATCCTAACATCTATGCCATAGTGTTCTGCCGAACACGTAAGGAAACCCAGGAGATTGCCGACAGTCTGATAAGCGAAGGTTACAACGCCGACGCCCTTCACGGCGACCTTTCGCAGCAGCAGCGTGACCTGACAATGAAAAAGTTCCGCGACCGTGTGATTACCATTCTGGTTGCAACCGACGTGGCTGCCCGCGGACTGGATGTGGATGACCTCACCCACGTAATCAACTACGGACTCCCCGACGACACTGCCGTATACACCCACCGTTCAGGCCGTACAGGCCGTGCAGGCAAAGCCGGTGTATCAGTAGCCATCATCCACCAGCGTGAAAAAGGACGTATGCGCGAGATAGAACGGATCATCGGAAAGAAATTCGAACGTAAGGATGTGCCTACTCCCGAGCATATCATTGAAAAGCAACTCTATTATCTTGCCGACCGACTGGAACGCGTGGAAGTCAACGAACAGGAGATGGAGAAATACACCACCGGAGTTGTCAAGAAATTGGGCTGGCTCTCTGCAGAGGACCTTATCAAGCGTGTCCTCTCGCTGGAGTTCAACCGTCTGCTCAATTACTACAAGGATGCCCCGACCATCGACTTCATCGATGATAAACCCACCAAAAAGGATAAGGAGAAGGAATTCCGCAAACCTGCCGATGAGAAGGAAAAGGATCGCCGCACAGCCGAAAAAGGTATGGAACGCATCTACATCAATCTCGGCAAGAGCGACGGCTTCTTCGCAGGTAACCTCATCGATATGCTTAACCACACTGTCAAGGGGCAGCGTGTCGACGTGGGTCGTATCGACCTCATGCCCGGCTACTCGCTGTTCGACGTGAAGAAGAAAGATGCCTCACGTGTGGTTGCCGGACTCACCGGAGCCGAATTCGTAGGTAAGCGTGTCTACAGCGAAATTGCCAAGGAGGACAAGGATTATAAACGTGCTTCGGCACGCAAGTCGCGCGAAGCCGTATCCGAGGATTCCCCCTTCGATGAACCGTTCAAAAAGCGTAAATCAAAAACAGTTAAACGCAGACGATAAGCAAACTGTATGACCCGAATATTAAAAATATTACCTCTGTTGATGTTGCTCCCGCTATCCGCATGGGGGCAACACACTGCCGAGCAGATTTTTATTGATGCTCCGTCAAGCATATTCCCCGGCATCCGCAAAATCACCCGCATGGACATGGTGGATTATTTCAAAAGCGGTTCGGACCGCGGTAGCACCAACCGTTTCGGTGGACTGTCGCGTGTGCTCGCCCTGTCGCCGGAAAGTATCACCGTGGAGGAAGCGGGTAGCAATATTGTGGAAAAACAGATCGCACTTGACATTTTGGGCAAGCGTGACACTGCCATAATCTTTGTCACCAACATTGCCACTCCGGCCATGGACGGTGCCGTGAAGGTCTACACCACCGACTGGCAGCCTGCACCGGGCAAAGGTTTTGTTGAGCCCACGCTGAAAGACTGGATCAAGAAAGGTATATCAAAGGAAAAGTCCGCGCAGATTATGAGTCTGGTGCCGTTTGCCATGGCACGCTACAGTTTCAATCCCGAAACAGATCTGCTGACCCTTACCGCCACTTTCGATAATTATCTTCCGGAAGAGGATATGAACAAGGTGAAGGATTCGCTCTATACAACGATAACCTACAAATGGAACGGGAGCCGGTTTGTGCTCCATCAGAAATCATGATGGAAACAAACAGCCCGCTGACACTGCTGGAATATAACTCGCTGATTGCCGACATCCTTGACCGGGATGAACTCAGGGAGGTGTGGATAACGGCCGAGACAGCCGATGTCAGCCGTCGTAACCATTGCTACCTTGAACTTATCCAGAAGGATGATCTGGGGCGCACCGTGGCACGAGCCCGCGGAGCCATCTGGGCCAATCAGTTTTACAGACTTGACGCCAAATTCACCCATGCCACCGGTCAGCCGTTTGGCAGCGGAATGAAGGTGATGGTAAAGGTTTCGGCAAACTTTCATCCGCAATACGGACTGTCGCTGATTATAACCGACATCAATCCTGAATTTACTTTGGGGGACAAACTGCGCCGCCGTCAGGAGATGATTGACCGGCTGACCCGCGAAGGGATAATTGACATGAACCGCCAGTTGGATATGCCTGAAGTGATACAGCGCATAGCCGTCATTTCGTCGGAGAGTGCCGCCGGATACGGCGATTTCATGCATCAGTTGGAAAACAACAGCGCCGGGCTGAAGTTTGTAACCCGATGTTTCACATCACCTATGCAAGGGGAAACCGCCCCCGCAGGTATCATAGCCGCACTTGACCTTATAGCCTCCGAGGAAGAGAACTGGGACGCGGTGGTTATTATTCGCGGTGGTGGAGCATCGGACGACCTCTCATGCTTTGAGGATTATGACCTGGCAGCCAACATCGCACAATTTCCGTTGCCCGTTATAATCGGCATCGGTCACGAACGCGACATAACGCTTCTGGACTATGTGGCTGCGATGCGAGTCAAGACCCCCACAGCGGCTGCGGAATGGATCATTGAACGTGCCGAAAATATCCTTGCCGCGATAAACACTCTCGGCCTGAGAATAAGCAGTTCGGTAAAGGATATGCTTCACCGGTCCGTGCTGCTGCTGGATCGTAGCGATGCGGAACTGCCGTTGCTGCTGCGCGGAACACTTATGGCGGCTGACCGTCATATGGAAAAGATAGCCATGGCTGTTCCTTCGGAGGGGAAAGCCTCTGTGGAACGGGCATCGATGAAACTTCAGGGTGATTCGCAGATGCTTCGCATAGCCCTTGACAATATTCTGTCAGCGCAACGCGACCGACTCAAGTCGCAGAAACAACTTGTCGAGGCATATTCGCCGGCGTCGGTGCTCCGACGTGGATACTCCTACACCCTCTGCGGCTCATCTATCGTAACTTCATCAAAAGAACTTCAACCGGGCGATGTCATAACAACACATTTTGCATCGGGAAAAATAAAATCAGTAGTAAAATGAAACCTGTTAAAGAACTTACCTACTCCGAGGCTGTCGCCGAACTTGAATCGATTCTCGAACGTCTGAAAGGTCAGAATGTTGAGATTGACAAACTCGCCGCTGAAGCGCGCCGTGCCACTGAAATCATCCGCGAATGTCGCAGCCGCCTGACCGGTGTGGCCGCAGAACTGGATGAAATACTTGAAGATAAACAGTAACAAAAAGACGAGGGTGTGTCAAAATTTGATGCACCCTGTATTGTTTATGTGTTGTACGTTCATGGAATGTGATGTGTATTCGGCGGATGCTCCAGGGAGCATCCCTACACTCTTGACAATCAATACATTAACCCTGTAGGGCTGCTCCATGGAGCAGCCGCATAATCCTGTATACGGCGAGGCTTCGCCTATTTTGACACACCCTCGGGTCCTACTCGGTTATTTCAATTAAAATATCTTCGAAAGCACGGACACAACTTTCATAATATCCGTCGCCCGTGGTGCGCGGTCCGCTCATAACTTCATAGCCGTCCGCCGCAAGACGTGAGGTCAGAGTGTCGACTTCTTCTGATGACCCTACACTGAACGCCACATGAATAAACCCATGGCGATACGGGTCGAATGAAACAGGTCTCACCTCCGGACGGTTCATTATCTCGAGTCTGCCACCGTCAGGAAACGTGAGAAAATATGTCTGTAACCCGGTTCGCGGATTATGATACTTCTCATTTGCCTCAGCGCCGAAATATGTTATGAAAAACAATCTCGCCCCCTCCAAATCATTGACATAGAGGGCAGTGTGATGCAGTTTCATATATGATGACCCGGTTTAATTCAGGTCTGCGGGAGTGATGGTGAAACTGGCTATTTCGTTATCATCCTCATCGTAGCAGGGGCACACCAGTGTGGCATTTGCCTTACGGATGGCATACACAAGGTCGGAGTTACCCTCCGATGACTTGAGGAAAGAAATCAAACCATATTTTACCATTGACGTTGCCGAGGAGACTGCCAATGAGGCCAACCCGCTCTCTGCAACCAGTTCGAGTGTCACCACATCGGTCTTGGTGTCGTATGTGATGGAACTGAATGTCACCCCTGCGACTTCCTGAGGGAGTGTCTTATCCATGTTTTCAACCTCGTTTTTGAGCATCCGCTGTTCCTGCGACAGGCATGAGGTCATGAGCAGCATCAGGAAGGATGCCACACAGAGCAATAATGTGAGCAGTTTGGTCATGAGTTTGTCTGTTTAAAATAAAAATCAAGTATATCTCCGGCAGCCACGAATGATGACAATCTGTTGGAAAGCACCTCATGCTCCAGGCCGGCAAGCCGTTCTTTCACCTCGGGATTATTGTAGAAGTTGTTCAGCAGGCGGGTCTGGATGGTTTCCTGCATCCAGTAGCGTGCCTGTTGCTGACGCTTGCGTTCGAAGTAGCCGTTGCTCTTGACAAAAGCGAAATAACGGTCAATCATTTCCCACACTTCGGCAATGCCCAATTCATAATATCCGGAGTATGTCAGCACTTCGGGCATCCATCCGGAAGTTGTCGGGGGGAACAGATGCAGAGCAGAACGGAACTGAGCCTGTGCCAGACGTGCGCGGTCGATATTGTCGCCGTCGGCTTTGTTTATGACTATTCCGTCGGCCATCTCCATGATGCCGCGTTTTATTCCCTGCAGTTCATCGCCGGTGCCGGCCAGTTGAATCAGCAGGAAGAAGTCAACCATTGAATGTACGGCTGTCTCACTCTGTCCTACACCTACGGTCTCAACGAAAATGTTATTGAATCCTGCGGCCTCACACAGAACAATTGTTTCGCGTGTCTTGCGTGCCACACCTCCTAATGAACCTGCCGATGGTGAAGGGCGAATGAAGGCATCAGGATGTACGGAAAGTTTCTCCATGCGGGTTTTGTCGCCGAGAATACTCCCCTTGGTGCGTTCACTTGACGGGTCAATGGCGAGTACCGCCAATTTTCCACCGTCGCGCAACACATGCAACCCGAAAACGTCGATGGAGGTACTTTTTCCGGCACCGGGGACACCGGTTATGCCGATTCTGCGCGAGTTGCCCGAGTATGGCAGACATTTCTCTATCACCTCCTGTGCAATCGCCTCATGGTCAGGATTAATACTTTCAACAAGCGTGACGGCACGGCTGAGTGTGGTCACATCACCCTTGAGTATGCGTTCCACCATTTCGGCAGGAGAAGGGAGAGGTTTACGCTTGCGCGCTTTCATGTAGGGGTTGACGCTCGGGGGCTGTGCCACACCCGAGTTTACGGTCAGTCCGGTGTATTGTGAGTCGTTTTCAGGATGTTCCATGTGATGTTCAAGGTTTGTTTATCGTAAAATCTCCCCTGCTATACGCACTATGGTTGTGGGAGACTTGGGGGAATTAGATACTATTGATACTCTGGCATTTATCATGTCGGAGGTAATTTCACTAAGATTTATTTTCACGGTGATCATTCCGCTTCCCCCCTTTTTGATTTTTTCAGGGAAGGAGACCACATCCACTCCGTTGTCAGCGCTGTAGACACGGCGTAGCAGCAGCGGCTGTTTACCCTCGTTCGTCACCATAATATTACAGGTGACCTCTTGCTGCTGGCGGCTGACAGGGGTTAGTTCAAGTCGCGTTGGGGTGACTTTTATCACCGGTGCCTTTGCGAGTTGTGCAGGGGTAAGACCGGAGAAATCCTCACTTAGAATAGCCACTGTCTTGATGACCGACTTCTCGCCGTCGGCAACCAGACTGATTTCATCATTGATAACACCATATTCCTTACATTTGAAGGGGTCGAAGGTGATGGCGAATGTGCTGAATTCACCGGGAGGTATACCCTCCGATTTCTCACCTACGCTGATATAGGGGGGAAGGTTCTCCCATCGTGGGTTTATGGGATTAACCGAGGTGTTATAGGCATCCAGATACACTGTTTTGATGCGGTTGGCCGGTATCTCGCCGAAAGCGAGCATGTCGCTTCGGAGTTTGAGCGGACCGGCATCAATCGGGAAACGTGAGCGCACGGTGTTGGATGAACCTACCACCACACCCTTGATGGTCAGAGATGTACGGCGAGGTTCCATATTTAAATCAACATACACGTTCTTCTCGAATCTACCTGCCCGACCAACGGGATTGAACAGCACGGTTATCGTGGCGGTGTCGCCGGGTGCCACCGCTCCCTTTGAATAGTTGGAGGTGGTGCATCCGCATGTGGCGCGTACATTCACTATCGCCACCGGCTCGTCTCCGGTATTGACAAACCGGAATTCACAACTCACCTTACCGTCATTTTCATCAAATGCACCGAAATCATGCTCTGTGGCAAGCCAACGTACCGATTTGGCCGCCGACATTGACACCAGCGAAGTAAGCATAAGAAGCAGAATCAGGGCTTTCTTTTTCATAAATCAGACCGGTTTAAGTAGATGTTGAAAATTAGTTTATACTTAGTTCGTTTCTATTTTCGAGTGATATTTTGTTTTTGAAGAAGGAGTNTAGTGAACTACACGACTGATGAAAAAACAGAATAGCGCCGAAAAGAGAAATGAAATAAGTAGAAACAACATCTGCTTGATAATATAAAATCTTTTCAACTTCTACTTATCAGTTCTTGGGTATGACATTCCCTTTGATACGCAACTTAATTTTCTTTTCGGGNGTACGCACAGTCACNGTCTTACTGAACTCTCCCGGACGACCTGCAGGATTGTAGGTCACTTTTATTATNCCGGACTCTCCNGGAGCCACCGGCTGTTTGGGATACTCCGGGCGGGTGCATCCGCATGAAGCCACCGCGGAAATGATAACNAACGGTGAGTCACCCTTGTTGACAAACGGAAACTCGGCGGTCACCATGCCGTCAGCCTCACGGATATTACCGAAGTTGTNAGTTTTCTCGCTGAAATCAGCCTTACCTCCTGCCAGAGCNTATGCCATGCAGAAGATGGAGGTTATTAGNGTCAATGCAATTTTTTTCATAACTGATCTTCTTTATTCCTGTTCTGTTTACCCGCAAGCATTCCGCATGCGGCATCAATATCCTCNCCACGCGATGCACGTATGGTGGCTGTTATACCGGCATCGTTGAGTCTGTCGCGGAACCGTATCATNGTCTCAGGGCTGCAAGGTTGCAGATGTTCCGCACCGTCNATGGCATGGAAACGGATNAGATTCACACGGCAGTCCAATCCCCGGAGCAGTCGGGCGAGGGCATCGGCATGACGCATATCGTCATTCACACCGCGCCACATAATATATTCAAATGANAACCGGCGCTGATGACTGAAATCATATTCCCTGAGCAGGGCTATCACCTCTGTGATGGGATATGCCCCCTCGACCGGCATCAGTTCACGNCGTTCCTGAGGATAAGGAGAATGGATNGAGATGGCNATATGAACCTTTGTCCGTTCAAGCAACTCCTTTAACTCCTTGAGTTTACCGATGGATGAGACNGTTATACGTTTTGGACTCCACGCCAGTCCCCACGGTTCGGTGAGAACNTCNATGGCACGAAGCACCTCCGGCAGATTGTCCATCGGTTCACCCATACCCATNAACACGATATTGGTCAATGATTCCGAACCGGGAACCGAGAGCACCTGNTTAACAATCTGAGCAGCAGTGAGATTACCATGAAAACCCTGTTTNCCTGTCATGCAGAAAGAACAGTTCATTTTGCATCCCGCCTGCGAACTGACNCANAGGGTGGCACGGTCGCGGTCNGGGATATAAACNGATTCCACATCACGTCCGTTTGCACCGCGGAACAGATATTTTGCTGTTCCGTCAGCCGACAGAGCCTGCTTCAGCGGTTCCTCACGTCCGATAGAATATTTTCGGGCAAGACGTTCACGTCCGGCCACACTGATGTCGGTCATGACACCGAAATCCGTGGCACGCTTTTCATAAAGCCACTTCGCCAGTTGTTTGCCGACGAACGGCTTCAACCCCTCATCAACAGCCACCTGACGCAACTGAGCAGGGTTCATTCCTAATAATACTATCTTATCCATTTATCCCACAAATATAGTAAAACTAACAGAAACAGCCAAATTTTTGTTTTGAGAAGTCATCGTGATTTCCGGATATGCTTTTTATCACGGGGGNTNTTCCNTTNNCGCTAANGNTACACGCCATAAAAAATTAAGGACTNTAAGGTCGTTAANGNCNTTAAAGTCCCTAATTTTCAACTANTTCAACAGTTTCTNAATCTGCTTATTTCAAATTCATCTTCTTGGCAATATCCTTGGGGATTGCATTGCGGTTGACAAGAACATTCATTGTTTTTGACAGGAANTAGGGTTCTGACACATAGAAGAAGCCATCATAAACCTGGTTGGTATCCCATGAATTCTTCACTTTGTAGTACATGTTGCCGTTCTGGTCCTTGGCACGACCGACAATGACCATGCCGTGGTCGTCGGTGGTTTCCTGACGGTCGAACATATTCTGACGTGATTCCTGTGTCACTTCGATTTCGTCGGCGGGACCATTGATCTGGAACTGTTTTGCAGCACGTTCCTTATCGCTCATGTGTACCCATCGCGCAAGTTCGGTGCCTTCCAGTTTGTCGCCGGTAACAGCCTTGGGCATAACGGCATAGCCTTTCTGCCAGTTGAAACCNCCTTCGCTGACGTCNGCAGCCCATACTACGGTATANCCGTTGTCGATGGCATTGTCTACAATAGCCTTCATCTCTTCCATCGGCACATTGTAGTACTGACCCCAGAGCCAGTTGTCGGCAACCTCAACGGCGAAGGTTTCATAGAATGGATGGTGGGTGAACGAGGTTACGGGGATATAGTCGTCCATCTTCAGTCCCTGGGCATCGGCAAATGAACGCGGGGTGTAGGTCACTCCTTCATAAACAAATGTTTCGGGAACCTCGCCGAGATATGCGTCAAGAATAGCCTCGAAACCNTTTTTCCATGCNGTTGACAGACGTTTGTTAGGGTTACGGTTCACGGCATCNAGATAGGCTTTAAGCACTGCNGCCATNTCATAATGNGAGTGCTTATCCTCACCGTAGTTCAGACCGGCGTATGCCTCTTCGGGCATTGCACCGTAGCGTTTCCANACNTAGGGCACGTCNAGTATCGAACCACCCTGAGCAAAGTTGATCTGACCGTTTGTACGGATATATTTGTCAGCCTTGTCAAGATAGCACTGGCGAACGGTGTACATTTCCGAAAGGTCCATTTCCTTACCTTTGTTGTGGAGGATTTCATCCTCAAAATAGGTTGTACCGGCGAAACACCAGCATGTACCCGACTTGTTCTGNTCCTTTACGGAAGAAGTGGGATTAACTTTAACNTCAACAAAGCGGAAACCTCCGACAGAGTCTGTTTTTTCTTTTTTATCGTCAGCCGAGATTGAGAAAGCAACTGCGGCTGCCATAAGTGCAATGATTGTTTTTTTCATGGACTTCGTTATATTATTTGACAGGAGTAACAATGCGGTTTGGCCACATTGTCTCTCCTGTCAAAAGAATTAGGTNGACGGATTATTTTTTGAAGAAACGGTTGTAGAGNCCGAGGNAACCCTGACCGTGGCGAGCNTCATCTTTTGCCATTTCATGAACGGTGTCGTGGATAGCATCGAGATTGAGTTCCTTTGCACGCTTAGCGATACGCATCTTGTCGGCGTTAGCACCGGCTTCAGCCATCATACGCTTTTCAAGGTTGGTTTTGGTGTCCCAAACGCAGTCGCCGAGGAGTTCAGCGAATTTTGATGCATGCTCTGCTTCCTCGAAAGCATAACGTTTGAAAGCGTCGGCGATTTCGGGATAGCCTTCGCGGTCAGCCTGACGTGACATTGCCAGATACATACCAACTTCGGTACATTCGCCCATGAANTGNGCATTCAGGTCCTTGATCATTTCATCGTCAGTGTCCTTGGCAACACCGATAACATGTTCGGTTACGAAGGTTACGGGTTCTGATTCGTCAACTTCAACGAATTTGTCGCGACCGACACCACACTGGGGGCATTTTTCGGGGGCTTCTTCACCTTCGTGAACATAGCCACACACTGTGCATATAAATTTCTTTTTCATAATTATAAGTTGTTTTACGTGATAATCAGTATGCCCGGAAGCATTTTGTTTACATGGCAAAATTAATAATTAACTTAACAATTTCCAAAATAAACATGAAATTATTTTCGTTNNCCCCGCGNCCCAATGTTTGTTAACGCTGAGGGGGCAAGCGTTATGTGTCCTCGGCATTANCAATTTTGGCGGGTAGTACTTAGCAAACAAGGACACCCGGCGGGGGTGTCCTTGCGTTATCGGTATNTNTTCCGAATNAGCGGATGTATACTTTTGAGAAGCGTCCGTTTTGTTTTACGATATAGAAACCNTTNGAGGGAGCGGCGACACGGATCCCCTGGAGGTTGTAATATTCGGGGGTNTCGTTCTCATCNTCTNCAACAATCGGGGCTGAACTCTGGCCTGTGTCACCCTGTGCGTTGTAGATTGCGCTGTGACGCACCGCTACATTGTCNGGCGACTGCTGTCCGTTGCCNTTGAAGATTACGTTNGACTTGGACAGATCCTTGTCGGTGCTGAATGTGGCGATGTAGAGGTTCTGACCGAATTTCTGCATCTGCTTGCCGGGCCATCCACCGGTTATTTCGTGACACGGNCCATTGTAGATGTAGCAGTTTACGGTGCTCCAGTTTGAGNCAGTNTTGTCGAAATAGATTGCCCAGTCACCTTCATGCNCGGGGTCGTCGCCTCCACCCTGACCGTTGAACGGATTTTCGGGATCGGTNACCACCTCATAGCCTGTNGCGCCATCGTAGGTGAACCATGTGTCAGAAGTGATATCCTTNATATCGCCGGTTTTNGAGCCACCGTTCATGTTGAAGATGATGTTGACTGTTTCTGCGTCATCGAAGGTGTGACAGAAATATTCATANTCACCGAAGGTTTTGGTCTGAGTAAGTTTGTTGCCGGGCCATGCTCCNGTGAACTCTTTGGNGACACCTCCGTCAACGGTCCATGAATAAAGGTTGGGAGCGGNGTCAGCCAGGACATATACGGTGATGGTGGCATTGGGGTCAACTTTCTTGTATGTCACTTTTCCGGTGTAGGCTGCTCCGGAGGCNTCCTCAACACCCCAACTTACGTCGACCGATTCGCCGTACTCCATATCCTTGCCGATGATGAAAGTGGCACCTGATGAGGTTACNGGCACTTTCTGTCCGCCTGCTATCTGATACCATCCTTTTGCGGCTGCCTCGTTGAGCGACACATTGACGGTGAGGGTTTCGGTTTTGAATGCGCATCCTGCGGGGTCGAAGGTGAGTGAGGGGGCACCGATGGCATCATCGGCNGTATAATACTGAGTAGTACCGGGGTCGGTGAATGAGGGTTTGCCACCCTTGGCAACAGCAGAAGTGGTGTAGATGAACTTNCCNTCCTCGCCTACCTTGCCACCTTTCCAGTCTTTTACCAGCACACGGAGTTGTCCTTTGTTGGAGGGAGCGGAAACAGTGATTGAACCGCCACCCTGATAGGTCTGTCCTGTAACAAGGTCGGTGTAGGTACCGGCGGGAACACCGGTGAAGGTTGCGCCACCGTTGATGGCNACCAGTGCGTAACTATCTTTATAGGCACGTTTGAAAGCCCATCCACCCTGAGCGGTACAGCCGTCGAAAGTGTACTGACCTTTTCGCAGAGCGGGTACAGCCGCACGTATCTGATTAAGACGTATGATGTGCTGAGAGAGGTCACCGTTAAGAGTCTTGGCGACATTGCCCGATGCGCTGAATGCCGCGAAATCCGATGCTGTCACATCTCCTTCGAGGTAATGACCGAAGTAGGCACGTCCGGATTCCTTCACNGGCATCTCTGTACCACCGGCATCGACTTTGCAACCTTTCTGGAATTCCACTTCCGAACCGTAGTATATACAGGGTATACCGCGGAATGTGAACATCAGCGAGAGGTTTTCAGCCCACTGCTCGGTGCCNCCNTTGAAGCGTGTACCGTCGTTAGGACCGGGGCAATAGTCATGTGAGTCGACATACACCACATTGAACGANGCNTCGTTATAATATTTGTCACCACTTTTTGCCACACCCACCACGGCTCCGGCGTTGTTGAAGTTGTAGTGAGCCGGGAAGTCGATGATTGAGAAGCCTGAGTAATCGGAGTAGTCAGGTTCGTGCCACTGACCGTTTTTGAGGAATACGTTGTCCGACTCACGTTTGACCGAGGGTTCGGCATCGCAAAGAGCCATGTTGCCATAGCGACCGCTGTCGTCACCTTCTTTGATGAAAATATCATCCCAGAAAGAGGCATCGTGGTTCCACTGGCTCACCAGATCATCGGGTGATTTCCAGGTGTAGAAATAACTTGAAAGGTTGGGCTGATCGCGGTAGGTAACNTCAGAGAAACGTGCGCAGCACTCNCCGAACATGAAGAAGGGAGCCTGATTGAGGCGTTTATCCTTGTACTTTTCTCCCAATTCCAGGAACTGAGGNATGAAAGAGGTGTTGAAAGTCAGACGTGAAATGTGACCTGTGGTGTCGATACGGAAACCGTCAACACCCATCTCGATAAACTTGCCGTAGCATTTCACCAGATACTCGCTCACTGCNGGGTTCTCGGTGTTGAGGTCAACGCAGTCACCTGCAATCTGACCCCACCAGCGGTTGGGGAGGTCCCAGTTCCAGCCGGTGCCCACATGGTGCCAGTAATTGTGGTTATCCTTGTTGGTGCCGTCGGAGTTTTTGAGATAAGGGAAACGTGCGTTGTACTGTGCAGTACCACCCAGTTCGTTGTAGTTTGCAGGGAGTTTGTCGTAGTTTGGAATGATGGAAGCCGACACACTNGCCTGGTTACGGATGTCGGGNGAACGGTAGAAAAGTTCGGCGAAATGAGCCTCACCGAAGTTACCGGTNTGGTTGAGCACAATGTCGAGCACAATCTTCATTCCCTTGGCATGAGCCGCATCAATCAGCGACTGGAACGACACATCCTGATCAGCCCCCCACTCTTTTTTACTCTCGTAGCGGAGATCNACCTTTGAGAAATCCATGGCATGGTAGCCGTGGAAGTCCGTACCGGAGCAGTTCTGCACGATAGGGGTGATCCAGATGGCAGTGAAGCCGAGAGCCTTGATATAGTCCAACTTGTCGATCAGACCCTTGAAGTCGCCACGCCAGTCGGGGTCATTATTGGCAATCTGCACATCCTGATGATCCCATCCACANACGTTGTTNGTGGGGTCGCCATCATAGAAGCGCGTTGTCATCGCAAAATANATCGTTTCATCGCGGAAGTCCGTGCGGTCGCCGACAAAAGTCTCCGCACCTGCNGTAAGGCTACTCATAAAGCACATTACTGCAGCAAGAACAAGTGATAATTTTTTCATGAAAGGTAAGAATAGAAATAATGTAGTATGATAAATTAGTAAGGTAATTTTTGCAAAGGTAATAATTATTCACAAAATATGCAAAACNAAACACAAATAGNGATTTTNACCATCCTTTTNTTTTAGAGNCCNTCTNCNAATGCTCATTTTTCAAAAAAATTAANTATTTATTTTGCATATNACAATAAATAANCATATATTTNCAGAATCAGACTAACGATTATTTATTTTCATCAATATTCTCTATATAAATCAATATACCATGNCTCAACTAAAAACCATCATTTTCGGNTGCTTAATTGCTCTGTTCTGCTTTAACGCCTCAGCGTCGGATTTCTTCAAGGAAGGACGCTGNTACTGGTATTGTTATCAACACTCATGGGGACCAACATATGTTGATTTCGGNATACGTATTGCCGGGAAAGAGATGATNGACGGTAAGGAATGGAATAGAATTGACCTTATCAAACGTGGTACNCACATTTTTGAGAATGGCGGATACCTGACCGACAAGGTCGACGTGGACNACACCGTTATACCTGTGGCATACGTACGGGCAGAGGATGGAAATATTTATCGTACGTTTAAAAACATTGAAGAACAGTGGAGTGAAAAACCCTCCTACGTATGGACACAACTTCTTTACGGCTATGGTGTGAAGTNTCTTGAAAATTTTAATNATCAATTTTCCGAATTACCACTGTATGGCTACGGACCAATAGGGAAAGACGTAGATACAGGCTGGTGGAGTTATGATCATGAATCATCTACTTCAAAGGTTTCTAAAATTGAACAATTTGAAAACAGCGGTCGGAAATATAATAAATATGTTATCGAGTATGTTTATTCCCCCGGCGATAGAACTGAAGAAATGGTTGTGATTGAATCAATTGGAGTATTCGGATTATNTTCTTCCGGGGAGGATCATTCCTCTCTTCCAAACCGTGCTAACGGGGAACTAATCTACGAATGNCTGCGTCCGGCTCTCTCAACCCGCGACTATAATCCATGGTTAACATACGTAACTGAAGGAGAGGACAACACCATTATTTTTGAAAGAGATAACTCAGCCATAAAACTTTGGGAATATAAAGGAGGGGATGAAGAAGGTGTNGAAACTGTGGAAAGCGACATTGACCAATCTTCTCGNTGGTTTAATCTGCAGGGAATGGAAATAGCCGAACCNGCCACTCCCGGAATTTATATTCGCAAAAGCGGCAACAAGGTGGATAAGGTGAGACTNTAACACCCAATAACCTAATCTTTACAACTCAAAACAGGAGGCTNNGGCGCAGCCTCGCCCTTTACAGGGTTATGCGGCTGCTCCATGGAGCAGCCCTACAGGGCTAATACGCTGATTGTCACGAATGTAGGGATGCNCCATGGAGCATCCGCCGAATATACGAAACTGTCCATGAACGTACAACACATAAAANATTCAGGCTGCATCAATTGATGCAGCCTCCTGTTTTAGCAGGTATAATAACAAAAAAAAATGCAGNTGCAGTAAACATTATTGAGAATCAATATGTTATAATATTGTTAACTCAAAAAATCTATTACCATGTCTTACAAAGTTATCGATATTGAAGGAGTAGGCGAAGTATACGCCGGTAAACTGCAGGCTGCAGGAGTGAAAACAACAGAGGATTTGCTGGAAAAGGCTGCCACCAAGAAAGGACGCGAGGCTCTTGCCGAGGAAACCGGCATCCCTTACAAACTTATTCTCAAATGGGCTAACCATGCTGATTTGTTCCGCATCAAAGGTGTGGCAGGACAGTTCGCCGAACTTCTGGAAGCAGGAGGCGTTGACACCATCAAGGAGTTCCGCCACCGTGTAGCCGCTAACCTCTACCTCACTCTGGTTAAGGTAAACAATGAAAAACACCTTTGCGGACGTGTACCCACCGAAACAGAGATTCAGAAAATGATTGATCAGGCCAAGGAACTTGAGCCCAGAATCACATATTAATATAATATCATATCTTCCTTTACGGGGCTGCGTTGATTCATGTTGACGCAGCCCTGCTCTTTTTTATCTGTATGCTGATTTTCTTTTAGACAGTAGAACAGGAGAAACAGTAGGGTTGAGGTTTTTATAGAGAACAGTCGGGGTGTTAGGGATGGGTATGCCCATGTGGTTATCTATAAAATCAACTGTCAGAAATCTACAATTATTCATTGCTAACAATTTGATTACCAACTTCAAACAGCGACCAGGCAACAATTTAACGTTAAATATTGTTAATTATATTAATATTTTTGTAAATTATAGAATAATAGTTGTACTTTTATCGTCAAATCGCATTTTATGTTTTTAATCCATAATTTTCACCAATCATTTAATTACAATTTATGACCAAAAAGTACTTATTATTGTTTAGCACGGCTCTGTGTTTAACTGTCGGTACGGCTTATGGCATTTTGCCGGACCACCGACAAGCCGACCGTGCTCCGGAAGCGGTACGCTTTGAACTGTCTGACAATCCGTCCGAAAATCTGCGCCCGAGAAAGCCTCATCTGAAAGGGGATTTCCGTGTGGCAGGCAAAAAGCATGGTAAGGCAAAAACTCGAGCCACGGCCTCAGCCTCCCCTCTCATCTATGCCAATATCGTTGATTATGCCCCGAACGATGAACCCGGCATCTATTCATTCACTCCTGACTCTTACGAGTTCACGCCCGTAGCAACTGACGGTGAATTTGGATACACCTACGGTTCCACCTACTCCAACGGTTCGTTCATCGGCATTGACGGTAAAGGATTCGGCTACAACTGGAACGCCGACAACTGGAGCCTGATTGCCGGTCCTGTCGCGAGCACAAATGTAAAAAGCACTACTATGGCAGCCGATCCGACGGACGGAACAATCTATTCATGTGCTTTTGCTGCTGACGGTCAGTCAATCGAACTTATAACCATTGACCCCGCAACCTTCACACGTGTCTCCACCCTCTCAAAGGTTGACGAGACAATCTCCGCACTTGTATTTGACCAGAAAGGGACACTCTACGGCTTCGGTGACACGGGTAAACTGTTTACCATTGACAAAACAAACGGCTCATTCACATACAAAGGAGATACCGGTATTGATGCTTACTTTGACGGTGCAGCAGTGATTGACCCTGCCAGCGGTGTCTGTTTCTATGCCGCCACCGACTGGGAGTGCGGGCTCTATGAAGTTAATCTCTCAACCTGTGAGGCCAAACTGATCATGGAGTTTGACGATGAGGAGGAGATAAAATCAATGTATATCCTGCCGGAAGCCCCTGCTACAGGTGCTCCGTCAGCGGCCGAAAACCTCAAAACATCTTTTGAAAAGGGTTCGATGACAGGAAAAATATCCTTTACCGCACCTACCCTTACCTTTGACGGTGCCACCGGAACAGGCAACCTGAACTACACTCTCGCTTGCAACGATGTTGAATTGAAGAGGAGTTCATGCCAATGGGGTGAGGATGTGACCGTCGACTACACGGCACCCGAGACCGGCAGTTATGCCTTCGTTGTTACAATGTACAGCGATGCCGGTGAAAGCCGTCAGGCAGCAAAAGGATGCTGGATCGGCAACGACACTCCGGGTGATCCATCCAACCTGAAGGTTGTACGAAAAAATGGTGAAAATCTCATCACCTGGAACGCACCGTCATCAAGTCTGCACGGTGGTTACGTAGCATTTGATGAGATTACCTACACTGTCACCCGTTTCCCCGGCAACAGCATTGTGGCTGAGGGAATCAAAGAGTGTCAGTACACCGACAAACTCGCCGACGGAAACGCTCCCGAACAATATCACTACACCGTGACCGCTTCATGGAACGGAGCCGAATCAGGCAGCGTGACATCTAACAATGTGATGGTAGGTGCTGTTTATTACAACAGTTTCGACACTCAGGAACAGTTTGACGAATTCCTTTCAGTGAGCCTGATACTTGACGGACCCGAATGGACCTACGCCTCATGGTACAAAGCCGCCACGGTAAGCGACTTTGAAGATGCAGCCGTTTCGGCATGGCTTATCTCACCGGCTTTCCAACTCTCTGCCGGAAACACCTATACACTGAAATTCGACACCTGGTGCTCCAACGATAACTACAAAGAAAATCTGTCGGTCTACATCACCCCGACAAGTATCCCCGCCGATATCTATACCGCAACACCCGTGATTAACAAGATGACCATCAACTGGGAATACTATGACACCAAGACCATCACTACGGAGTTCACACCCGAAGCCGATGGAACATACTATCTTACTTTCAACGGATGTTCAGCACGTGACCTCGGAAGTGTGTATGTCGACAATATTCTGCTTTACCGCAACTCCACAGTGCCTTTCCCCGCTTCTCCCGAGGTGAGCGGTGAGGTTATGTTCGGAAACATGGCTATGATTTCTGTTACCGCACCTGCTACAGACACCGATGGTAATGAACTGGAATCATTGCTTCGTCTGGATATTTTCCGCAACGGTGAAATGATTAAGAGTTATGACAATCCCGAACCCGGCGAAACATATAACTTCATCGACATGATTCCCGGAGAAGGCTCTTTCACCTACACAGCAATAGCATACTCCGAAGCCGGTCCTTCAGCAGCAGGATCATATCTTATCTCAACCGTCGCAGCCGCCAAGCCCCGTCAGGCACGCATCACATCTATCACTGAAAACGGCAACTCGGGTGAGATAACATTGGAATGGGACGCACCCTCCACCGACCTCAGCAACAATCCCATTGTTGACGGCACGCTGACCTATTCAATCTATGTTGACGGTCAGGATCAACCCGTCGCAACCGGTCTGACCGATACCAAACATACCTGGCAGGCAGTTGAAAGCGGTAAACAGGAATTCCTCTCTTTCTTCATTGTTGTTTCAAACGAAGCCGGCGACAGCGCACCCTCGGCCATGAGCGAACCTCGTCCATTCGGAACACCTGACAAAGCACCTTACGCAGAATCATTTGCCGGAATGGAACCGACAAACGTATGGAATTTCTATAACAGTGATGACTATAGCGAGGGGCGCTGGCTCTTCGTGGCAGAGTCTGAAACCCCCAAGGCATCGCCCGTAGACAATGACGGCGGTATGCTCGCCTTCGAGGGTGAATACCTTGACGATACGGCCTGGGCTACCTCAGGCAAGATTGACCTGGGCGAAGGCACCTCTCCCCGTCTCTCATTCTGGTATTTTGCCGTTAACGCCACCGAGGGTAAGGATCAACTCGATGTTATGGTCAGCGATGGCTCAGGCTACAAGCGCCTTGACTCCTTCACCATGCGCGACGCGATGGCCAACGGCTGGATGAAGCGTACTGTTGACCTTTCAGCCTACGCAGGAAAAGTTATCTCACTCCGACTGGTCGGCACTTCTTTCCGCACCCGCTCTCTGATGCTGATTGACCGGATTGAGATTCTCACACTCGACAAAGATGTTGAAGCAGCAGCCTTTATCGCTCCGGCAAGCGTTATCACCGGTAAGGAGTTCAGTATCACCGGTGTTGTCCTGAACAACGGCAATGACATCAACGGCACCGTCACCGTGTCGCTCCTCCGTGACGGAGTAGAAGTCGCAAAGGATAACATCTACGGTATTCAGTCAGGTGGTGAAGGCTATGCTGCTTTCACTCAGGAAGCCGATGCAGGAAGCGCGGAAACAATCAAGTATCAGATGATAGTTACTCTTGACGGTGATCAAGTGACTGATAACAACACCTCAGAAGAGGTTACCGTAAAGGTTATCCCATGCACTCTTCCCACCGTTCAAAATCTGCAGGCCTCATACACCTCTGATAAGAAAACCGACGTGCGACTTACATGGACTGCTCCGGATGTTACCGCACTCGCTCCGGAGGCTTATACCGAGAACTTTGAATATTACGAACCGTTTGAAATCAATCCCGAAGGTGACTGGCATTTCATTGATGGTGACGGCGACTACACCTACGGTTCGCAATCATATCCATTTGAAGGGATGACGGATCCCAAAGCGTTCATTGTTCTTGACTCCGACCACTTCAATCTCACCTACACCGCCCACTCCGGAAACCGTTATCTGGCCTCATTCAGCGGTGTCAACAAACAGAACGACGACTGGATGATATCGCCGGAATTGTTCGGTGGCGCACAGACCGTTTCTCTACATGCACGCTCCTACACCGACATGTATGGTTCTGAACAGTTTGAAATCCTCGCCTCTTCATCCGGTAATGCTATGGCTGACTTTAAGTTAGTCAAGAAATTCGAGACAGTTCCCACCGAATGGACCGAGTTCAGCGCAGATCTTCCCGAAGGTACCAAATACTTTGCCATCCGTTGCACTTCAAACAACACATTCATGTTCTTCGTTGACGACGTGACCTATATCCCGGCCGTTCATCCCGCCACGAAGTTCAATATCACCGGATTCAACCTGTTTGTCAACGGTAAACGTGTGAATAACTCGCCCATCTTCAGCATGGCGTATAACCACACACCCGCTGCCGGAACTGATCCCGAGTACGCTCTTTCTGTAATCTACGATCATGGAGAATCCATACTCAGCAAATCAGTTAAGCCCTCGCTCAGCAGCGTTGAAATCGTAGCCGAGGAAACTCTCACAGCACATGCCATAGCAGGAGGTATTGAAATCAATGGTAAAGGTAACGCCACCGTAGTTTCAGCCGATGGACGCATGTTGTTCTCCGGAAATGTTGATGATACAGTCTTTGTACCCACCGCATCAGGTGTTTATCTTGCCGGTGCAGCCAATGCACCCGTCAAGGTTATCGTTCGCTGATTATGTATTAAACTTATAATCCTTTAAAAGAGAACAGGCTGTGTCAAAATTTGATGCAGCCTGTATTTTTTATGTGTTGTACGTACATGGACAGTGATGTATATTCGGCGGATGCTCCATGGAGCATCCCTACACTCTTGACAATCAACATATTAGCCCTGTAGGGCTGCTCCATGGAGCAGCCGCATAATCCTGTATACGGTTAGGCTGCACCTATTTTGACACACCCTTTTTTTTTCGTAACACGCTGAACAACATCAAACCTCCTGTTTCTCCTGTTCTACTGTCAGAAGCATGCACGAGAAGGATACTTTAAGGCTGAGATCAAAGCAAGGAGGCTGTGCCAAAATGAATTGACACAGCCTCCTTTATATTATCCGGGTTGGGATGGATTACATCATGCCGCCCATACCACCCATGCCGCCTGCGGGCATTGCGGGTGCGGGGTTATCTTCTTTCTTGTCAGCGATGACACATTCGGTGGTGAGGAACATACCGGCGATTGAAGCGGCATTTTCCAGAGCCACACGGGTCACTTTGGCAGGGTCGATGACACCTGCGGCAAGCAGGTTCTCAAACTCACCGGTGCGGGCATTGTAGCCGTAGTCACCTTCTGAGTCCTTAACGCGCTGAACGATGACAGCACCTTCCGCTCCTGCATTGGCTACAATCTGACGGAGAGGTTCTTCGATGGCACGTTTAACGATGTGGATACCGGTGGTTTCATCTTCGTTGTCACCCTTGAGGTCCTCAAGAGCAGCGATACAACGGATGTAGGCCACACCACCGCCGGGAACGATACCTTCGGCAATGGCAGCGCGGGTTGCGCTCAATGCATCGTCAACACGGTCCTTCTTCTCCTTCATCTCTACTTCAGAGGGGGCACCGATATGGAGCACTGCCACACCGCCGGCAAGTTTTGCCAGACGTTCCTGAAGTTTTTCGCGGTCATAGTCGCTGGTGGTGTTTTCAATCTGGGTCTTGATCTGAGCCACACGGGTTGCGATGGCCTGAGCAGAACCTGCACCGTTAACGATGGTGGTGTTCTCCTTGTTGACAGTGATTTTTTCAGCACGACCGAGAACTTCCACTGTAGCGGCTTCCAGACGCATACCTTTTTCCTCTGATACTACAGTACCGCCGGTGAGGATGGCGATATCTTCAAGCATCTCTTTACGGCGGTCACCGAATCCGGGTGCTTTGACAGCACAGATTTTGAGTGAGCCACGCAGACGGTTCACAACCAGTGTTGCGAGTGCTTCCTGGTCAACATCTTCTGCTATTACCAGCAGAGGACGACCGGACTGTGCGGTTGCTTCCAGAATGGGGAGCATATCCTTGAGGTTGGAGATTTTCTTGTCATAGAGCAGAACGTAGGGCGATTCCATCTCGCATTCCATCTTTTCAGGATTGGTTACGAAATAGGGTGAGATGTAGCCACGGTCGAACTGCATACCCTCAACAATGTCGACGGTGGTTTCAGTTCCCTTAGCCTCATCCACGGTGATCACACCTTCCTTCTTCACTTTCTGCATAGCCTCGGCGATGAGTTTACCGATTTTTTCATCGTTGTTGGCTGAGATACGGGCCACGTCCTCAATTTTCTTGAAGTCGTCACCAACTTCCTGAGCCTGCGACTTGATACCTGCAACAACGGCTTCAACCGCTTTGTCGATACCACGTTTCACATCCATGGGGTTGGCACCGGCAGCCACATTTTTCAGACCCACGGTTATGATGGCCTGAGCCAGAACGGTTGCGGTTGTAGTACCGTCACCTGCATCGTCACCGGTTTTTGAAGCAACTTCCTTAACGAGTTGCGCGCCCATATTCTGGAAGGGATCTTCCAGTTCTATTTCGCGAGCCACCGACACACCATCCTTGGTGATGTGGGGTGCACCGAATTTCTTTTCAATAATAACGTTACGGCCTTTGGGACCGAGTGTCACTTTCACGGCGTCAGCCAGAGCGTCAACGCCTTTTTTAAGGTCTTCACGAGCCTTGATGTCGAATTTGATTTCTTTAGCCATAATTACATTCCTTTATTCAATAACCGCCAAAACATCGCTTTGACGCATAATAAGATATTTGTTTCCTTCCACTTCAATTTCAGTTCCGGCATATTTACCGTAAAGCACGGTGTCGCCTTCCTTGAGAATCATTTCCTCATCCTTGGTTCCGTTACCTGCCGCGATAACAGTGCCTTTGAGAGGTTTTTCCTTAGCGGAGTCAGGGATGATGATACCTGACATGGTCACTTCTTCAGCCGGTGTGGGATTAATCAGCACGCGGTCTGCCAATGGTTTGATATTCATATTATCTATTGAATTATATTGATTTATTTTTTTATTCTATTTTTCAGATAGCAACTATCGTGCCAAACCTTTGTCCGGCACCGATTTCTGCCAATATAACACGCGGCGGTCAGGCTTTGTTCAGTTTTTTCGCACTCCGTTTTTCAAGCGCGATAGCCACGAAGGTGAAGATACCCAGCAGGATAAGCAGCAGTGTCTGTGCCCCTAACACAAGGTTGGCGAAGGCTGTGGCCTGGAGATTGAAGGTTGCGGGATCAGCCGAGGCGGGCATGTAGAGTGTCAGTCCGAAAATCACTGCCAACTGCCACGGTCCGATGCCACCGTTCGAGGGTATGCCCATGGCGATACTTGACAGGGTGAAGCACACCAGGCATACGATAAACCCATGGGTATGAAGCAGTTCCGTGGTCATAGGGAAGGCATAGAACGCAACATAGAGTTGAGTGTAGTAACACCCCCACACGCAGCAGGTCAGCAAAAGCCAGCGCAACTTGTGTTTCATGGTCAGAATAGTTGCGAAGCCGGTCCACAGGTCGCGGAGCATACACTTGATTTTGTCAATGAACTTCCCTTTACCGAAGCGGAAGAAAGCCCACAAAGCGGCAATAACCGCCACAATGGCGACGTAGGTCAGTGGTGAACTGACAATCTCCATTATTTTATTATATGTGTCGGGATACTTCTGGATGAACGCCATGATACCTGACGATGCAAGCAGGAAAGTGACAAGGGTGATGAGCAGCACTGTCACCGTGTCAGCCAATCGGTCGGACACCATGGAGCCGAAAACCAGAGTGAACGGACGGTCCTGACGCTCGGCAATATAGCCGGTGCGCCACACCTCGCCCAAACGAGGAAACACGAGATTGATGGCATACGTTCCGAAAATACTGTAGGTCAGATTTTTCAGCGGTGTGTGACAGTCCAGCGCATCAAGTTGGATGCCCCAGCGCATGGCTCGGAAAATGTGTGAGAAAATACTTATCACAAGTGCAAGACCGATCCAGCGGAAATCGCAGTCGCGACGTATAATCTCCATCATCTGATTGAAGTCGACACCGGTGAACAGAACATAGCATAATCCCACCGTCACTATCAGCGGAATGACTATTTTCATCAGTTTTCTGCCCAGAGAATCCTTTTTTTGACTATTTTCAGTTTTCATTTTTGCTTAAATTTGTGCAAATTTAGTAAAAAGAGTTGTAACTTTGTAACTAATTTTCAAAAAGGAGGAATTATATGCAGAACGTTCGCCCCAAAAAGAACCTCGGACAACACTTTCTGACGGACCGCTCAGTGGCGGACCGCATAGCAGCGACTCTCGACCCCTACATCGGCATGCCGGTGATTGAGGTAGGACCCGGAATGGGTATGCTCACGCAGTTTTTGCTTGAGCGCGGTCATAACCTGACGGTAGTGGAACTTGACTCGGAAAGTGTGGAATACCTCAATGAAAATTTTCCGCAACTCAAAGGCCGCATCATTGAGGAGGATTTCCTGAAACTTGACCTCAACAGGATTGTTCCGGGCGACGGTAAGTTCTGCGTCATCGGTAACTATCCCTACAACATCTCGTCGCAGATATTCTTCCATCTTCTGGATTATCTCGACAGAGTTGAATGTTGCTCCGGAATGCTCCAGCGCGAAGTAGCCCAACGTCTGGCTGCCGAGCCCGGCGGCAAAGACCGCGGTATACTGTCAATACTGCTTCAGGCGTGGTTCGACGTGGAGTATCTGTTCACCGTCAGCGAAAACGTGTTCAATCCGCCTCCCAAGGTCAAGAGCGGCGTGATAAAGATGGTACGCAACGGAGTGACCGACCTCGGGTGTGATACCCGCCTGTTCAAATCCATTGTCAAGACCTCCTTCGGGCAAAGGCGCAAAACCCTGCGTAACTCTCTGCGCGGAATGTTACCGCCGGATCCGTCGCCTGAACTGATGGCATTGCCCGTGTGGGGTATGCGTCCCGAACAACTCTCCGTTGAACAATTCATAGAACTCACCAACCTCATTTCCAACAAAAAATAACGATGAAAGAGTTTACCGAAGATTACATCGCCAGCCTGAAAAAACTGATTGAGCGGCATGACAACGAGGCCCTCCGCAAGGAACTGGCCGAGATGCACCCCGCCGACATCGCGGAACTCTATCAGTCACTCCCGGAGGAGGATGGCGACTACCTATACACCCTTCTCGACGGTGACACCGCGGCGGATGCCCTGATGGAACTGGACGAGGAGGACCGCAAGAAACTCCTCAGCAGCATGAGTGCCGAGGATATCGCACAGCAGTTCATCGACCACCTTGACACCGACGAAGCGGTGGATCTTATCCAGGAACTCGATGCCGAGGACCGCGATGAAATCCTCTCGCACATCGACGATGTGGAGCAGGCAGGCGACATCATCGACCTGCTTAAGTACGACGAGGACACCGCCGGCGGTCTGATGGGTAAGGAGATGCTGGTGGTAAACGAAAACTGGTCCATGCCGGAGTGTATCAAGCAGATGCGTATGCAGGCCGAGGAGATGGATGAGATCTATTATGTCTACGTGGTTGACAATGATGAGAAACTGCGTGGCGTGCTCCCGCTGAAAAAACTTATCACCCACCCTTCGGTGTCAAAAATCAAGCATGTCATGGAAACCGACCCGGCATCGGTGAAAACCGAAACCCCCATCGACGAAGTGGCACTTGACTTTGAGAAATATGACCTTGTGGCGATGCCGGTTGTGGACTCCATCGGCCGACTTGTCGGTCAGATCACCGTCGACGACGTGATGGACGAGGTGCGTGAATCAAACGAACGCGACTATCAGTTGGCTTCCGGTCTGTCATCAGACGTTGATGCCGACGACTCACTGCTGGCCCAGGTTAAAGCGCGCATACCCTGGCTGCTTGTAGGTATCGGGTCAGGTATTCTCGCATCACTCATTCTGGGCGGTTTTGAGGACCAACTGAAGGTTTGCACCGCCCTGGCGCTGTTCATTCCTATCATCGGTGGTACCGGAGGTAATGTCGGTGTACAGGCTTCGGCCATTGTGGTTCAGTCACTTGCCAACGGCTCGCTTGACGTAAAACATTTTGCATCGCAGTTGGGCAAAGAGGTACTGATAGGTCTGCTCAACGCCTCCATCATAGCCGGTGTTATTCTGGTTTATAATCTTATCACCATGCCCGGCAATCTGGCTGTGACCCTTTCCGTGGCCTGCTCACTGTTTATCGTGGTCATGTTCGCCACCATCTTAGGAACTGTCGTGCCCCTGACACTCGAGAAACTTCATATCAATCCTGCACTTGCCACAGGACCGTTTATCCAGATTTCAAACGACATCTTCGGTTTGATAATCTATGTTGGGATAGCCACCTGGTTCCTTAGTATTCTGGGATAAACTATGGGCTTGCTCAGTATCAACCGTGCCACCCTACCCACACAGCGCGACTATAGCCGCGTGCTCCGTCTGGGGCTTCCCGTACTGCTCACTCAGGCGGGCATAATCGCCGTATCCTTCGCCGACACCATGATGGTAGGAGAATACGGAACAAACGAACTGGCATCGGCTGCCTTTGTCAACAACATCTTTTTCACCCTGATTGCCACAATGATAGGTTTCGCCTCGGGAATCACACCGCTGGTAGGTTCGTATTACGCCCGGCGGATGAATCTTTCCGTGGGTCAGACCCTGAGAGTGGCGCTTCAACTCAACCTGGCGTTAGCATTGCTGTTCACGGCCGTGATGACAGTGGCATACTTCAACCTCCACCGTTTCGGACAGCCGGAGGAACTTCTGCCCCTCATCCGACCATATTTCATCATCATCCTCTGCTCTCTTGTCCCCACAGCCCTGTTCAACGCCTTCCAGCAGACCTCCAACGGAATCACCAACACGTCGCTCCCGATGTGGATTATCTTAGGGGCTAACGTACTCAACATACTGGGCAACTATGCACTCATCTACGGACACTGGGGTGCCCCGGAAATGGGATTGAACGGCGCGGGAATAAGCACACTGACCGCACGCATCGTGTCGCTCCTGGTATTAGGGGGCATTATGCTCTTCTCTCCCCGCTATCGCATATATCGCCGCGGATTGCTCTCGCCGCTCAGGGCGCGCACACGCCGCGCACGTCTGTTCGCCACCTCATGGCCGGTAATGCTTCAGGTGGGTGTGGAGTGCGGCCTCTGGGGCGTAGGAGGTGTGGTGTGCGGATGGTTCGGTGCAATCAAACTCGCCGCATATCAGATTATCGTGACCATCAGCCAGTTGGGATTCATGACCTATATGAGTTTTGCCGTGGCGGCATCCGTCCTCGTGTCGAATAACACCGGTCTGAAAAACTATGTTGCAGTACGACGTACCGCCACCGCCGGACTATTTATAATCCTGGCTCTGTGCACCATTGTATCGCTGTTTCTCGCCCTGTGCTGCCGGCATCTGCTACCGCTGTTCACCACCGATGAGGCTGTGATAGCCTCAGCACTGACGCTGATACTTCCGATGATAATCTATCAGTATCTGGACGGCACACAGATAAACTATGCCAACTGCCTGCGAGGCACCGGCAACGTGCGCCCTCTTCTGGTCGTGGCACTGATCAGTTACGTTGCCGTCGGCATCCCGGTGCTTCTGTTCCTCAGCGTGTGGTGCAACCTGCAGAGTGTCGGTATCTATCTCAGTTTCAACGTCGCACTGTTAGTTGCCGCCATCCTCCAGTATGTGGCCTTCTCTCGGACAGTCAGGAAAATGGAAGCAGCAGAGCACACCTCAAAGGGCTGATTTTCCGATTTTTTTTGATAATTTCAATCAAACGGTATTAAATTTATCAAATTCTTCCGTTGTTTATGTGATATTCCTTGCATATCACCATTTTTTTTCGTAACTTTACACGCAATAAGAGTATCGCCCCAAGCGATAACTCAGCATACTAACAAAAACTAACCCTTGCTATGCCTAAAAAACTGATACTCTCGCTGGCGTTTCTCGCCGCTTCCGCCGTATCCGGCTTGGCCCAGAATCCGGCTTGGCTTGAACCCGACTCCGCCAGTGCAATGAAATATCGCCTTAACCGCGATTTCCCCTACACCGTTGACGACATCAAAGCGAAACTGCCTGAAATAAGTCCGGAAAAAATTGATGAATATATCGCCAACGGCTATATTGAGAGTATGCAGATTGACGGCGTAACAAAAATACACCGCAAAGCCCCCGGCAACGTGAAACTGCTCGCTCCGGACCTGCGTGGTGAATGGAAAGGGCGCAAGTCAAGTTTCACCGAATCGGAACAGAAAATGGTAGCCAAAAACATAGCCAACTCGGTTGGCGACGGCACTCCGGTCGACACTATCCGTATCACCTACCGCTTCACCATTGACGTTCCGACCCACGACTTCCTGCGCGGCGACACACTGACCGTTTACATGCCGGTGCCGTTTGAATCCGCACGCCAGAGCCGCGTCAGAATCCTCTCGGCCTCTCCCGCCGACTACGTCCTGTCAACCCTTGACCGTTCGGTTCACAACACCATCTGCTTCCGACAGCCTGTCACCGCCGACACGACCCACTTTGAATATGTGTGCGAATATGACGTGGCCGCTCAGTACTACGACCCGGAATATATCCGCAAAAACATCCGTCCTTACGACAAAAACAGCGAACTTTACAAAAAATACACTGCCATGGAGGCACCCCACATAGTGCAACTTGACAGTGCCTACCTCAAATCAATAGTAGGAGACACAACCGACCCCTACGAAATGTCAAATAAGGTTATCGATTACATAGCCGCATCCATACCCTGGGCAGGTGCCCGCGAGTACAGCACCATCCCCTGCATGCCGGAATACGTCATCAACGGCGGTCACGGCGACTGCGGACAGGTGACGATGCTCTACCTCTCGATTATGCGCTCTTTAGGCATCCCTACACGATGGGAAAGCGGATGGTGGATGCTCCCCGGAGCAGTCAACTTCCATGACTGGGGCGAAGTGTACTACGAAGGTGTGGGTTGGGTTCCGGTTGACATCTCTTACGGACGCTATCCCGAGCAGTTCGGACCGGACAACATGCGCGACTACTACCACACCGGTATGGATCACTGGCGTCTGTCAGCCAACCAAGGGATCTGCGGCGACTTCTTCCCCCCGAAACGCTTCATCCGCAGCGAAACAGTCGACAATCAGGCCGGCGAAGTAGAATCAACCAAAGGCAACCTCTTCTATCCCGGTTGGAATCAACATCTTGAAATAATCAGCATTGAACAAAAATGAACAAAATAACTCTCAGCATCGCCGCATTGGCACTATCAGCAGCATCGGCATTCGCCTCAACCCCTGACGAACTGATCAACAACACCAAGAAGGCAGTGGCACCCGATGCCCGCCAGATTGTATATGAAATCTCATCGGAACAACTGCCCGACGGAAAAGTAATCCTGCGAGGCAAAACCTCCGAACAGGATGTGAAAAACGCATTGATGCAGGCTTTCGCCGACGATGGCAAACAGGTCATCGACTCCGTGACCGTGTTCCCCACCGACAAGTGGGCACAGGTGCGCATCTCCGTATGCTGCTTCCGAACCGGTCCCGCCCATGCGGCCGAAATGGCAACTCAGGGAATCATGGGGCAACCCATCCGTCTGCTCGAAAAGAAAGGTGACTGGTGGCGCGCTCAGACTCCCGACGGCTACATAGCCTACGTGGTCGACAACTCCCTGGCGGAAAAATCCGACGACCAGATGCGTCGGTGGCGTACCGCACCCCGTGTCATTGTCACCGCTCCTTACCAGACCCACGTGTACTACAACGCTGTTGACCGCGGTCCGCGCGATGTTGTTTCAGATGTTGTGCTTGGCAACATTCTTGAAGGAACCTACAATCCTGAGGCCGAAGTGATGGAGGTAACCCTCCCCGACGGTCGCAAAGGATTCATCGCCACAGCCGACGTTCAGCCTCTCGACACCTGGGCACAGCAGAGTTTCGACGCAGAAAAGATTCTTGACACCGCCTACTCCATGGAGGGTACCCCTTACCTGTGGGGCGGAACATCAATCAAAACCCTCGACTGTTCCGGACTTGCCAAAGTAAGTTACTTCTCAAACGGCATCATACTGATGCGCGACGCCTCACAGCAGGCTCTCACCGGCAACAACATCGCCCCTGACCAGTGGCGCACATGCGAGGCAGGCGACCTGCTCTTCTTCGGTAACCCCAAAACCGGCAAAGTCACACACGTTGCAATCTACGACCATGACGGTGACTACATCCACTCTTCCGGTCGTGTCCGTCGCAACAGCGTTGACCCCGAATCTGAAAAATACCTCACTACCCCCTTCCTTCATGCAACACGCATCAAGGACAGCATCGGCTCAAACGGCATCACTACCGTAGCCGCTCATCCCTGGTACTTCTAAACTGAATTGTAAACCTCTCAATAATTATATATAAATGAACCGTAGAAATTTCCTTAAAGGAGCAGCCTTCACGGCAGCAGCCCTTGCATCACCCATATCATTCTCCGCTTTCGGAGAACCCACCCGTCAGACAGGTAAATCAGGACGTCTGAACCTTACTTTCTTCCCCTACGAACTGGAACTGCGCCATGCGTTCAACCTTGCCAAATTCAGCCGTACAACCACCCCCGGTGTGCAGGTGCGTCTGGAATATGACGGCATCGTTGGCTATGGTGAATCATCCATGCCCCCCTATCTGGGCGAAAGCATCGACAGCGTTCAGAAATTCCTCTCTCAGTTGGATCTGAGCCAGTTCTCCGATCCCTTCCGCATTGAGGAAATCCACGACTACATGGATTCTGTCGCTCCCAACAACCGTGCCGCAAAAGCAGGTGTCGACATCGCCCTGCATGACCTCCTCGGTAAAATCATGCAGCAGCCCTGGTACAAAATCTGGGGTCTCGATCCCGCCAAAGCACCCAACACATCATTCACCATCGGTATCGACAAAGCCGAAGTTGTTCGCCAGAAAGTTGACGAAGCATCACCCTACAAAGTGCTGAAAGTGAAGATGGGTCTGGATAACGATAAGGAACTTGTCGACATCATCCGTTCAAAAACCGATGTGCCCATCTGCGTTGACGCCAACCAAGGCTGGAACGACAAGGAAAAAGCACTCGAAATGTGCCACTGGCTGGCAGAACGCAACTGTATGTTCGTTGAGCAGCCCATGCCCAAAGAGATGATTGATGAAACAGCATGGCTTCGCGAACGCTCACCCCTGCCCATCATCGCCGATGAATTCCTGCAGCGATTGCCCGACGTACGCCGCGCCGCTGAAGCATACGACGGCATCAACATCAAACTGATGAAAAGTACCGGTATGCACGAAGCCCACAAAATGGCAGTACTCGCCCGTGCTCTCGGCATGAAAGTCATGCTCGGATGTATGACCGAAACCTCATGTGCAGTCAGCGCAGCATCACAACTCTCACCCATGGTTGACTGGGCCGACCTCGACGGTAACCTTCTCATTGCCAACGACATCTTCGATGGCATGAAGATTGTAGACGGTAAAGTTACAATCCCCGAACGTCCCGGTATCGGTGTTGAACCCCTCGCCTGATAAAAACGACAGATTATGGAAGAAAAGAAATCAGCCGAAACCAGGGAACCGAAACCCGAGGATCTGGCAATATACTCACGCCACTACAACGAAAAAGATTTCTTTGATAAAATAAAGAAAGTGGCTTCAAAAGCCGGTGCCAAAGCGATCTTCGTGGCCTACACCCTCTTCTATTCTCTTGAAACCGCTCCAATCACCGACAAATTGATGATTATCGGAGCGTTAGGCTACTTCATCCTGCCCACCGACCTCATCCCCGACTTCATCATCGGACTTGGCTACACGGACGACCTGGCAGCAATGCTCATAGTCTACAACCGCCTGAAAGCCAACATAAACGACGAAGTAGAGGATCGCGCACGCCGCGAAACACAAAAATGGTTTCCCAGCATTAACATTAAGGAACTGAAACTCTGACCACAACACTCCCAGATAACTGCTGAAGCATCCCCCACCGGGATGCTTCACTTTTATTATATAATACACCAAGCCATACTAAGTAAAGGCTTATTTAAAACATGTTTTATAACAAATTGCGCAATTAAAAAATATATAGTATCTTTGCCCATCATGAAACCGGTCGCTCTCCCCACCCTCCCGCTGTTCTGTTCGCGGATTCTCAGCGGATTCGCTAATGTGCAACTAACCACGAAATACAATCAATAGGTAATAAACTTCCTAAAATCATATGAGACATTTTTATATGTTTATTATATTATTCTTGATGGACGTAATTGTGGCTAATTCAAATTGCAACAATGGTCAGATTCCGGAAAGATTTAATAATATTTTAAAGGCAGAGGGTCAAACGTTAATATGCAGAGTAGGCGAATGGGACGTGGCAATCCTACGACATAATGAAAACTACAACACTTCAATTATTCGCGGATGGGATAAAATAGAAAGTTCCATTATTGATTTTAAAATGATAGACTCTGTGTATGGAAAAGGTGTAATTGACTCAAAGAGTGTAATTGAGTGGGGGTTTGATAAGATGCCCGGAGAAATATCCTCAGGGGTATCTGATCCATACCATTATGATATAATCTATTTTAATCCAACACAACAACGTATTTTATATATTGATACCACTGAGGAACTATCCAAAAATAATGATATAGAAGAACAGTTAAATGAATTAAAATCCATCGCCTTTACTATCTGGATATTCTCAGATAGTATACAAAAAATCATTAAACGAAAATAGGGCTATTCATGAAGTAATATGCCTATTACAAAATGCTGTAATACAGGAAATTCAACTTCAGGACGTCTGATAGAAGTGTAAAATCATGAGAAAACTGCAATACATATTATTATTTGTAATTATCGTCTTATTTCCAACTGCGGATGCGCAAGTGAAAAGTCTCAGTCATTTGCCTCAAACATCATATGATTTAAAGGAGATGACGGCTGTTGAGGTAAGTGATGATTTTGCAAAGACGCATCTTACCTCCGCTGCTTTAGTATCCAATCAAATTAGGGATTATGAAATTGCCTATCAATATAATCTATATCAATCAAAAAAAGGGGTGTGGCAATATTTGGATAATCCGCTGAATGATGCTGCTTTTGCTGAAACAGTTGAGTTGCCTGACTATCAGTTTAAATATTTGTGCTATGGTTCTATTAAAAAAGGTGACCTTGAATATTTCTTGATTGAAAAGCGGATAGCAGTTGATTATAAAAGTGATTTTAGCAAGGAAGTGTATCTATCGCTAATCTCCAAAGATCAGCCTGTCAAAACAGTGCTGATATATCAAAGCGTGATAGAAGTGTGTGACCAAACGGTGTTTGCGCTTTCCGGAAATGATGTTTTGTTTGTTACGAAATTGGGTCGGGCATCGTTCCTGGAGCAACAGGCATTTGATATTAAAACTTTAGAACCTATTCAGTCACAGTCAATCCGTTAGAGTTATGAGATTTTTTGCGATATTATTTTTTATAGTTGTTTGCTTTTCCTCTGTCATGTCAAAGGAAAAGGAATTTATTCGTCTTGAAACTGTTCCACAGTCAATGGCGACAATTGACAGTTTGGAGAGAGGGAATAAATTCACAGAAGTATCGGTCCGCTACATGAAGGAGCATCTTTTCCAGATTCAAAATGAAACGGGCAGTCAGGGAGGTGCCTATTGTTTTGTATTCGGCATTGTCCGGGTGGGGAAGTTGGAATTTATCCTTTATTGCTTCGGGTCAGATCATGAGAGCCGATATTACCTCGCACAGTGGAATGATACTCCCGGATATCCTGCCACACTGCAGATAGGGGAGATCTCCGGTACCGTCTTGTTCTCTGACTTCATCATTCTTCATGACAACAGTATAATAATAAACACGGTTAAGAAAGATTCGGAGTATAATCATATTTGTCAGGAGATTTATAGGCTTGACAAGCATTTTACGCGCCTTTCAAAATCCTATCACAATGAAGAATGTGAAGATTATTGGGGGAGAAATAATGATGACGACCTGGTGATGTAGTCAGACTCATTCCTATTGATAATGTTACGTCTATCATCATGCCTTTGTCATCGGCAATATCCAAGTCTCATTTTAGAGATCGGTTGGATATATACGTATAATTTTGAGAAGATTTCCGGATGAATTATGCAAGTTAAGGAGGGGGCAATCCGCACATCAAGACAGACGAAACCTGACAAAAATCGTGAAATAAATCCTTAAAAGCAGAGTATGTAAATTTTTTTTCATCAATTTAAACAGTTTCTCACCGTAATTCAAAAAAAACAACTAACTTTGCATGAGAATGCGTCCTAACCCTGACGCATACAATCTTAGAACGAACCTTAAAAACTATAAACCATTAACTTTACACATTTATGTTAGAGAAGGCCAGTGTTAAATCTCTCGACAAAGTAGTCGTAAGATTCTCCGGTGACTCAGGCGACGGCATGCAACTTGCCGGTAACATATTCACCAACGTATCAGCAGGTGTCGGTAACAGTGTATCAACTTTCCCCGACTATCCCGCCGAAGTTCGCGCACCTCAAGGCTCTCTTAGCGGTGTATCAGGTTTCCAGGTAAGCGTAGGCTCAGGCGTACACACTCCCGGCGACCAGTGCGATGTTCTCATCGCTATGAACCCCGCAGCCTTGAAGCAGCATGTCAAATTCCTCAAACCCAACGGTGTGATCATCGTCGACATTGATTCCTTCAAGGAAGATGGTTTGAAAAAAGCACAGTTCGAGACCGAGGACTACATCAAAGAACTCGGCATCACCGCTCAGGTAGTGGAAGTGCCCGTAACCACCATGACAAAAGCAGCCCTGGCTGACTCAGGCATGGACAACAAATCGGTTCTCAAATGCCGCAACATCTTCGCGTTGGGTCTGGTTTGCTGGCTGTTTGACCGTCCTCTGGAAAATGCAGTGCGTATGCTCAAAAACAAATTCGCCAAGAAACCCGCTGTTTTCGAAGCAAACGCCAAGGTTATCCAGGCCGGTTATGACTACGGTCACAACATCCACGCTTCCGTTTCAACCTACACCATTGAAACAGACAACATCACTCCCGGCATATACACCGACATCAACGGTAACACAGCAACCGCATGGGGTCTGATCATGGCATCGGAAAAAGCGGGTCGTCCCCTTTTCCTCGGTTCCTATCCCATCACCCCCGCAACAGATATTCTTCATGAACTGGCAAAACGCAAGGACCTCGGTGTCAAAGCCTGCCAGATGGAAGATGAAATCGCCGGCGTATGCTCCGCTATCGGTGCGGCATTCGCAGGTGACCTTGCCGTAACCTCTACCTCAGGTCCCGGTCTGGCACTGAAGAGCGAAGGTATCGGTCTGGCTGTCATCGCCGAACTCCCCTTAGTTATCATCGACGTTCAGCGTGGCGGTCCCTCAACAGGTCTCCCCACCAAAACCGAGCAGACCGACCTTATGCAGGCTCTGTACGGACGTAACGGCGAATCACCCCTGGCAGTGGTTGCTCCCGCATCACCCACCGACTGCTTCAACATGGCTTTCGAGGCATCACGCATCGCCATCGAACACATGACACCCGTGATCCTGCTCTCCGACGCCTTCATCGGCAACGGTTCATCAGCATGGCGTATTCCCGAAGCATCGGAATATCCCGAAATCAAATGTCACTTCCTTCCCGAAGATAAGAAAGAAGGATGGAAACCTTACCAGCGTGACCCCGAAACTCTGGTGCGCTACTGGGCTATTCCCGGCACCGAAGGTCTGCAGCACCGCCTGGGCGGTCTGGAAAAAGATGCCGTTACAAGCGCCATCTCCACTGACCCCGTGAACCACGAAAAGATGGTTAACCTGCGTCGCGAAAAAGTGGCACGCATCGCCAACGACATCCCCGCACAGGAAGTTCTCTGCGACGCCGATGCCGACACCCTGCTCATCGGCTGGGGCGGTACTTTCGGTCACCTCTACACCGCAGCACAGGAACTCTGCAAGCAGGGTAAGAAAGTGGCATTCTCCCACTTCCGCTACATCAACCCCCTCCCCGCCAACACAGCAGAAATTCTTGCCAAATACAAGAAAGTCATCGTTGCGGAACTCAACACCGGAATGTTCGCCGACTATCTCCAGGCAAAATTCCCCAAAACAGAAATCCATCGCATCAACAAAATACAAGGTCAGCCGTTCCTCGTTTCAGAAGTCGTTGACCAGGTAACTAACATCATCGAGGGCAAATAACCATGGAACAGACAACTTTCACTCCCGCCAACTATAAAAGCGATCAATCAGTACGCTGGTGTCCCGGATGCGGTGACCACGCAGTGCTCAACTCTCTCCACAAAGCAATGGCCAAAATCGGCATCGCGCCCCACATGACCGCCGTAATCTCAGGTATCGGATGCTCTTCCCGCCTCCCCTACTACATGAACACCTACGGCTTCCACACCATCCACGGTCGTGCCGCAGCCATCGCGACAGGTTTCAAAGTAGCCAATCCTCAGATGACAGTATGGCAGATCTCCGGTGACGGCGACGGTCTGGCCATCGGTGGTAACCACTTCATCCACGCTGTACGCCGCAACATCGACCTCAACATCGTTCTGTTCAACAACAAAATCTACGGTCTGACCAAAGGACAGTACTCTCCCACCTCTGACCGCGGCTTCGTTTCAAAATCTTCTCCCTACGGAACAACCGAAGATCCGTTTATCCCCGCAGAACTGGTGTTCGGCGCACGTGGCAACTTCTTCGCCCGTGCCATCGATGTTGAACTGAATGTTTCGCAGGAAGTTCTCGCCGCCGCTGCCCTTCACAAAGGAACATCAGTAGTGGAAATGCTCACCAACTGCGTAATCTTCAACAACGGTATCCACAACTTCATCACCGACCGCGAGACCCGCGCTGAACGCACCATCCACCTGGTTCACGGCGAAAAGATGCTCTTCGGCAAGGATAAAAACAAAGGTCTGGTACGCGACGGATTCCTTCTCAAAGCAGTGGAACTGGGCAAAGACGGCTACACCATTGAAGATGTTCTGGTTCATGACGCACATACCCCCAGCAACTTCCTCCACCAGCAGTTGGCCATGATGGACGGACATGAACTTCCCCTCGCTATCGGTATCATCCGCGATGTGGAAGCACCCACCTACAACGATGAAATCGACCAGCAGGTTGAAACCGTTCGTGCTAAGAAAGGATTCGACTCACTCCGCGACATGATTCTCGCAGGTGAGACCTGGGAAGTTAAATAATCCCATCTTACAGCATAATAATCAAGGGGTTGCATCATCCGGTGCAACCCCTTATTTTTCTTTACTATGTTATTCACTCACCTGCCTAATGCACGATAATTACAGCAAGCAGTCCCCAGATAACCAGCAGGATGTTAGCCACGGCATAGGTCACCGTATATCCCATGGCTGGCAGAGTGCTTCCCAACGTGTCCTGGACAGCCCCGAGCGAGGCGGTGCAGGTGCGTGTTCCGGCGCAACATCCCAAGGTCAGAGCAGGATTGAACTTGAACACCTTGTGACCCAGCCACAGGCCCAAAAGCAGAGGGAGCGACGTGGCGATAATACCCACAACAAACAGCATCGGACCAACGGAAACAAGACCTGACACAAACGATTGTGCCGACTCAAGTCCGATACATGCAATAAACACATTCAATCCCAGGTTATTCATTATCCAGAGTGCCGAACGTGGTATATGCCCGAACGACGGACGTTTGCTGCGGAGCCATCCGAACACCAGACCGGCTACCAAAGCACCTCCGCTGGTACCGAAACTCAAGGGTATGGAGCCTATCATGAATGTGAGAGCGCCCATGATGCCACCAATCGCAATCGCCAATCCAACGAACATAAGATCGGATGACAGTGTCGGGCGATCCATGTGACCGAGTTCATCCGATGCAACCTTGACATTCTCGCTTTGCCCTATGATTGTCAGGACATCACCTTTATGCAGTTCCACCTCAGGAGAGAGATCGATATTCTCACCCTTTCGGTTGATAGTACGGATTGTCACCCCATGCATGAAGCCGCTCGCATTGAGTTTTTCAACCGTGTAACCATCCAGTTTCTTGTTGGCAAGAAGCACCGGCACACGCTCAACAGGATAGTGTAGCAACTCCTCGTCGGCGGTTTCCGGACCGATGACGAAACTGTCGTTGATAATCTGTTCATAGCGTCCGCAGAGAACCACCACATCACCCTTGTGGAGAACCAGGTCGGCAGTAGCATCCTTAACTTCGCCGTTGATTCGCGCACGGTCAATCGATACATCCATCCCATTGTCATGCAGGAATTTTTCCGCCTCCGCAACAGAGTGCGGAGTGTCAAAATACTGTTCATCAATAATATATGCACGGAACGAAACCTCACGCAGCGCGTTGATATAAGCCGGATCGTTTTCCCAGTCGCTCATATTGAGTTCCTCCTCCAGAGCCCTTGTCTGTTCCTTTACCTTGTCAAGTCCACCGAGGAGTTTCGGGCCCAGACTTCCGAGAATAATCACAGTGCCGAGCGTTCCGTAGATATATGTCACGGCATAGCATACCGGAATCAGTGCCTGCTGCTCCTTCGGGTCGGATATCAGATTACCGAGTCGCTGAATGGTCTCGCTACCCACCCCTATCACAGACGAGCAGGTCTGAGAACCGGAGAAAAGTCCCACGGTGATACCGGGTCCGTACTGAAACAGCAACGCCAGAGCAAGCGTCACACCTCCACACATCAGGCTCATTATCACGGCGAACAGAACCTGCTTCAACCCCATGCCTCGCAACGACCTGAAGAAAGTGGGACCGACACTATATCCTATCGAAAACAGGAACATCATGAAAAATACAGTCTTGATAGGACCGGAAACCGGCACACCTATCTGTCCGATCAGTATGCTGACCAACAAAACGGCCGTCACACTGCCCAACGAAAATGTCTTATAACGCAGTTTACCGACAAAGAATCCTATGCCGACTGTCAGGAAAATTGTAATTGCAGGGTACTCCCTCAAAATATCCAGTATATTGTTCATGATGAATGGGTTTTATTATCATAACATCTGATATGAGTTTCGGTTCACAAAACATTTAACCATGTTAATTATTGTTTATTTGCCCACACCAATAAGTTAACAAATGTTATATCTTTTCACTACACCACTCCCTGGGAAGCCAGTGTTTGGAAAGACCGCAGAAAAATAGTAACTTTGCAAGTAGAAAGAATCGGAGGAGGCTGCGGCTTCCTCCTTGTTATTATATAATAGAGAAATGGACAAACAGAAACTCACAGAATGTGTGGAAAAAGCCATCGCCGGAACAGACATGTTTCTGGTAGATATCCGCATAAGCAAGGATAACGCCGTAGTGGTTGAACTTGACTCAATGGGAGGTATGGACATTGACGAATGTGCCGCCATAACCCGTAAGATAGAGTCTGAATTTGACCGCGATGTGGAGGACTATGAACTGGAAGTGGGCTCAGCCGGTCTGACCTCACCCTTCCGTGTGAAACAGCAATATGTCAAAAACATCGGCAATCCGGTGGAAGTACTTGTCAAGGGTGGCAAAAAAATCACCGGCACACTCACCGCTGTGGCCGACGACTTCTCCACATTCACCGTGGAAGTGGATGAGAAAGTGAAGGAACCCGGAATGAAACGTCCGGTAATGGTCAAGACACCTGTCACTATCCCCGTGGCTGACGCAAAATCCGTGAAATATCTGATTCAATTTAAATAAGAAATAAAAATACTTCAAAATATTATGGCTAAAAAAGAGCAGGCTCCCAACATGGTGGAACTTTTCGCCGAACTGCAGGAACTTAAAAAAATCGACAAAGCAACAATGATTTCCGTCCTCGAGGAATCATTCCGTAACGTACTGGCAAAGATGTTCGGTACTGACGAAAATCTTGATGTAATCATGAACCCTGACAATGGCGACGTGCAGATTTTCCAGAACCTTCAGGTTGTGGAAGATAATGCGGTTGAAAATCCCAACCTTCAGATAGGTATCACCGAAGCGCGTGCCGACAACGACCCCGAAGTAGAAATCGGTGAGGAACACACCAAAGAAATCATCTTTGCTAACTTCGGACGCCGCGCCATCCTCAACCTCCGCCAGACCCTCCAGTCAAAAATCCTCGACCTTCAGAAGGAATCAATCTACAACAAGTTCAAGGAACTGGAAGGGGAACTCGTGTCAGGCGAAGTTTACCAGACCTGGTCAAAAGAAACTCTTCTCCTGGACGACGAGAAAAACGAACTCCTGCTCCCCAAAAGCGAATCAATCCCCGGCGACTTCTTCCGCAAAGGTGAAACCGTTCGTGCTGTCATTGCAAATGTCGACAACAAGAACAACAACCCCAAAATCACCGTTTCACGTACTAACGAAGCCTTCCTCCGCCGCCTGTTTGAACTGGAAGTACCCGAAATCCACGACGGTCTGATCAACATCCGCGCCGTAGCCCGCATCCCGGGAGAACGCGCCAAAATTGCCGTTGAAAGTTACGATGACCGCATCGACCCCGTCGGTGCATGCGTTGGTGTCAAAGGTTCACGTATCCATGGCATCGTCCGCGAACTCCGCAACGAAAACATCGACGTCATCAACTACACCGCCAACCCCTCGCTGCTTATTCAGCGCGCACTCTCACCTGCCAAAATATCCTCAATCCGAATCGATGAAAACGAGAAGAAAGCCGAAGTATTCCTCCGTCCCGAAGAGGTTTCGCTGGCTATCGGTAAAGGTGGTCTGAACATCAAACTCGCTTCAATGCTCACAGGCTACATCATCGACGTATACCGCGACACCGAAGAACCGTTTGAAGATGACATCTATCTGGATGAATTCAAGGATGAAATTGAAGAATGGATCATCGACACCTTCAAGGAAGCAGGCTTCGTCACCGCACGCAACGTGCTGGCTGCCGACCGCGAAAACCTTCTGGCCAAAACCGACCTTGAAGAGGAAACCGTCGACAATGTCATCGCTATTCTCAAAGCCGAATTCGAAGACTGATAACAACCACTCTCTCCTCCATCCTCTCCCCTTTCATCACTCTCCACATTAAAACAAAAAAAGCAACAGACATACATGGCGAGAACAAAAATAAGTAAAGTAGCAAAAGACCTGAACGTGGCTCTCCCCACGGTAATAGACTTTCTGCGCAAAAAAAACATAACCGTTGACGACAACCCCAATGCACGCATTGAGGATGATGTCGTTGACCTCTTAGTGAAAGAATTCCGAAACGATAAAGACCTTAAAACACTCTCTGACCAGTTCTCGTCAGAAAGATTTAAAGGAAAAGAGAAAAAATCAGCCGAGAAAAAGGCCGAACCTCAGCCCGAGCCCACCACCACCTACGAAACAATGCAACGTCCGGTTTTCGTAGGCAAGATTGAACTTGATGAAAAAGGTAATCCGGTTAAGGCAAAACAGGAACAGCCCGTAAAAACCGAGGCTCCCGAACCTAAACCCGAACCCAAACCCGAGGTTAAACCCGAACCGGAAGTGAAACCTCAGCCCGCTCCCGAAGTAAAAGAAGAAAAGGTTGAAAAAGAGGAGAAAACCCCGGCTCCCGCACCTGCTGCTCCCGAGAAACCCGAAACGACCGAGGCTCCCGTGGCTGAGAAAGCACCCGCTCCCGAACCTGCATCCGCTCCTGAACCTGCTCCCGTAGCAAAAGAGGAGAAAGCCGAAACTCCTGCTGCCGAAGAGAAGAAGGAGGAGGAAGTGTTCACCCTCAAATCAGAAACCAAAGCCGGTCCGTCGCTCAATATTATCGGTAAAATTGACCTTGACTCGATCAATCAGTCGACACGTCCCAAGAAGAAAACCAAGGAGGAACGTCGCGGCGAACGCATAGCCAAGGCTCAGGGCGCACAAGGCGCAGCCGGTCAGGGTGACAAGAAAAAACGTAAACGCATCGGTGGCAAAGAGAAAATCGATGTTGAAAAAACCGCTGCACAGGTTAACGGTCAGCAGGGTAAGAACAACAACCAGCGTGGCAACAACGGCCAGCAGGGTGGTAACCAGCAGGGTAACAACAAACGCCGCGAAAAAGGTCCGAAAGCCGACTCTCGCGCAAAACGCCCCGTTCACACCGAGGTTAGCGAAGAGGATGTACAGCGTCAGGTAAAAGAAACACTCGCGCGTCTCACCTCAAAAGACAAGGCAAAGAAAAGCGGTGTCAAATGGCGTAAGGAAAAACGTGAAGCCATCGCAAACCGCGAGCGTGAGGCTGCCGAAATGGAAGCAGCAGAAAGCCGTGTGCTCAAACTCACCGAATTTGTTACTGCCAACGACCTCGCTTCCATGATGGATGTACCCGTGACACAGGTCATCGGAACATGTATGAACATCGGTGTGATGGTGTCAATCAACCAGCGTCTGGATGCAGAAACCATCAACATCGTTGCCGAAGAATTCGGTTACAAAACAGAATATGTGTCAGCCGAAGTGAGCGAAGCCATCGCCAACGAGGAGGATTCAGAAGAAGATCTGGTGTCACGTCCCCCGATCGTTACCGTGATGGGTCACGTTGACCACGGTAAAACCTCGCTGCTTGACTACATTCGTAACGCCAACGTTATCGCCGGCGAAGCAGGTGGTATCACACAGCACATCGGTGCCTACAACGTTAAACTGGCCGACGGACGTCACATCACATTCCTCGACACCCCCGGTCACGAAGCCTTCACCGCCATGCGTGCCCGTGGTGCCAAGGTGACCGACCTCTGTATCATCATCGTTGCCGCCGACGACAACGTCATGCCTCAGACCGTGGAAGCAATCAACCACGCTTCTGCAGCAGGTGTGCCCATCGTTTTCGCTATCAACAAGATTGATAAACCCCACGCCAACCCCGACAAAATCAAGGAGGAACTGGCAGCCATGAACTATCTGGTTGAAGAATGGGGTGGTAAATATCAGTCACAGGATATTTCAGCCAAGAAAGGTATCGGCGTTGACGAACTGATGGAGAAAGTGCTTCTCGAAGCCGAAATGCTGGAACTTCGCGCCAACCCCAACCGTAACGCTACCGGTTCAATCATCGAATCATCGCTTGATAAAGGTCGCGGCTACGTGGCAACCGTACTGGTTCAGAACGGTACTCTCCGCGTCGGCGACATCATCCTGGCCGGTACCCACTACGGTAAGGTGAAGGCTATGTTCAACGAACGTAACCAGCGCATCAAGGAAGCAGGTCCCGCCGAACCCGCCCTTATCTTAGGCTTGAACGGTGCCCCCACCGCAGGTGACACCTTCAACGTTCTCGACACAGAACAGGAAGCGCGCGAAATCGCAACCAAGCGCGAACAGTTGCAGCGTGAACTGGGTCTGCGCACCAAGAAAATCCTTACTCTTGAGGATATCGGTCGCCGCCGTGCCATCGGTAACTTCCAGGAACTCAACATCATCGTCAAAGGTGACGTGGACGGTTCAATCGAGGCACTCTCCGACTCACTGATCAAACTCTCAACCGAGGAAATTCAGGTCAATGTGCTCCACAAAGCCGTCGGCGAAATCTCCGAGAGCGATGTCACCCTGGCTGCCGCTTCCGATGCCATCATCATCGGTTTCCAGGTTCGTCCCTCACAGGCAGCACGCCGCGAGGCAGAGCGTGAAGGTGTCCAGATCCGTCTCTACTCTGTCATCTATCAGGCTATCGAAGAGGTGAAAGATGCAATGCAGGGTATGCTTGCACCGGAAATCAAGGAGGAAGTTGTCGGCACAGCCGAAGTGCTCGAAACATACCACATCTCCAAAGTCGGTACTATCGCAGGTGCTATTGTCCGCGAAGGTAAGATCAAACGTACCTGCAAGGTGCGCCTTATCCGCGACGGTATCGTGCGCTACACCGGTGCCCTCGGCTCACTCAAACGCTTCAAGGACGACGTCAAGGAGGTTCTCAGCGGCTACGATTGTGGTTTGTCAATCCAGGGCTACAACGACCTCAAACAGGGCGACATCATCGAAGCCTTCGAGGAAGTGGAAGTGGAACGTTCACTCTAATAAACTCATTCTCAATAAGGTGTGTCAGAACCGGGTGTTTTGACACACCTTATTTTATTTAAGTAGATGTTGAAAATTAGTTCATACTTATCATAATGCAGTGTCATCTTAACATAGGGTCAAACACAGGGGACAGCCTCGCTATAATCCGCCGGGCCATCAATCTTATCGCCACACGCATCGCCCTGCCGGAGTCCATCCGTGTGTCCGATCCGGTCATAACCCCACCATGGGGCTACGACTCTCCCAATGATTTCACTAATATCGGTGTGTCACTGACAACCGCGCTCTCCCCCGCCCTACTGATGAGTGAAATAACGGCGATACAAACCGCTCTTGGAGCGACTCCACACCGTAATCCTGATGGCAGTTACCGCGACCGCAACATTGATATTGACATAATCCATCTGGGGGACACCGTCATTGACAACCTCTCGCTGACGGTACCTCATCCACGGATGCACCTTCGCGACTTCGTGCTCATACCGTTAGCACAACTTGAACAGGATTGGATCCACCCTATCCTACACAAAACGGCATCGCAACTCCTTAAAGAGTTAAAGACGCGGATTTAGACTATTAACGGTTTATCTATTACTATAGCCTCAACATCAATCCTCGGGGCAGATTCCAAAGGGAGCATGGCGTTAATCATTGACACAGACGTTATCCCAAGCAGGTTTCCGGGTTTGATATCTTCAAGCGTGAGGTCTGCCTCCTTAATGACACCTTTATTCAAAAGATAACGGCGCATAACGCCACGCAAAAGCGGTTCACGGGGTGTGTACAGTCCGTCACGTCCGTGAAAAACAAGGTTGGTGAAGGAGGTGTCAGTAATCAGTCCGTCGCGGACAATTATCACCTCATCACAATCACCTTTCAGCGAGGCTGCACGCATGAGTGCCGACCGATCGCAACTTTTCAGATGATAAACAATATCTGCCTCAACAACCCTGAGCGACCTGACCTGCTGCGGGGTATACGGCGTGATCTCAGCCCCGCAAATATCCCTATCATAAAGCACACGGCATTTCTGCACACCTTCACACCCCGCAGCATCCACGCCGTCAAGAAACAGAGCAATGTCAGGTACACGGGCATCGCTGCCATACACTTCACGAATGGTGGCAGCCATTCTTTGCTGATGCAGTTCCGGCAGTTGCAACCGCCCGTTTTCGATACGTATTGTCTCAACAAACATCATTTGGTAAGATACACTTTAGTTAGAATTTCCTCATATTCATCACGGCAAACACTGTTGACCGTCACTCCTCCGCCACTATGAAAACAGAGCCGACCATCCTCCCGACGTTGGATACATCGTATCATTACCGCCGACTGCATCACCTCTCCGTCAAAATATCCGAACACGCCGGTGTACCATCCGCGCGGAACAATCTCAGAGCGGGCTATCAAGGATACGGTCGACGGCTTTGGAGCCCCGGTAATACTTCCCGCAGGGAGAAGCGGAAGAATTATATCACCGAAGTCTGATTGCTTCCCCTCGGGGAGTTTGCCGCGCACCTCGGAACTTGTCTGGATTATATCATGCGATGTTGTGGCTATATGCTCAGGATAGCGCAGCCTCGGCACAGTGACATCCTCCGCAATCATATTAAGGTCGTTTCGCATCAGGTCAACGATAGTGTGATGTTCACACTGCTCCTTGTAGTCATCCATCAGACGCTGTTCAGCATCCGGGAGTGTGGCATCAATAGTTCCCTTCATGGGGAAAGTAGAGATGAATCCATCCTTGATTCTGACGAACGGTTCAGGTGAGAAACAGACGAAACGGTCAGGTATAAGCAGTTTGAACGGAGCGCGGGAATGGGTGAAAACATCATGCAATGATCCGGAAATCTCCACCTCCGTAGCGGCGGTAAGATTGGCAAGAAAGGAGTCGCCGCACATCAGTCCGCTCTGCAATGTATCGAACATCGCTTTATATGTTGAATAATCCAACATCTTTGTGATGGTGAGTGTGGGGTTCGGACCTATTTTTTCAGGAGCATTGCCCGTTCCGTTTACCTCCCAAAGTATATCATCCGTGTCAAACGGATTATCAAGAATAAAACAGTTTTTACACTCATAGTCCGTGCCCCACACAAACGGTCTGCCGGCGCGCCCAAGGGTGTTCATGGCCGTTCTCAATTCTTCAAATGAAATCATTACTGCAATTTTTCTGCAAAATTATGTAACTTTGCACGAAATTTCAAAACTCCTGATGAAAATCCTACTGATAGATAACTACGATTCGTTTGTCTACAACATTGTCGGACTGCTGCAAAAGTGCCGCCTGACCTTTCCCGACCTGGAATTTGATGTAATAAGAAATGACCGGATAACGCTCAGTGACACTGCCCGTTACGATGCTATCATCCTGTCGCCCGGACCGGGTATACCGTCGGAAGCCGGACTCCTTACCGAGGTTATTGACCATTGCAAGACCACGCATCCCATCCTCGGCATCTGCTTGGGCTGTCAAGCAATTGCAGAACAGTTCGGATGCCTGCTGCGACTTCTTGAAAAACCTCGTCACGGTCACTGCTCAACGCTCTGCAACGTTGACGAAGCGGATCCAATAGTAGGATTCTGCAACAATGAGGTTGCCAAAGTGGGGCGTTACCATTCGTGGGTTATAGATGATAAGAGTATCCCCACCGATACCCCGCTTGTCATCACATCACGCGATGAGGATGGGAACATAATGTCAGTGCGCCACTCCACGCTCCCCATCTTCGGTCTGCAGTTTCATCCGGAAAGTATCATCTCCAATTGCGGTCTCCGGATGTTGCAGAATTTCCTGTCAATCAAAACCGGCGTGAACTGAGAAAATAAATAACCGTCAGCACAACTCCACGCATGGCAAGATAGGTCACGAAGGCAAACCACAGCGCATCATTGCCCCAGTGCGGTGCCAGCAGATGATGAATTCCGAAGAACCAGAGCATCGCCACAGCCATTGACACAAGCAGGGCACGTGTGCGGGTGGCACCGATAAAAACGCCATCCCAGATAAAAGCGGCAAATCCGGCAAGCGGAATCAGCATGGTCCAATAGCGATACGGACGTGCAGCCTCTATTACTTCCGTATCGTCACTCAACAGTTGCAGGAAACCGTCGCCGGTAACGAAATAAAGAAGTGTAAACCCAAGTCCTATCGCCCCGCCCCACAACATTGTGCGACGTATAGTCAGCCTTAACATTTCACCATTACGTTCACCCACGAATTTCCCGCTCAATGCCTCGGCAGCAAAAGCGAAACCATCAGTGACATAACTGGTTATGATGAAGAATTGCATCAGAAGAGTGTTTACGGCAAGCATAAGCGTGCCCTGTTCCGCACCCTGTCGGGTAAACCACACAGTGACGGCAATCAGGCAAAGCGTACGCAAAAAGATGTCACTGTTGACATTGAAAAAACGCTTCAGCGCTCCATTTCCGAAAAGTGGCGACGGATCTTTTCTGCCAAACAGTTTTACGTCATAGCGTCGGGTGAGCCACAGCAGCATCAGGCAGCCTGTCCATTGGGCAATCAGTGTTCCTGCCGCCACTCCGGCAAGTCCCCAATGGAAAAGATAGACGGCAGTAAGACTGACCGCTATATTAACCACATTGACAACGATGGAACTCCACATCGGGTAGCGTGTGTTCTGCATTCCGATAAACCATCCGGCAAGGGCATAACTGCAAAGCACCGCCGGAGCGCCGAACACAGTGATATGGAAATACTGCTCGACCAGCGCACGGGTATCACCCTCCACATCCATCATACTCAGAGCCAACCCAAGGGCAGGAATCTGCAGCAGTACTATAGCCACACCAATCACACCGGCCACAACAAGCGAACGGCGCAGAACATTCACCGCCTCCGCATGGTTTCGCGCCCCATACTCCTGCGCAGTCATTCCACCCGTGCCGGAACGGAGAAACCCGAATAGCCAGTAGAGCATATTGAAGATGGTGCCACCTACGGCAATGGCCGCAATGAACACCGGACTACCCATGTGACCGGTAACGGCAGTGTCGACCAACGCCAACAGCGGGGTGGTGATATTCGCAACAATCGAAGGAACGGCAAGCCTGAGTATCTGTTTGTTTATAGAGTCCATGAAATTCAGAACGCACCTCAACGCCATTGCCGGCATTGGGGTGCGTCATACAGTTTAATCAGAAGATTATTTCTTCACACGGCAGGTGTCAATCAGCAGATAAGCGATAAGCAGCACGTATGCGATGCAACCGTAGATCTGCAGATTCACGGCAGGGATGCCGCAAACATATTCAAAGCCGAGGAATCGGGTCAGTGCAGCAAACACACCGAAGAGCGCACCACCGGCGATAAGTCCCGATGAAATCAGTGTACCGCGGTCGCGACGTGCAGCGCAAACTGCCTTGTCTTTGGATGAACGACCTACGAACCATGCTATCGCGCCACCAACAAGCAGCGGAGTATTCAGTGACAAGGGGATGAACATACCCAGACAGAAAGCCAGAGCAGGAACACCCAACCAGTTCAACAACAGGGCGAGTATCACACCAACCATATAGAGAATCCAGGGGGTGTCACCACCCATCATCAGAGGTTCGATAACCTTGGCCATAGCGTTAGCCTGAGGAGCGACAAGAGCATTGTCGCCGGTGAAACCGTAAACCTCATTGAGCACCATCATTACACCACCAACAGTAGCGGCAGACACCAGTGTGCCCAGAAATTTCCATTTTTCCTGAGTTTTGGGAGTAGAACCGAGCCAGTAGCCCACCTTGAGGTCTGTGACAAATCCACCCGCCATTGAGAGAGCAGTGCAGACAACACCGCCGATAACCATTGATGCGACAATGCCGCTGGTGCCGTCAAGACCTATGGCAACGAAGATGGCCGAGGCGATAATCAGCGTCATCAGCGTCATACCGGACACAGGGTTTGAACCAACAATAGCGATGGCATTAGCGGCCACGGTGGTGAACAGGAACGCAATCACAGTCACAACAACCCATGCCACGGCTGCCTGGAACCAGTTGTGAATAACACCGAACTGGAAGAAAAGGAACACCGCGATGAGGGAAATAACGGTGAAAACCAGGATATGTTTCATTGAAATATCCATCTGCCAGCGTACGGTGGCAGCCTTGTCAACTGATCCTTTGAACTCGCTGCGTGCCAGCCCGAAAGCCTGTTTGATGATGCCGCGTGACTTGATGATACCCAACACACCGGCCATAGCGATACCTCCGATACCGATCATGCGGGCATAGTCCGAGAAGATCTGCTGCGGCTCCATAGCCACGATTTCAGCCGAGCCGTAGGTGCCCATCAGAGGTATCAGCACCCACCACACGAACAGCGATCCGGCAGTGATGATAAACGCATATTTCAGACCGATGATATAGCCCAGACCAAGCAGAGCCGCACCGACGTTGCAACTCAACACCAGTTTGGTTTTGGCCACAACAGTCTGTCCCCATGAGAACGCAGTGGTGGAAACCGTCTCAGCCCACCATCCGAAGGTAGCCACAACATAGTCATAAACACCACCGATGAGCGAAGCCACCACCAAAGTCAGAGCCTGTCCCTTATTCTGCGAACCCTGTCCGCTGGCTAAAACCTGAGTGGTTGCAGTAGCCTCCGGGAAAGGATATTTTCCGTGCATATCCTTTACGAAATAACGGCGGAAAGGGATAAAGAAAAGTATACCCAGCACACCGCCGAGCAGCGAACTGAGGAAAATCTGCATAAAGTCAGTAGTAATTTCAGGATACTTGGCCTGAAGTATGTAAATGGCAGGGAGAGTGAAGATTGCACCTGCCACAATCACCCCCGAGCATGCGCCTATCGACTGTATAAGCACATTCTGACCCAACGGATTCTTCAGGCGAAGCGCCCCTGACAGCCCCACGGCAATGATGGCGATAGGGATAGCAGCCTCGAACACCTGGCCCACTTTCAGACCTAAATAAGCCGCAGCGGCAGAAAAAATCACGGCAAGAATCAAGCCCATACCAACAGAATAGGGGGTTGCCTCCTTGTAATCTCGCGCCGGATGCATCAGCGGACGATACTCCTCATCAGCAGCCAGTTCGCGGAAAGCGTTTTCCGGCAATTCCACGGGATCAACATCCGTAGCCACCTCCGGCTCAAACGCATTGTCTAATTTTTTGCTCATTTGTGATGTATTATTGTGATAATGATTTTTTATATGATGGCAAATTTACGAAATTAATCTGACAATCCATTTAAAATTAAATCAAAATATCACCAAACCAGCCAAACCCAATACCAATTCCAATTAATGTTCATATCCCGTAATAATTTGCACAATTTAAAAATACATACTATCTTTGTCCATCATGAAACCGATCATTCTCCCCTCACTCCTATTAAGGCACGATGACTACGGTAGGATATGGTAGGTCATTGAGGCAAAATTACCTTTAACTTTTAGCATAGGTCATACTAAGTAATAAGGAGAAATATTATGAGCCTGAAATATGTTGCGTTTACGCTTGCTACGATAATGGTGTTCTCAATACCCATAGGTGCAGTATTGTTAGGAATTATAGCAAAGATTGCAAAATTAGATTATAATAGGATAGTGAAAGATAATGGTATATGTCTTCTTCTGGGATGTTTCCTTTGTTCTGTCAGTTGTATTCGGATTTATTATTACATACTGTATTTTTCTGACAAAAGTTTGGATGATGTGAAATCGGTATCAATATCTCCGACACACGCTACAGTGGAAATTGACGGATTTTATCCCTGGGGTGTAAATCTAAAACTTGAAAATGGTGAGGTTTATAAAACACGTGTTCAGTATCAGGAAGAGTTACGTGACTTGTTAGACGGAGGTGCCTTGATAGGGAAACGAGCCAACTCCAATGACTTTCATCTGTATACTGTTGAAAATGATACTATATGTGTCAATATTCAACATCCGCATTTTATCGGTAATAGTGATTTTGCAGAATGGAATGGTTTGAAGTCGAGATAATAATTTACGGTGTCATAATCTTCTATGCCGCTACTTTGATTTTATTCGGTTACTTAAAGATCGGCTTTATTAACCATCGAGGTCATACAAGGGCTACCTATAGTTTGTTTTGTCTCACTTCTTTTGTTGCTTTGACTGCTGGAGTAAACCAAAATGCACGTGACACCTTGTCGGAGATCTTGAAGAAACAGATAGAACCCACTGAGGCAACTGCCAAAGTAGCGCATGAGTTTCCGTATGGAATTAAACTGAAGATAAATGATAGTAAACGTACCTCATATCAGTTTGATTTGGAGGATAAGGAACTGACCAAGGAGTTTATTAATAAAGTAAACAATGGCTACAAAGTCAGTAAAATGAAGGGTGCTTCGGAACTGTTGTTGGTAAATGGCAATGATTCTATTTATTATAATCTTTTCTACTAAGAGCGTGTTTACTATTGGAAACAATCTGATTTTTTTATTGAATTATGAAACCATTTGAGTCTGAATTATTGATATATTTCATTGCTGTAACTGTCGTCATTATTGCCGGGTTGCTGCTTCTGGACAAATACACAAATTATTGTGCCCGTGTAGGATGGTCAAAAAAAACGTATATCATTTTTATTCTTATCCTGTCAGTCTCAACATATCCGTCACTCATCTATAAGATCAAAGAACATTTGACTGAGATAAAGAGTGTGTATATTGCTCCAACTCAGGGAAGAGCATGGGTTGAGGAACATTTGCCTTACGGGATTACACTCAATCTTACTGATGATGAAAACACTTCTTATCAATTTGATCTGGAGGATACGGATCTGACAAACGAATTTATTGAAAAGGTTAACAGTGGCAGCACAATAAGCAAGAGGGAAAATGACACGGAACTGCTGCTTGTTAACGGCAATGACTCGGTTTATTACAATATTTATTATTGAGTATCTCTGCCCATAATGAAACCGATCGCTCTCCCCACACTCCTGCTGTTGTGTTCGCTGATTCTCAGCGGATTAATCAAAATGAGTTGTCCACTTTACAAGCGTCAGATCAAATATATGACATCAAATTAACTATGGGATGGTGGAACTTATCAATATAAAGAATTATGAGAAAGATATTATGAAGCACAAGATATTAATATTTCAATTGATATTTATTGTGGCTATGGCTATCATTTGCCAGTCCTGCAAATTTCGTCAATTTTCCAGTATTGACAACAATCGGATTAAACTATATTTTATTCCTTCTTATAGTGGAATTAGTGCCCAATGGATGATTCTTAATTATAGCGACTCCACTTTTATAACTTCTGGGAAATACAGAAATTATGAAGCGGGAACATTTATCAAACGTAATGACACTACTCTTATGCTGTCGCCGAATGTGTTGTTACGCTGCACCGAAAATAAGATCACTGAAAATTACAATCAGTTAGAGGTGTATAAGGATTTAAAATCATATAAGGTCGTAGTATCCGATTCAGAGGCTTATGAGTGTCTCACGTTTTATTCCGACTCACTTGACTCAATTATGGATTTATACCTGGGACCAACTTATCAGTATTATTACAATATTAAACTGAAATAAGATACCTGTATGCTCACAAACAAAATAAAATTTATCATATTCAGTTTGTTGGGGTTTATCATGATCTCATGCAAGAATAAACCATCTGAGTTCTACTATTATGACTTTTATGCCGAATATGCGATTTACACCATAGAAAGCAAGGAATACGGGACTGCCATTTTGACGTTGAAGTATAAAGAATCTTCATATTCTGTAATAGTTTCAGAAACAAATTTAATCAACTTCGGTACATTTTCAGTCAATGGCGACACATTGAAAATTAAACCTCAATTAACAGCCCGGAAGGATAGCGAGGGGAAACTATGTTGCTCACCAATAGAACTCCATAGCGATGATTTTTGTATAACATACCTCATAAATAAGAATGTAATCAACATGGTATATCCAACGGATTCCATCAGTAGTACCGCAAGGAATCTATCTGATAATTATCCTAAAAGAATGTACCTGACAGTACCTCTGAATAAATCAATTCGAAAAAGTGAGAATATTAATAGTCAAATGTAAGAAACCGTTTAAATTACATCGCTCTTGACAAGATAAGTTTTTATATCTACACGTTCACCAATGAGTAGAACTACTAATTCAGAACGAAGAAAGAATTAAGAAATGACAAATTATGAATCTTTTGGCGCTATAGATATCACCATTGTGGGGACTATTCTTTTTATAGTAACTTCTACTGTGTTTTTATACGGAATTGTGCGATCAGGAAGAAACGGTTCCTTTAAAATGGAAAGTAAAGATATGAAAAGGATTGGGTTGGCAATGGCGGTTATTTTTTGTTTTGTTTATGCTTCATTTTTACCTGTATATTTCCCAAAACTAATCTTTGATGATATTCACACAAATGCAATAGAACCGATGCATGGAAAAGCGGAAATTGGATCAACATTCCCATGGGGGACAAAACTATATTTGGATAATGGCGATACTTATCGCATCAGAGTGGAAAGTAGAGACGAGTTTATTGACAAATTAAATGCCGGCGCCTTGATATACAAACGTGCAGATTCAAATGATATTTATCTGATTCATAAATCCGACACTGTTTGTTATCCACTGAACCACAGTTGTAACCCAAATGATTATAGGCTTTATGAATGAAATAGAAATTGAAATACTCAAGAACACTCTTTTGATAGGTGGATTGCTTATGGTCGCATATCTAATTTTCAAATATCTGTTCAGGTCACTTTATGATTATCTCTTTAATTTCGATATTGGTACGGTATGTTTTGCGCTTATAGTCGCCATGTTTATAATTATTTCATATTGCGCGGATAGACGGGATGTCATTGAACACAATTTCATCCCGCTGAAACTTGCAGCACTTAATAATTGTCAGGCAGAAGCGGAGAAACTGACTAAAATGCCTTATGGTGTGAAATTACATATAAAAGATCGACCGAACAGGACATATAGATTGTATATCAATTCACACAATGATGAATTTATTGAAAAGGTCAATAGTGGTTACACCGTGAGCAAAATGCGCAACTCCACTGATATACTTCTGATTCATGGAAGTGATTCGGTTTATTATAATCTCTATTATTAAACACTCGCTTAACCTTATCCGACTTAACAAACTCAAGAAACGTAACGGAAAATTGGAAATAATTTATTAAATTTGTGGTTTGATAGGCTTCAACCGCCCTTTTCCGTTATAATTATGGATAATCAGAATTATACTATCAAGCCTAATGTGCTTGACTACGACGATATTGTGAAACTTGTGCCCCGACTGCAGGGTCATGAGAAACTTGTTAACGGCTTGCTCCACTTTCTGAGTGTGGATAAGGTGAATGAGATTCACAGCCGTTTCTGCGACACTCCCGGACCGGAGTTTGTGCGACGTATGTTGTTCGACGGCTTCAAAATCCGGCTTCGCATCGACAATGAGGAACTGCTCAATAACCTTCCTCAGGGAGCATTCGTCACGGTGTCGAACCATCCGTTCGGCGCACTGGACGGCATAACGCTGATCCATCTTATCGCCTCGCGTCGTCCGGAGTTCAAGGTTATGGTGAACATGATACTGAACCAGATCAGTGCCATGCGCCCCAACTTCATTGCCGTCGACGCACTTGCCTCGAATGACCCTGCAAAGAAACAGGTGTCGATGCGCGGCATTCGTGAGGTGATAAAGCAGGTTCGCAGCGGTAATCCTGTCGGTTTCTTCCCAGCCGGAGCAGTAAGCAAAGTCAACCTCAAGGGTGAATTGAACGACCGCCAGTGGCAACCATCGGTGGTCAGACTGATCGAGCAGTTGAAAGTGCCCGTCATACCTATATATTTCCACGGCTCCAACTCCTGGTGGTTCAACTTCTTAGGAGTGGTCAGTTGGCAGTTGCGCACCCTGCGCCTGCCCGCCGAAGTATTCCGCAAATGCGGCAAAGAGATTCACGTCAGTGTCGGCGACATCATCTCCGTGGAGGAACAGCAGCGCCATCAGGGCTCAGTCACTGAATTCGGAGAGTTTCTCAAATCAAAAACCTACGAACTGAAAAAATGCAGATAATACCGCCACCGGAACCCCAGGAAGTTCAGCAAGCCAAGATGCGCTTCGGCATTGTGGGAAATGCACCCGCGCTGATAGCGGCCATCCAGCGTGCCATACTCGTTGCGCCCATAAACATCTCCGTGCTTGTCACCGGCGAGAGTGGGTCGGGTAAGGAGTTTTTTCCAAAGATCGTCCACCAGTTCAGTCCCCGCAAACACAATAAATATTTTGCGGTAAACTGCGGTGCCATCCCCGAGGGGACTATCGACTCGGAACTTTTCGGGCATGAGAAAGGAGCCTTCACCAGTGCGGTGTCGGCACGCAAAGGCTATTTTGAAGAGGCCGACGGAGGCACCATCTTTCTTGATGAGGTGGCCGAACTCCCTCTGCCCACACAGGCCCGTCTGCTCCGTGTTCTTGAAACCGGAGAATTCATGAAGGTGGGGTCATCAACCATACAGCGCACCGACATCCGTGTGGTGGCCGCAACCAACGTTGACCTGCAGAAGGCGATACGCGAAGGCCGGTTCCGCGAGGATCTGTATTACCGTCTGTCGGGTGTGCAGATACCTGTTCCGCCACTGCGCGAACGTGGCAACGACATTCTGCTGTTAGCACGCAAATTCGCCACCGACTTCGCCGAACGCTACACCCTTCCCCCCATCACCTTCTCCGACTCAGCCCGACATATGATGCTGACCTACCGCTGGCCCGGCAACATCCGTCAGTTAAAGAATATCGTGGAGCAGATTGCCATTTTCGATGCAGGCAACGAAGTTGACCGTGAGAATCTGCTGACCTATATCCCTGAGAATGAGACCGTCTACACTCCGGCCCTTTGCAACGACCACACCTCATCGGATCACTCCTACGCCAAGGAACGCGAACTGCTGTTCAACATGATTTTCCGCATGCAGCGCGAAATTGACCGTCTGCGCACCATAGTTGATGAAAAAGAGAGCGGTGCTCACCCCGCCGATACTCTCCCTGTGGCTGCCGAGGAACTGTCGGTGCATCATAATCCGCATGCCATAATCCCCTATTCGCCGGTCGAGGATATAACAGAACAGGACTCCGCCCCCATCTCCGCCGACGATGAAAAGGAGATGATACGCCGTGCCCTCGAACGCAACGACGGTCGTCGCAAAGCAACCGCCAAAGAACTGAACATCTCCGAACGAACCCTTTACAGAAAAATCAAAGAATATGACCTGGAATAGACTCCTTGCCCTGCCTCTGCTCCTGATTCTGGCAATGATTCCCGCCTGGCAGGGGTGCATACCCAGTTATAAACTCAATGGCTCAGCCCTTGACTATTCGGTCTATAAAACCATACGTATCAGCGAGTTTCCCATTCGTGCCGCTCTGGTTTATCCACCTCTGCAACAGACTTTCGAAAACGAACTGATGGACTATGTGACCCGCAACACGCGCCTGCAGATTACCGAGGGCGCATCCGACCTTGAACTGGAGGGTGAGATCACCGGATATAACCTGTCGCCTCAGGCAGTCACCGAGAATGCCTACGCCTCTATGACGCGTCTGACCATAAACGTACGTGTGAAATATAATGACCTGCGCGATGAAAGAAACAACGTTGACCAGACCTTCTCGGCATATCGTGATTTCAGCAGCGAGGAGATGCTCACCGACGTACAGGATGAACTATGTCAGCAGATAAGCAAAGAACTTGTCGACCTAATTTTCAACGCCACACTCGGAAACTGGTAATGACCCGCACTGAAGAACAAATAACACTGCTGCTGCAGCCCGATGGCACGCCGGAGACGAAACTCGCCGCCGCCCGTGACCTTATCTCCCGCTACCCCTGCTTCCTCCTTCCTGCCATCGTGGCATTGAAGGAGTGTCGCGGTCTGCTCAATGAAAAAGAGGTTAAGGAACTGACCCTGAAAGTGGCTCTGTCCGACCCGAGCCATGCCGCACTGTTTGACCTTATGAGCACCCGTGCCGAGGAGTTCCGCCACTTCTATCCCGAGGATGAAACCCCTTCGCGCCCCACAACCGAGGATGCCATCGACACCTTCCTGCAGCGTTACGGAGGAGGGAAAAACAATGCCGAGGAGACAGAACTGCTTGAACGGCTCATATTCAATCCCGTTCCCGACTATGCCTCAGTGCTTGAGCAGCAGGAGGCTGCCGACCCACATCCCACCACTGAACCCCTCCCCGATTCAGCCGATGCCCGCATTGATGAATTCATACGCAAGCACTCGCCGGAAAGACCCGAAGATACGCCCGTTGCCGTCGAGCAGCCACGTGTAACTCACATCCCCGATCCGTCGCCTGACTCTCTGCTGAGCGAATCACTCGCCAAGTTCCACATCCGCCGACGTCAGTATGACAAAGCCCTGGAAATAATACGCAACCTCATGGTGTCCCATCCTGCGAAAGCCGACCAATACGAGGCTCAGATACGTTTCCTGAAAAAACTTATCCGTAACCGGGAACTGACAGAAAACAACTAATGAAGTCGTCTATACTTTTAACGAAAATATAATAATCGTTAGAAAGTATTTTCTTCAAGAGGGTGTGTCAAAATAGGCGAAGCATCGCCGTATATGCGGCTGCTCCATGGAGCAGCCCTACAAGGCTAATACGCTCATTGTCAAGAGTGTAGGAATGCTCCCTGGAGCATCCGCCGAATATACATCACTGTCCATGAACGTACAACACATACAAGAATACCGGCCTACGTTCACACGCAAGCCGGTACAAGAACATTTGATTGTAAAAATTACCTTCTGGCAATCTTTTTTACCTTAAAAAGGTATAGAGTTAAAATAATAAATCCAAATTATAGTTTGCGGATCTGAATTGCAGCACCGCCGCCGGGAGCCAGAGGCTGGCGCAGTTTCTGACCCGGTTTAACCTTCACTGTTCTGATGCGGTAAGCCTGGGGATTATCCTTCCAGTGTGCATCAGGTGCATCTTCATATATCTTGGCCTCGTACTTTCCATCGGGAAGGAAACTGAGGTCAATTTCGGCCACACGCGCATTCTCATCGGTGATAGCACCAACATACCAGTCATCGGAATGTTTATCGCGACGTGCAACGGTGATATAACGGTTAGGTTCAGCCTCCAGATAACGTGAGTCGGACCAATCCACCGGCACATCCTTGATAAACTGGAACGCATCAGGGAAACGTTCATAGTTTTCCGGAAGGTCACACGCCATCTGCATGGGTGAAGGCATGGTCATATACAGGGCAAGTTGGCGTGCCAGAGTAGTTCCGGCCTGCGAGTCCTTACCCTCGTTGTAATAACTCATGCGGGTTTCAAACAAACCGGGGGTATAGTCCATAGGACCACCTTTCAGTCGGGTGAAGGGGAGAATACAGGTGTGTGAAGGGGGGTTGCCTCCCATTGATTCAAACTCACCGCCGCGGGCCGACTCCTGAGCGAGCCAGTTGGGATAAGTTCGGCACAAACCGGTAGGACGCGGAGCCTCATGGCTGTCAACCATAATCTGATAGTCAGCGGCACGCTCAATGACGTGGCGCGCATGGTCAACCATCCACTGCGAGGTGTGATGTTCGGAGCGGGGGATGATAGCACCCACATAACCGGTTTTCACAGCATCATAGTTATTATCCTTCATGAATTGGAACGCACGGTCCAGTTGCAGTTCATAATCAGCCGCATTTGCTGCCGTTTCGTGGTGCATGATAAGTTTCACACCCTTCTCCTTGGCATAGTCGCGCAGAGCGGGGAGATCAAAGTCGGGATAGGGTTTGTCAAACAGGAACTGACGGTTCTTGCGATAACTTGCCCAGTCTTCCCAACCTTCATTCCAACCCTCTACAAGTACACCGTCAATGCCGTTGGCGGCAGCGAAATCAATGTAACGCTTCACATTCTCGGTATTGGCCGGATGGCGTCCGTTAGGAGTCAGTTTTGAGTAATCGGTTACTCCGGGTTTTGCCAGATGATCATCTGAATAAGCCCAGGTTTTCTGATTACCGGTGAACATCTCCCACCACACACCCATGAACTTCATAGGCTTGATCCATGAGGTGTCCTCGATTTTGCACGGTTCATTCAGATTCAGCACAAGTTGTGATGAAAGGATGTCGCGCGCATCATCGCTGGCGATAAGCGTACGCCAGGGGGTGTTAAATGGCATCTGAAGATATGCGCTCACTCCGAGACGGTCAGGCACAAGGTGTGACTTCATGGAGTAAGTTGCCGGATCCACATCAAGGAGCATGGCGGGATAACCGTCAAGAGCCGCCTCGTGAGCATTGATATAAACGCCGTCAGTGGTCTTGATAAGGAGCGGAGTCTGCACGGTCAGACCTTCCGCACGCTGCGCCTCGGAGTGGCGATGGTAGTTTTTCAGAGCATCTTCCAGTCCTGAGAATGTAGTCTCAGACCAGAGGTACTCGTCGGTGTCATAATCGCCGGGTATGGCATACAGTTTATGATTGTCCGTATAGTTGAACTCGGTGATTTCATCGGTAACGGTCAGATAGTTTGAACCGTTCTGCACGGGCATCTCATAGCGAAAGCCCAGACCATCGTCAAACAGGCGGAAACGCACGGTCAGCGCACGCTCCGGATGTTCTGCTTTCAGATCCACGGTGAGTTCACGGAAGTGGTCACGGACGGTGGAATATTCCCCCCACACAGGTTCCCATGAGCGGTCGACCGTAGCGGTGTCGGTGCCGGCGATGTGGAATCCTTTTGTGAAGTCCGTTTCCTTGGTCACGATACCCAGTCGGCTTGACTTGATGACAGGTTTTCCCTTATAATCAAGAGAATAGACCGGGGTACCCTCTGCATTCACATCAACGTTCAGCAAGAAAGCGCCGTTGGGCGATGTGATGCTTACGGCAGCCATTTCCATGGCTGTCGCAAGCAATAGTAATGACATAATATTCTTCATGTACTAATAATGTATTTAGTGAATTTTATATTCTCAACGCTCCAAAGATACGGAATTATTTTGAGAGTATAAAACCATAAATTAGTTCATCAGAATTGTATATGCGTAGGGTTCAAGATTAATCACCAGAGGAGCGGCTGCAGTACCTCCGTTGATGAGGTCAGTCATTGACGCACCGGCAAGTTGAATGGGTGTTCTTACGGTCTGCGCTGAACCTGTCACATTCACTGCCACAAGAAGTGTATGACCGGGGATTGATCGGGTAAAGCATACCACAGATGAATTTGAATAGTCAGTGAGTTCGCCGCGGCGCACCTCGGCCGATTCCTGAAATGCGGCATCGATAGCGGTATAGACACCGGTCAGTTCTTCTGAGAAATCCAGAGTGGTGTAGTTGAAGAACGACAGTTTGCCGGAGATACCGCTTGCATCCATCGATGAGTAAATCATGGGGGTACCGTTCAGCATTGAAGCCAGAACGTATGCCGCAGGGATACCGTCGACCGAGCCGAAGTAGGTTGATACGTTGTTTTCAGCGGCTACGTCGTGGTTGAAGGCATAGCGGAGGATTGATTTACCTTCGGGAACCTTTGCCAGAGCCTCGGCGGCTTTCTTAACCACGTCGGAAGGTTTGCCACCGTTGAAAGCATCGGAGATTGATGTTGAACTTGTCCAGTCGTAGATCATATCGAAGCCATCGGCGTAGTAATCATAGTTGGCTGTTTCCGCAATCATGATCATATCTGCATTTTTAGCGCGGAGAGCCTCGATGGTGTTGCTCCAGAATTCGTGGGGCACACCGTCGGCATAGTCGCAACGATAGCCATCGATACCCAGTTTGTCAACCCAGAAAAGCATGGCATTTTTCATTGCTTCACCCACTTCGGGATTACTGAAGTCCAGTTGAGCCACATCGCTCCATCCTGAGGGAGAAACAATGTTGCCGTCGGCGTTACGCACATACCAGTCGGGATGTTCGCTGATCCATGCGCAGTCCCATGCAGTGTGGTTGGCGACCCAGTCGAAGATTACCTTCATTCCGGCACCGTGAGCGGCGCTGACCATATTCTCCAGGTCAGCCATAGTGCCGTAACGGGGATTGACAGCAGTGAAGTTGCGCACACAGTAGGGTGAGCCAATGCCATTGAGTTCGCCCGGTTCATAAACAGGCATCACCCAAAGGATATCGCAGTCCATTGAAGCGATACGTGAAACCTGGTTGGTCAGCCCCTTGATACATTCGTTATCACCGAAGAAGCGGGGATTGGCCTGATAGATTACATTGGATGACACTTCCGGACCCACAGCAGGAGCCTCGGGATTGGCAGGCATATCGATCTCGTATGATGTACAGCCTGTAACTGCCAGTGCCACAGTGGCAAGTATGGATGATATTTTCTTTGTTTTCATGTAAGGTATCTGTTATTTTACAACCGCACCGTCGGGATTGGCCACAATGAAATAGTTTTTGTCAAGGACAACAGTGGCAGCATCATATTGAGTGCCGTTATTGTCGTTGAAAATCAGATTTTCGGTTTCACCGGCGCCCTCAACGGAGAGGACCTTGTAGGTCACTCCGTCAACGGTTTCAGTGGCAGTGGGAGCCGCACCGGGCCATCCACCGAAGATTTCTTTGTCGCCCCAGGCGTAGACATAGAGGTTGCTCCAGCCGGTGTTGTCCTGAATATAGATTTTATATTCTGTTGCGGCAGGCACGGTTTCTTCTGCTGCACCGGGGTTGGCGATGATGTAATAGTCACGGTCGAGGGTGATTGTCATGGCGTCATACTGAGTGCCGTTGTTATCATTGAAAATAAGGTTTTCAGTTTCGCCGCTTCCTTCAACAGTGAACACCAGGAATGTCTGACCGCCGATAACCTTGGTTTCGGTTGATGTGGCACCGGGCCAGCCACCGAACAGTTCCTTGTCACCGTAGGCGTACACATAGAAGTTGCTCCAGCCGGTATTGTTCTGAATATAGATTTTATATTCCTGAGCAGGTTCAGGTTCGGGCTCGGGTTCGGGAGTTTCGCTCGGCACATAAGTGCTGGGGTCGATTTCAGTTGCTTTTGATGCAGTCAGTTCAACATACACATCGCGGTCCAGATTGAACACAACCACGTCGTCGATCTGCTTGCCGCTGCCGTTGTTGAGAATAACATGTTCTTCCAGTCCGGCATCGCAGTTGGCAGCGCCAAGATCGAAGTAAACATATTCCACACCGTTGATTTTCTGTGTGCCGGTGGGAGCCATGCCGGGCCATCCGCCGTTGAGGTCATTTACAGTACCCCACATGTAAAGATAGAGTTCATCCCAGCCTGATTTGTTCACAACGAAGATTGCGTAACCGTCATGAGTTACAACTGCGTTGGGATCGAATGGAGTGACACCGTCGGGAGTGAGTTCGAGATAGAAGTCTTCGTTAAGAGTAACGTTATAGTCGGGTAACTGTTTGCCTCCACCGTTATTGTTGAAGATCAGATTGAGGTTGAGACCTTCGTTGGCAGCGCCGGTGTCGAAGTATTTGTATGTCACACCGTTGATTTCCACCTTACCGGTAGGTTTCATGCCGGGCCATCCGCCGAATGCTTCGGCATCGCCCCAAGCATACATTGCCAGTTCATCATATCCGGAGTTGTCAACAACGAAGATTGCATAACCGTCATGAACAATTTCATCGGGGTTCTGTGGTTTGTTGAAGTAATCGGCCCAACGGTAAACGAGCACGTTGATACGCTGGCCCAAGCCGGGAGCCTCGGTGTGAACAACCTCCTTATTATCAAGCGAGCGTTCTTCACCCTGCTCCATAGAGTAGAAGCAGTAGCCGTCAGCCAGAGTTTTACCGTCGATGAAGTCGGCAGGATTCAGATATATACCCCATTTGACATCTGTGTCAGGTGCCTTCTGGAGTTGCCATCGGGGATCACCTACGGCATCCATGCCGCCGTTGAATTCACCGATGATATAGATTTTGTCATTAGCGGCGGTGCCCTGCGGCACGATTACCTCAAGGAGTTCATAGCCGGGACGGAGTTCGAAGCGGGGGAGTTCGCTGTCGAAGATAATCTCATCCTTCTTACACCCTGTAACCACGGCAAGGAGCAACAGGAAGAAGATGCTGAATATATTTATTTTTTTCATGATTACTAAGGATTAATAGTTAGGATTCTGAACAAGACCGGGGTTAACCATCAGTGCCACCTGGGGCAGAGGATACCATTCGTAGCGACGGTCACGTTTGGCGGGGAGTTGGCGATCAACCTCGGTTGCACGACCAAAGAACCACCACTGACCCTGGGTAAATTTGTCGAAGCGGCGCAGGTCAGTGCGGCGGCGACGACCTTCGTTAAGATATTCCAGACCCCATTCGCTGAGCATCCAGTCGGCGTCGAAAGCGGTAAAGCCGGGACCGGGCTGTTCGAGTTGGGCAGCGTCGGCTGCACTGAAGTAACGCTGACGAACGTCATTCACAAGTTGTTTGGCTGCTTCGGTCTTGCCTTCACGCAGACGACATTCGGCGAGAGTGTAATACACCTCTGCCAGACGGAATTCCACTTCATCGGCATCGCGCCAGTCTACACCTACAGATGCAGGGTAAACGGGATATTTCACCGGACGGAAACCTGAGTTTGTCTGTCCCCAGCGGGGGCTCATGACAACTTCAAGTTCGCGACCGAGGTTAAGGAATGTACCAACCTGGTCGACATAGATAAGGGGTTTGTCCTGAAGGTCAGCATCGGCAAGGACAGGCTCGCCGGTATTGTAGTTAATCTGTGCGCCCATGGCGAACATACCTTTCCAGTTACCTGCGGCATCACACTGGAACGGCTGTTTACGGATATCTTTGTCATTCATACGGTCGTAGGGTGCACCCAGTTTGTCACCGTAATAGAAGATGAATGAACGACCGGCGTCACTACCTGCGTTGGGAACAACTGAACCGTAGTTATCTTTTGAGGGAACAAGACAGGTACAGTTCCATCCACCCTGGTCACATGAGAAACCGAACATTTCATCATAGTTGTAAGGCATGAAGGGTGTCACACGGTTGTTGTTGGTCATACGTCCTGCCTCCTGTGCGAAAGCGAACACTACCTCAGGACAGGTGTTGTTGTTGATGCCGTAGATTTCACGATAATCGGCAGCGAGGTTATACTGACCGTAGTCACCGTTGATGATCTCCTCGCAAAGTTTTGCACATTCGCTGTAACGGTCGGTGCCTGTCCAGATCTGTGAGTTAAGCAGCAGACGCATCTTGAGCATACGGTTCACACCTTTATTGAGCATGTTGCGGGTGTTGTTTGATCCATCTTCTGCAACCATGTCGTCGACACAGGCATCGAGTTCGTCTGCGATGAACTGCCATATCACCTGACAACCGGTGTTGAAATCTGCATCGGCCGAGCCGGGGACATTTCCGTCAGCCTCAACACAAAGGGGAAGTGTACCGCCCCAGAGTTCAAAGTTGTTGTAATAGGCCCATGCGCGCAGCGTACGCACTTCGGCGATACGGCTGTTAACCTTTTCCTGAGTCATACCGATGGACTCGGGATTGATTTTGCTCAGGTCGTTGATAAGGGTGTTACACAGACCGATGGTTTCCCATGCGTGGGTCCATGCATCTTTGATGATTTTTGACTCGGAGTTCCATGTCTGGGTTGAGAGCACGAATTTTTCGGCTTCGTCATAGCCCCATGCACCACCGTTCCATGTGCGCCATGCAATCTGGTCGGCGGGGAACTCGTTCAGATACCAGAAATATTCTTCAAAGCCGTAGAAGGCACTGCTGTAAACAGCGGCAACGGCACCATTGACAGCGTTTTCATCCTGATAGAAGGTTGATGCGTCAATACGGTCAAATGTAACTTCGTCCAGGTCGGTACATGACCAGGTACCGATGGCTAATGCGGCTGCTCCAAGCAGACCGGTTATATGTTTAGTAACTTTCATTGTATCAAATTATTGAGATTAACGGAAGCGGACGGTAACACCAAGAGTCACCTGAGTTGCGGTGGGATAAGCCGAAGTCACGTCGATACCGGGAGTGATGCCGGTTGAGGTAACGGCTGAGGGATCAGTGCCGCTGTAGCCTGTCAGTGTGAAGAGGTTCTGCGCTGAGAGGTAAACGCGGAGTGAGTCGAGCAGACGACGGTTCTTCAGAGGAAGAGTGTAACCTAAGGTAACGTTTTCCAGTTTGAAGTAGTCACCGTTTTCAAGGAAGTATGATGAAATCACACCACCGCCTGACCACACGTCGCGGTCCTTGAGATATGTGCTGCGGAGTACGTTGTCGCTACCGCTACCTTTCAGACCCATGCCATAACGGCGCATGTTGAAAATCTGGAAGCCGAATGCTCCGTTGAACATCATGCTCAGGTCAAACTGTTTCCATTTGATGGTGTTGTTCCATGTAAGGAAATGTTTGGGAGCGCCGTCACCGATGTAACGTTTATCTTCGGGGTTGGCTGCTGCAGCGGGAACTTTGTCGCCGTCAGCGGTGTAGACGAGCATATTGTGGTTTTCGTCAACTCCGGCATATTCATAGCCCCAGAACTGACCGATTTTACCACCCTCTTCAACGCGGAAGAAGTATTCGCTGGTACCGACACCGGGTTTCTGATAGAGTTCGAGATATGAAGCCTGATAAATGCTGTTTGACAGTTTTGTCAGTTTGGTAGTGCTGTAAGAGTAGTTGATACCGGTTGTCCAGGTAACGGGCTGATTGATAACGGCGTCAGCGGTTACAGCAAGTTCGATACCGGTGTTGCGGGTTGTACCTACGTTAACCAGAATGTCGGGATAAACGTAAGGAGGCTGAGGAGCGGAGTAGTTGTAGAGCAGATCCTGTGAACGGCGGTCGAAATATTCAACTGAACCGTAAAGACGGTTGAAGAACATGAAGTCGACACCGTAGTTGGCACTTGAAAGTTTTTCCCAACCTAACTGGGGATTGGCATTGATTGAGGGAGCATATCCTGTCACCCACTGACCATCAACGAAATATGTGCCGCTGGGCGAATATGTAGCCATTGATTTGTAAGCGTCGAAGTCGCTACGTCCGGTAACACCGTAAGAGAAACGGGGCTTGAGGCTCTGTACTGTCTGAGTGTAGTCGGCCAGGAAGGGCATCTTGGTCATTTCCCATGCGATTGATGCTGCAGGGAAAGAACCCCATTTTTTGTCAGTACCGAATTTAGTTGAACCTTCGTGACGGAGTGATGCCGATGCAATCAACATACCTTTCCATGAGTAGTTCACACGACCGAAGAAACCGATCAGGGTAGACTGGCTCTTACCGCCGTACATCTGTGCCTTACCGTCACCAAGCCATGAACCGCTGCCGATGCCGTTCCACAGAGGACCGTCGAAGGTGAAGTTGTTGTTCTGCATGAACATCTGTTCCCAGTTGGAGCGTTCGAATGTGTAACCGCCAACGAATTTAAAGTCGTGGTCACCGCTCTGGAAACCGTAGTTTACAAGCCATTCAACCTGGTTTGTCCACCATTTCTGATACTGCTGAGAAGCACGACCTGCATAACCGCCCCAGTAAGATTCACCTGATGTGGTGGGGGTGTAATAGTCGCTCTTAAGGTCGTTGTAGTTATATGAATAAGAGAGTGTGGTGCTTACGTTATGTTTGTCGCTATTCCAGATGTTATATTTCAGTTCACCTGTGCCGAGAATGTATGTTCTGTGACCGCGGGAAGTGTTCACCTTCAACTGCTGGACAGGGTTCTTGATGTCGGTGGGTGAAGTGGGCTGATAATATGAACCGTCTTCGTTATATACGGGGATAGTGGGGTTCATACCTAACGCTGTGTCGAACATACCGTCGTCGCCCCATTTCTCTTCAACTTTACGTGCGTTCAGAGAGGTGCTGATGCGGAGGTGGTTGTCAAGGGTGTTTACCGAAACGGCAGCACGGCCACCGAATTCTTCACGTCCGCTGACAATGTCCAGACCGTTGGCTTTCTTCCAGTTTACTGAAGCGGTGTAGTAGCCTCCGTTCTGAAGTGAACCGTCGATACCGAGGTAGTGGTTGGTGTTGTATGCGCAGTCGCGGGTGATCAGATCATACCAGTCGGTGCTTGCGCCGTAGTCATTACCACGACGTGCCAGACGCCATTCGTAGGGTGAGAGAACCTCGGGTTTATCTTTTGCGAAAGCCAGACCGATGTATGAATCGTAAGTCACGATGGGGAGGCCGGCTTCGCCTGTACCTTTCTTAGTTGTGATAAGGATTACACCATTCGCGCCGCGGGTACCGTAGATTGCTGCGGAAGCGGCATCTTTCAATACTGACATTGACTCAATATCCTGAGGAGCAAGGGTGCGGATGTCACCTCCGGCAACACCATCGATAACGATAAGGGGACCGTTGCCTGCAGAAAGTGAAGTTGCACCGCGGACCTGAAGGTCAGCACCGGCGTTAGGGTTAGCGGCTGCGGTGCTTGACACGTTCAAACCGGCTACCTTACCGGTGAGCATCTCCATAGGGCTGTTCATTGCACCCTTCATGAAGTCGTCGCGGTTAACCTGAACGATTGAACTTGAAAGTTCCTTGCGGCTGAGTGAACCGTAGCCCACTACAACAACCTCATCAAGAAGTTCGCTGTCCTCGTGCATGGTAACATCAATTTTTGTCTGTCCTTTTACGGGAACCTCAACAGCCTGGAAACCTACGTAACTGAACACGAGCGTTCCGTCAGAGGGAACATTCTCAAGTTTGTAGTTTCCGTCGTAATCAGTGGCAACGCCATGTGCCTGATTTCCTTTAACTGAAACACTGACACCAATCAGAACCTCTCCCACAGGATCGGAGACTGTGCCGGAAACATTTACGGTCTGCGCCGACATAAACGGGGCAAACCAGAGAGCGGCAACCCAAAGCAAGAACAGGGTGACGGCTCTAAAATTCCATGGTTTTCTTTTCATTATAAGTATGATTTAGTAATGTGATTTTGTTTGCCTGAGGTAAATAAAATGTTCGGCGCAAATTTCGCTATCATTTATTATATAGTCAAGCCAATCAAACAAAAATCAAACACTATCAAACTTATAACTATTTAATTTTCAATTAGTTATGGGGGGGGGATTTGTCCTAAAATCAAACCGTTTTTAACCCTTATCAAACAGTTTTTAACCAAAAAAAGACGAACTGACAGACCGGTTGCCCTCAGTTCGTAAACTGTTTTTATCTATAAAAGTATCTATTAACCGATCTCCTTGACCGCTTCCTCAAACCCATCGGGATTGATGGCTCGTTTCTTCATGCGTGAACGATAGGTGTAGACCGTGGCAAGGGAACAGCGGAGGAATTCCGCTATCTTGGCATTGTCGTCTATGCCCAGACGGATGAGAGCGAACAGTCGCAACTCAGTGTTGAGCAACTCGCCGGACTTCAATATCACCTGACGGTCGGGGAGCAGAAGTGAATTGAACTTCTCCACAAACTCAGGGTAGATGTTGAGAATGGCCTCGTCAAACCTTACGTAGAAGTTTTTCAACAGACTGTCGGAGATCTCGGTTGATTCAAGTTTTTTCAACAGCCCGGCACGGTTTCCACCCTGAATGACATGAATACGCAACCCCTGCTGATAATGCTGCAGCGAAGATATAGCAGTTGAGCAATACTCCATGAACAACCCGGCGTACTGCTCTTTGGTGCGGTTGAATTCACGGAGTTCGGCGTTTTTGCTTCCGAGTTCTCTGTTAGCCTCCCGAAGTTCCTCCGACAGTTCGCTCAATTTATCTTTCGCAGCCGACACCCTGTCCTTGGCCTTTCTCAGACTATATATCTGTTTAAGAATCAGAACAACCGTGATCAGCAGGATAAATGACAGCACACTGCTGATCCACACCATCCTGCGCAGACGTCCGTGTAGTTCTTCCTGAACACCGGAATATGCCTCGTCAATAACAGGCAACATCTTTCCGGACTGTGCGTTACGCATCAGCGCCGAATAGAAATTGGCATCTGCAATACTCTTTTTCAGATATTTATTGGCGCGCTCCACATCCCCCTCCTCAAACATCAGCGTAGCCATTTCGCGGAACGACACATTCTCTTTCACCGCTCCTTGAATATCGGATATAGCACTCTTCACCAGATAATGTTTATATTCCTCGGGGCGTCCCGCCGTCTTATAAATATAGGAGAGAGTGGAGGCAAGGATGGAATATTCACGTGAGCCGGAACGATACTTTTTCAAACTCTGCTCCAGTTCATGAATAGCCTTGTCGGGGTCACCGTTGCGCGCATGTTCAGCCATGACATACACAAAATGGTTGAACGATGTGGTGTCTACGGTCTGACGCAGGGAATCGGCATAGATGGAACGTCTCCGCTCATAACCTCGACCTGTTTCATGATCAGCCGTGTATTCGGCCAGATATTGCCATATCGCACAATATGTGGAATAATACGCCTCCTTCAGTTCATCGGTTATGGAATCAGGCGGTATGCTCACCATTTCGGCAAGCGCATCCGGAAAAAGACCGGCATGACCAAGCACGTCGCCCCGGCGTATGACCAGCCGGGTGTATTCCCCCGGAATACCTTTCACATGTCTGCGACCAAGGTTATAGTTGATATATTTCAGAGTGGAATCGGCATTATACGCATTATATTCATCAATCAGACTATTGACAATTTCGGTTCGGCGCCGCTCATCGTCGGTCATCGTCAGTCGTAATTTCAGCGAATCGATGCGCCTCTCCTTAATAAGATCATACTCATGGCTGCGTGCTATCTCACGGTCAAGTTCGGCATACAATGACTGCAGATCCGAATCATGATTCCGATTACGGAAGTCGCATGAAACAAGCATCAGCAAGAATATTATGAGAAAAACATTTTTCATCCGATGATATTAGCGAGTGTGAGCGTAAAGTTATGAATAAATTATCTAATCACCAAACAGAAGTCCGATTATACCAGAAAATTACCCTTCAGAAACTGTTTAAATTTATGAATAAATTTTTTATATACTCTGATTTTAAGGATCTTTTCTTGCTTTACATTAAAATCCGTGTTTATCTGTTCTAATCTGTGACCGCGGGCGCAGCAACGCTAAAATCTGTGTGTTTTATTCCTTTTTCTCTCTTTCATGATATTGGTTTATGACACGATTATTCAGATTTTTTACACACGGATTTTTTCGCTTCGCTCTAATTCACGGATAAAACGGATAAAACGGATTTACACGGATCTTTTCTTGCTTTACATTAAAATCCGAGTGTTTTATTCCCCTTAAGATCTATATAATCCTTCGATACTATTTAAATCTTTAGGCTAATTAATAAGACGGTACAACCCATGTAAGTGCTTGCCATCTTCCTCATGCATTTTGCCAAACGAAAATTCCTTAGCACCAAAATTGATGAGAAACCCCACTGGCTTATCTGCCAGTTTTAAATATGTCAGAAGTTGGCGAAATTCCTCCCCACCCATGTGTGTCCTTGCCTTTAACTCTAACGGTATCATATCCTCAACCAACATATCAATAACGTAAGCCCGTTTAATAGTGATCCCTTTATGTACTATATCAAGAGGTACCTGACGTTCTACCTTATAACCAAGCATGGTGAGTTCTATGGCAAAGACCTGTTCGTATAAACTTTCAAGCATCAGCCGACCATATTGATTCCTCACATCAAATGCCACCTTTATGATGTCATGAGTGATTCTATTGAGATTCTTTGGGGAGTTCATGGGTAAAAGATTGATATTCTGACAAATGTATTAAAACATTGTCTAAAATACAAACTTTATGCCGATTATTTTACTTCTGAAAGTTATGAATATCTTTACAGTGATCTTATATTGCTTTACATTAAAATCTGTGTTTATCTGTTCTAATCTGTGACTGCGGGCGCAGCAACGCTAAAATCTGTGTGTTTTATTCCTTTTTCTCTCTTTCAGGATATTAGTTATAACACGATTAATCAGATTTTCTTACACACGGATTTTTTCGCTTCGCTCTAATTCACGGATGGTACGGATTTTCACGGATCTTTTCTTGCTTTACATTAAAATCCGTGTTTATCTGTTTTAATCTGTGACCGCGGGCGCAGCAAC